>CAZLYF010000001.1:0-43509 GCA_964563725.1 uncultured Oscillospiraceae bacterium
TTGCAGACACTGCGTTTGTGAGGCCTTTTCTCTCTCCAAACTGTAAAAGTCAGGTTATAGCACCCTTTCATGGCCTGTCAAGCGTGCCGCGCCCGTGCGTTTGACGTCCATCCGGCAGGCGATTATAATCAAGGCGGCACGGAAAGGGATGGAATAGATGAAAAAACTTGTTTTGGCCAAGGCAGACCCTTTGTTTCTCAAGGAAGAAAACATTCCCCAGGTACTGCTCGATGGGGAGGACTACCTTCAGCGCCTTCGCCTCCTTCGAAAAAGCATGTCGGAAGATGGCCTGGATGTTGCCGTCATCTACGGAGACAGGGAGCATTTCGCGAACATCGAGTATTTCAGCGGCTACGACTGCCGATTCGAGGAGGGCCTTCTGATCGTCCCGAAAGACGGCAGGCCTTCGCTTCTGGTGGGTAACGAGGGGATGGCTTACAGCCATGCGATCCCCTACGACATCGGGAGGATCTGGTACAGGAACTTCAGCCTCCAGGGGCAGCCGAGAAACGCGAAAGAGAGGCTTGACGAGATCCTAAAGGGTGCAGGCATTGTGCAGGGCACGAGAGTGGGCGTCATCGGCTTCAAGTATTTCTATGCCGAATACTGCGGCACGGACCCGGCGCACACCTTCGATCTTCCCCACTATGTCACGGAAGCGCTTTTTGCGGCAGCCGGCCGCGGCAATGTGCTGAACTTCACACGGGCGCTGACCGGCCTTGACCGCGGGCTGCGCCTCCAGGTCCGAAGTGCAAAGGAGATCGCAAAGGCAGAAGCTGCCGCGGCGAGAAGCTCGGGTGTGCTCCTGAGGATGCTCAAACACCTCAGGCCCGGCATCACCGAATATGAGCTTGGCGAGGAGGCCAAGGCGGGATTCGGACCCTGGACCATGTTTCCATTGACCAATTTCGGAGCGCGCAGCGTCTCCATTGGTCTTAAGTCGCCCCGGGACGATACGCGCCTGGAGTTGGGGGATGTATGCGGCCTGGCCTATGGGGTCCGAGGTTCCCTGTCTGCGCGCGTCGGCGTGGCTTCCTATGACCAGCGCTCGATGAAACAGGAGCTCCAGCCCCATCTCTTCCCGTTTTATGGCGGTTTTTTCAGGGCCATGTGCGCCTGGTACGAAACCCTGCGTGTCGGCGCAAGCGGTGACGCGCTGCACCGCGCCGTGCATGACCTCATCGGCGAATCGGAATTCGGGGTCGATCTGAATGCGGGCCATTTCACGGGGATGGATGAATGGACGAATTCGCTTTCATTCGAAGCTTCCCCCCACACCGTCCCTGACGGAGCGTACATGCAGGCGGATATCATCGCATCCAACCCGGACCCGGTCAGGACCGCCATTTGCGAAGACCCGGTCATCGTCGCCGGCGAAGCGCTCAGAAAATCACTGCAGGAGCAGCATCCGGCAGTCTGGGCGCGCATCGCGCAGCGCCGCAGCGCCATGCGCAGGCAGATGGGGATTTCCCTCAGCGAAGACGTGCTCCCCCTGTCCAATATCAATGGCGTCATGTTCCCCTTCATGCTCAATCTGGACGTCGTTTTCGCCCTGGAGGGCTGAAAGGACCCCGTGTGCGTATATGAATGAGATCCGCTATGAAATCTGCTGCGGTTCTGCCGGGGACGTGATCGCCGCGAACGCGGGCGGCGCCCATCGCGTGGAACTCAACAGCGACCTGTTCCATGGAGGCCTCACCCCTACTGTCGGCTCCCTTCTCCTGGCAAAGAAATACACCGCTATCCCCGTGATGTGCATGGTACGTCCGAGGGAAGGTGGTTTCTGCTATACCGGACTCGAGTTCGAGGTCATGCTGCAGGACGCCAGGATCCTGCTTGACAATGGCGCGGACGGGATCGTGTTCGGTTTTCTGCGCCAGGATGGCAGCGTCGATGAGGAAAGGACCGCTGCCATGCTTGAGGTCATCGGCAGCCGGGAATCCGTCTTTCACAGGGCCATCGACGTGGTCCCTGATCTGTTTGGCGCGATGGATCTCCTCATCCGCCTTGGCGTCCGCCGCATCCTGACGAGCGGCCAGCGTCCCACCGTTCCTGAGGGCATCGGCCGCATCAGGGACATGCTCCGTCACGCCGCGGGGCGCGTTGAGGTCCTGCCCGGCGGAGGCATCGATTTGGGCAACGCCGCCTGGTGCGCCGCCGCCATCGGGTCCGATTTTCTCCATCTCGCGATCCAGCGGACGGCCTATGATACGAGCTGCCATAACAACCCGTCCATCTATTTCGGCGGCTGCGTTTATCCTTCGGAAGACCGCTATCCGGTTGCCGACGCGGAAAAAATCGCCGCCTTGTGCCGCGGAGAAAGCGGCCCTCCGTCTGCGGCAACGTTCGAAAGCGCGGAGCTTTAGGATGTATCGTACAGGCTGCGCGGTGAGCCATTCAGCAACAGCATGGCCATCTTTACGGAGGCTCCCGCGGCGGAAAGCGGTCTGGGATGGATCCTCCATGAGCACCGTTGACAGCGCAGGCGGGAAACCGGCCGCAGGATGACCGGGCGGCCATGCCCCGAAAGCCCGCCATCCCATCGGCTTTGATGGCGGCAGGGTGGAGGCAAAGCAAATGGATCAAATCCTGTTCTCAAGAATGGAAGACATCGTGCCGAAGCATCAGGACCTGCATCCGCCCTACGAATACTACAAGCACGCGGTAAAGGACGTCGCGGGCCTGTGCGCCGTGTCCTTTTACCGCATCCCCTCGCAGAAGGCCTCCTATCCCTTCCATTATCATACGCAAAACGCGGAGGTCTTCTACGTCATCAGCGGCGCGGGCACGGCGATCACGCCGGAAGGCGACAAGAAGATCCGTCCCGGGGATATCATCGTCTGCCCTCCTGGAAGCCGGGGAGCCCACAAGATCGTCAATACCTCCCGGACCGAGGACCTGGTGTACCTGGATGTGGACACCGCTTTCCGGCCGGACATCGTCCGGTATCCCGATTCGGCAAAGACGGGCATCCTGCAGGCTGGTCAGCGCAGCCTCTTTTTCAGGGACGACGCGGAAGCCGCCTACTATGACGGCGAATAGCAGGTGACGCGCCTGGCCTCATAACAGGCTCACACGCTCATCCGTTCGGATCCGCGCGTGAAGTAGGCATACAGCGCAAGGCAGCCGATCGTCACCAGCGTCGTCACTGCGGCAAAGGCGCTGGCTGTGCCGAAGGATCCCCGGCTGATGGCGGAATAGGCGCTCAGCGACAGGGTGATCGTGCGCTTGTTGTAGAGAAAAATGCCGCTGGAGACCTCAGTGACGATGGAGACGAAACTCAGGATGGCGCCCGGGATGATGCCGCCGGACATCTGGGGGACCGTCACAAACAGGAAGGTCTTCAACTTCGACGCGCCCAGGCTGATGGAAGCCTCCTCCGTATTCTTCGAGATCCGCGTCATGATGGCCGTGGCGGAGCGGCTGGTGTAGGGCATCCCGCGGATTGTCAGCGCGACGATCATGATGGCCATGGTGCCCGCCAGGGAAAACCGCGGCCCGCCGAACGCGATGAGGAGGGAAATGCCGATGACGGCGCCCGGCAAGAGATAGGGCAGCATCGCGATGGTGACGATCGTGTGGGTGAGGAAGCCGCTTCCCCTGACCACCAGATAGGCGATCAGCACCGCAATGACGATGATGGCCGCGAGCGCCGCCATGGAGATGAGGATGGTGTTGGACACCGACCGGCCCAGCAGCTCTCGCGCCGCGTTCTCATAGTTTGACCAGGAAAACGTGCTCTGGGCGGCCTGTCCCCTGTAGTCGCGGAACGAATCCGCGATGATGAATACCTGCGGGAGCATCGCAATGGCGATCAGCAGGTAACAGTACAGGTGCACCAGCAGGCCGCGCCATCCCTTCGGCTTTTTTTTCTGCACGGGACGCGGGGAGCCGATCGTGGATTTGAAGCGGTTCGTCGCGGATTTCTGCAGCAGGAACACAAGGCCGGTGAGAAGGATGGCCAGCACGCTGACCGCCGAAGCGAAATTGTGGTCCGCTCCGGTCTCGCTCAGGTAGGAGTCGTAGATCAGCACGGGGAAGGTCCTGTAGCCCTCCCCGATGATGGCGGGTGTGCCGAAATCAGCGAAGGCCCTCGTGAAGACAATCAGCGCGGCGGAAAGGACAGCCGGCATCGTCAGCCCCATCACGACCCTGAAAAAGCGCCTGACCCCTGTGCAGCCGAGGCTTGCGGACGCCTCGAGCAGGTTGCTGTCGATGGCCAGAAAAGCGCCGTTCATATAGATCATCACCAGCGGGAACAGCTTCATGGCCTGCACCAGGAGGATGCCGTTGAAGCCGTAGACGGATCCCAATCGGATGCCGAAGCCGGACAGGAACTTCGTGATGGCCCCGGAACGGCCCAGGAGCATGATCCACGAATAGGCGCCGATGAAGGGGGCGGACATCGTGCACAGCAGCGCGAGCACGAACAGCAGCTTCCGCCCTTTGAGGCTGTAATAGGTGAAAAAATAGGAGAAGGGGATGCCGATCGCCAGCGAAACGAGCATCACAGCCCCGGACACCTTGAAGCTGTTGAGGATCGTACTGAAGTAGCAGCTTTTGCTGAAAAACTTCACGAACGCCTGCAGGGTGAAACCGGTTTTCTCTGTGTAAAAGGCTTCCCAGATCAGGCGCCTGCACGGGTATACGAAAAAAAGCAAAAATACGAGGGACAGGGCCACTGAGGCCCAGTTCCGCATTTCCCCTTTTCTCCCTGCGCGAGGCAACGCCAATCCCCCTTTTCACACAGCCTGGTTCTCGGCGTCCTTCATCATGCTGCGTTTTGACGGGTCGATTTCATTGATCTGCCTGCCGCCGAAAAAATCCCCGCCCCCGGCGGAATTGAGCCTGGCGATCACGCGCAGAAGCATCGTCTTCCCGCGCTGGAGAAACGGCCCGGCGCGCAAATCACCTCACCGCCATTTGGCCCCTGTTGCCGCTTGTCACAGGGAGTATAGCACGTCAGAAGCAATTACCCAACGCACGCCCGACGGCAGGCATCAAAGCGCCGTCCCCGCCGGTCAGCGTGCCTTGATGGCCTTGCGCAGCCTGACGATATACAGGACGTCGGCAGCGGCGCACAGGGCCCCGAGCGTGAGGATCAGCCTGTTGCCCAGCACAAGGGTGAAACCGACAGTGGGGGCCAGGGTCCCGACGCATTTGCATACGGCGATGTCCAGGCTCTGCCCCCGCGGGCCCTGTCTCCTGCGCAGCATGTCGATGAAGAGCAGCGACATCACCAGGTTCTGCGTGAAGGCGGCGTAGGCGCAGCCGAAGCTGCCGAACACAAGGTAGGCCGTGGCCTGAAGAAGGATCGCCGCGGCGAAGGCCGCGACGGACCGTGCGACAAAGGTCTTCGGGCCCGCGCTCCTCCCGTGCTCCCCACGGCCAAAGCGGAAATGCGTCCAGACGATCGCGCAGTCCAGCAGGAGCCACAAGAGATTCACCCACGCATGGACGCGCCAGGCCGCGTCCACCCAGGCCTGCGCCAGCAGTTCCGGGGGCATCCACTGGAGGATCTCCGGGCCCTGCGTAAAACCCAGATAGCAATACTGCCCTTCCCAGGCGACATTCAGGGCCAGCGCGAACAGCGGAAACGTGCAGGTTTTCCCCTTCACGCCGATCACGATCGCCCTTGCGTAGACACAACTCCACGCCGCGCCGCTCAATAGGGCGAGGAACAGAACGGGGGGTCTCAGGGGTTCCGGCAACCCGAAGGGCATCCGATCCCTCCTTGCGCTCAGGCACAAACGCGCGGCCGCGGGCCGGCTGCGCCGGTTTCCAGCCCCGTTGACATGCGCGGCCCGGCGCTGTGTAATGGAAACAGCGTCCGCCGCCGGCATGCGGCGGAGGGCCCTTTGGTCTACCGGAGGCAGCCGCCCGATGAAACCCGTCGATCTGCTGAAAAAGCTGCGCAACAGATACGTCGCCTTCCAGGTCAGGCGCATGCGCTTCCCTTCCTTTCGCGAAGAAAGCCCATGCAGGAAACAAATCCGCTTCGAAGGCCGCGTGCAGCGCATCGGCTTTCGCCACGAAGTCCGGCTGATCGCGGAAAAACTGGGCCTCACCGGCTGCGCCCGGAACCTGCCTGACGGCTCCGTCCTGGTGGAACTTCAGGGCAGTCCCGAGGCGATCGCCCGCCTGGTCTTGACGATGAAAGGGCTCAAAAGGATCCGGATCACCGGCTGTGTTGAAGAAGAGCTGCCTCCGGTCGACGGTGAACGGGGCTTCACGGTCGGATAGCTGTGATGGGCAGGGGGTGATGACCGCTTTGGAAAGAAAGCGCGCGTTGCTGGTGATCGATATGCAGCGGGGGCTGCTCAACAGGGATGTTTATGACAAGGAGACGATGATCGCAAACATCCGCTCGCTGATGGAAAGCTTCCATCGTGCCCGGCAGCCAGTGATTCTTGTCAGGCACGCCAATGACACCTTCCTCAGGAAAGGCTCGCCGGACTGGGAGGTTTCGGAAGAGCTGCCGTCTTCCCAAGGCGACATTGTCATCGACAAAACGCATGGCAGCGTGTTCAGGGAAAAGCCTTTCCTGACCTTTCTGAAGGAAAACGGCATTACCAGTCTTGTGGTCGCGGGGCTTGTGAGCAACGGCTGCATCCGGGCGGCCTGCCTGGACGGCGTCAGGCTGGGATACGAGCTGATCCTGGTTGCCGACGGGCACAGCACCTTCAGCAAGGGCGGGAAAACGATCGTGGAACAATGGAATCAGGAGCTTTCCGGTAAAGGCGTTACCGTGATGCCCTGTGCGGACCTGCTTTCCTGATTCCTCTCCCCGCCTTCCGCCGGCCGTGATTTCCCTGCCGATCCACCCTACGCCAAAGAGCAGGAAATCTATCAACAACGCTTGTCTGTGCCCCTGCCCCCGATGGACCTGTTCGGGTGCGCCCGGCGTCAATCCGGCAGGTAGGGGGCCAGCGCCTGCCAGATCTGATCAAACTCAGCCCCGTCCACTTCGCCGAGGGGCGGTTTCATCTGCCCTCCCCTGATCCCGCGCATGGTCTGCACCCGCTTGAACACCGACATGTCCGCCCCTCCGCCCAGGATCTTCGCGACCTCGAAACACTTCATCTGTTCCTGTCGGGCCAGCGTGAAGTCCCCCGACAGAAACGCCCTGTAGACGCTCACAAAAGGCTCGGGCACACAGCTTGCGCATCCGGAGACCGTCCCCGCGCAGCCCATCGTCAAGGCGGGCAGGAACAGGTCGTCCGGCCCGAAAACAACGGAAAAGGTCCCGCTGCGGATCTTGACGTATTCAATCATGCGCCGCATATCCGCAAAGCTGTATTTTACGCCGATGACATTGGGGCAGGCGTCTGCGATCCGGCGCATGCAGGCGGGCGTGACGTCGTTTTTGGCCAGCTGTGGGATCACGTAGACGTACACCGGGAAGTCCGCCGGAAGCTCCGCACAGATCGCGCGGTAGTAGGCGGCCATCGCCTCGTCGCTGACGCCGAAGTAGGAAGGGGTGACGGCCCCGATGCCGTCTGCGCCGATCTCCGCGGCGTGCCGCGCCAGCCTGATCGTTTCGTCCTGGTGCATGGCGCCGCAGTGGATGAAGACCGTGGCGCGGCCCTGCGTCTTCCTGACGACGGTTTCGGCCGTCCGCCTGCGCTCGGCTTCCGACATCAGGTACATCTCCCCTGTTGTCCCGCAGGGATACAGGCAATCCACGCCCTTCCCGATCAGAAAGCTTGTCTGCTGCTCCAGCGCCTCCTCGTCCACTTCCCCGAATTTCGTAAAGGGAGTGGTCATCGCGGCGGTGACCCCATAAAGCGTTTTCATATCCCTATTCCCCGTCTTTTCCAAGCACGTCGTAACCGATGCGCTGATAGAGGTCCAGCTGCGGCGGGGTGGCGACTCCGACCGTCACAAACCTGCCGCTTGAACCCGCCGGCTTCCTCGTGCCATGCCGGATACCCGGGGGCGCGTAAAGGACGTCTCCCGCCTTCACGGGAATCCAGCGGTCATGCAGAAAGAATTCGCCTTCGCCCTCAAAGCAGAACACCAGCTCTTCCGACAGCGGATGCACATGGGGTTCAAACTCCATCCCCGGCTCATGCACGCCGCTTGTGATGCCCACGTTGCGCGACCCGAGCCTGGGCGTCAGCACAAGGTGCACGTCCAGGCCTGTCGATTTGGCCCAGTTGTAGCCTTCGGAGATGTTGAAGATGCCGCCTACCTCGCGGACTTCCTTTTTTGTCCCCATGTCATTCGCTCCTCCTGACCATGTTGATGGCGCCCGCCCCGCACACGGCGGCGCAGAGGCCGCAGCCGTCGCAGGCGACTGTGTCGATCAGCGGCTTTCCGCTCTCGAAATGCAGCGCTTCGTAGATGCACACGGGTTCGCAGGCGCGGCACTTAACGCATCTTGACCTTTCGCAGCTGGCGTGATACCGGGTCACGCGGTCGTACTCCTCCATTTTTTTGGTCTTCCGCGCCGCCAGGCCGACGATCTCCCCGATCTGCCCGATCCCCTTTTCCTCCATGTATCCGTCCACGCGCCTGAGCAGCTCTCCAAGGCAGGCGTACCCCTTGAGGTAGATCAGCGTGGCGATCTGCACGCTGCGCGCGCCGGCAAGAAGGCATTTGATCACATCGTCGCCTGTCATCACGCCGCCAGTCGCGCAGATGGGCGCTGATACGAGGGGTTGGACAGCGACGATCCACCTCAGGACAGCGCTGAGCGCCCAACTCCCTCCGTGGCCCGCGAAACCGCCATGAAGGATGGGCGCCTGCTTGTCGACGTCGATATCGATCCCGGTCGCGCGATTGATCATGGTGATCCCGTCGGCGCCCGCCCTGTCAAGCTCGCAGGCTGTCCCGGGAATGTCGGCAAGCTGGCTGGTCATCTTGGGGACGACAGGGATGGAAACGGAGTCCCTGACGGCGTTCATCGCATGGAGGAGCAGCGTTCGGATGTCCGTCGACGCGTCTCGCATCAACATGCCTGTGGGACAGCTGGGCACGATCTCCAGCGCATCGGCGCCGGCCTGCTCGCAGGCTTTCGCGTATTCCGGCCAGCTTTCGGGCCGGATGCAGTTGATGCTTGCGATGACAGGGACAGACAGCCTGTTCTTGACCGCCGCCACGGTGGCGCAGTAATTTTCCAGGTCGCCCTCGTACGCCTGCTCATAGCAGTAGAAGGTGCAGGATTCGTAGCCCCTGACGCCGCTGCGCAGGAGCTTGAAGCGCGGAAAGGGGTTGTGGCGCATGAGGACTTCTTCCTGCACGGATTTAAGGATAACGGCGCTGAACCCCGCGTCTTCGCACATCAGGCAGTGCTTCAGGTCGCGCGTCGTGCCCGCGGACGCCGCGATGATTGGGTGCTTCAGCCGGATGCCCGCGTACTCAGTCTGTTTGTTCATCGATCCGCCTCAGGATCTCCCTGATATGGGCAGCGCCGCGGGGCATCCCGACTGCCGCATCGGGCAGGTCCGTCTTCTGCCAGCGCCGTTCGTACTCCAGCGAAATCCACCCGTCATAACCGATCCGTTTCAATTTGCGCAGGATTCCCGGCCAGTCCAGGATCCCTTCCCCGGGGATGCGGGAATGGACGGTACGTTCTTTTTCGTCCACGCTCGCAACATTGGAGAATCTTGGTTTCTGCGGCGCGCCCCCGCGGTAGACGAGGTCCTTGCAATGAACGTAATGGATCTTGTCCTTTTGCAGGTCGATCGCTTCCTCGTATCCTTCCGCAGGGAAAAAAGCGATATTCGCCTGATCGTAAAGGATCCCCACCGCGGGATGGCCGACCAGCCGGATCACCCGCGCCGTTTCGCGCGCGGTCGTGGTCATCGTGCCGAAGTGGTTTTCAAGGTTGAGCCTGACGCCAAGTTTCTCCGCATGGTCTCCGCATTCGCGCATCGAACGGACCAGCGCCTCTAGTTTTCTTCCGTCCGGATCCGTTTCACCATCGACGAGCCTGCCTCCGTACACGCGGACATTGCGGGCGCCCAGCGCTGACGCCATGTCGGTCACACGCCTGAGGCTGTCGCATTCTTTTTTGCGCGCCGTTTCGTCAAGGTCGTTGAACAGGTTCAGATAGGGCGTCAGCCCGGCGACGGACAACCCTTGGTCCGCTGTCAGCTGCCGGACGGCGGAGAGTTCGACGCCGTCCGCGCCAAGCGGGATGGCGCACGGGTAACCGTCGCTCTGCACGATGATCTCGATCCCCTCCAGGCCCATCCCGGAAAACAGCTTCACGGCCTCCCCAAGCGAGTATTCCGGCGTGCCCATGGTGTGTCCCGCAAGTTTCATCATGGCTGCTCCCAGTTCCTGGACAGGTCGGGCAGGCCGGCGGCCCTTAAGATCCTGTCCATCAGTTCGTGGGTCCTGAATGCATCCGCAGCGTCGGTCAGCGGTTTTTCGCGCGTGCGCACGCAATGGATAAAGTGTCTGACGCAGCCCTCGAACCCCAGCCTGTTGACGACCGTGCACCAGCCTTGGTTGAGCGGCGTGAAGCTGTAACCCTCTTCCCTGTCGGGGTAGATCACTTTGCAGCTGTCGAGATTGTCGCTGATGGCGGTCAGGCCCCCGCCGTACATTTCAACATGCTCCCGCCATTGCCCGGCCTCGCGCGACGCGGCGAGCAGCCCCGTCGCGCCGTTTTCAAAGCCCAGAAGGGCGCTGCAGGCATCCTCGCGCATCGGGTCCGAATACTTCGCGCGCGCCGACACCTCAGCGCACTCGCCCAGGATGTGCCTGAGCAGGTCCACCATATGGATCGCGTTTTCAAGCGTCCCCCGGAATTCCTTGAATTCCCGGCTCTTGTTGGCGATGACAAGGTGGGGCCGCCTGTTTCCAAACGCCGCGAGGGCCTTCATGTTGGCCGGCGCAAAGCGGCGGTTGAAGGCCACCATCAGCAGCCGGCCCGATTTCTCGGTTTCGTTGGCGAGGAATTCGCATTCGCTGAGGGTCATGGACAGGGGCTTCTCGCAAAGGATGTCAAGCTTCCTTTCAAGCAGCTTTGGCAGGTATTCGCGCCGGACGGTCTTGGGCGTCAGGAGCACGGCGCAGTCAAGGTCCGACAGCAGGAACTCCTCGAAGGTCGCGCAAGCCTTTTTTGCGCCGTATCGCCGCGCGCTGTCCAGCGCATGCGCGTGGCTCCGGCTGTATACCGCAGCGATTTCCACTTCCGGCAGCGAGGCCAGGATGGGAAAGTGGGCGATCTGCGCGATCTTGCCCGTCCCGATGACGCCTACTTTGATTTTCTTTTCCGTCATGGTCCTTCCTCCTTTACGACGCCAAGATAGGTCTCGCGGATCTGCCTGTCGCGCCTGAGTGAGGCCGAGTCTCCCTCCCTGACGATCCTCCCGTTCTCGAGCACATAGGTATAGGAGGAAATCGCCATGGCCCGGCTGGCGTTTTGTTCGACCAGCAGGACGGTGATCCCCGAACGGTTGATTTCCCCGATCATGTCAAACACCTGGGCGACGATCTTCGGGGCGAGCCCGAGACTTGGCTCGTCAAGAAGCAGGATGTCAGGCTCGGCCATCAAGCCCCGCGCGATGGCCAGCATCTGCTGCTCTCCCCCGGACAGCGTGCCCGCCATCTGCCCGCGCCGCTCGCCGAGGATCGGAAACAGGCTGAGCATCTTTTCGATTTTTTTGCCTGCCCTCTTCGCGGGTGTGCGCGCGCCGCCCATCACGAGGTTTTCGAAGACCGTCAGGTTGGAAAACACACGGCGCCCTTCCGGCACCTGCACGATCCCCCTGCGGACGACCTGGTGCGGCGCCTGGGGCAGCGGGTCGCCCTTGTAGAGGATGTCGCCGCTCCTCCTTTTGACCAGACCTGAGATGGTGTTGATCAGCGTGGATTTTCCGGCTCCGTTGGAACCGATGATCGATACGACGCTGCCCTTTTCCACACGAAACGACACGTCCAAAAGAGCTGTGATATGGTCGTAGCTGACATGGAGGCCCCTGATCTCAAGCACTCCGGTCTTCCTCCCCAATGTATGCCCTGATCACGTCGGGATCGGCGCCGATCTCCCGCGGGGTGCCTTGGGCAAGCATTTTTCCAAAGTTGATCACATAGATCCGCTCCGACAGCTCGTTGACCACCTGCATCCTGTGCTCAATGATGAAGATCCCGAATCCGAAAGCGTCCCTAAGACCGGAAATGAGCCGGATGAAACTGAGCACCTCGCTGGGATTGAGGCCCGCTGCAGGCTCGTCGAGCATCAGCAGCCGAGGCCTGCTGACAATGGCGCGCGCGAGTTCGACCCGCCGCTGCAGCCCGTAGGGAAGGTCGGAAGGCTGCTGTCCGGCCATCTTTTCAATGCCCACGAGTTCCAGCGCCTCCAGGGCCCGGCGCCGGTTCTCCTTCTCGGCGGCGCGCTTTGAGGGAAGGGTCAGCATCGCGCTTGCCAGCGAATACCCCTGCACGGCGTCCAGCGCCGTCATGACGTTCTCGGCAACGCTCAGGCCCCTGAAAAGCCGGATGTTCTGAAACGTTCGAGATATGCCCAGCCTCGCCACGTCATGCTGCGCCCGTCCTTCGATATGCCTCCCTTCAAAAAGGATCTCGCCGGAGTCCGGCCTGTAAATGCCGGAGATCAGGTTGAACAGCGTCGTCTTCCCGGCGCCGTTGGGGCCGATGATGGAGACGATCTGATGGCTGTCCACGCAAAGGGAGATATCGCTGACTGCGGTCACGCCTCCGAAATTCCTGGTGACCCCCTTGAGCTCGATGAGCATTTCAGGTCCCTCCCTTCCCGGTTCCGGAAATGCCGCCGCCCAGCAGCCTTCGCAGCCTGCAGCCGGCTTTCTTCAGGGTCTTCAGGTCAAGCTCCGTTTCGCCAAACAGGCCCTGGGGGCGGAAGTTGACGATGAACAGGACGATCAGGCAATAGATGATGACGCGCAGTTCATTGGAAAACCTGAAAATCTCCGGGATGAGGTTCAGAAGGATGCCCGCGAACACCGCTCCCGTCAGGCTGTTGATCCCGCCAAAGAATACGATGATGATCCACATCGACGACTGGCCCCAGCCAAAGGACGCGGAGTCAAGATAGCCCAGCGTGTGCACATACAGGTAGCCGCCCAGCGCGGAGATGGAGCCGGCGAGGGTAAAGACAATCAGCTTGACCCGCGCCACGTTGATGCCCATGGAAGCGGCCGCGAGCTCGTCGCTCTTGATGGCGAGACACTGGCGGCCGTACCTTGACTTTTTAAAGTTCCAAATAAACGCGATGATCAGCAGCAGTGTGGCGACGATCATCCATTTTTCGACATATTTGGGTATCGCCGTCAGCCCAAGCGCGCCTCCGGTGACGCTGGAGGCGTTGTCAAGAAAGGCGACGAGCGCTTCCCCGAAACCCAGGCTGACAATGGCTACGTAATCCCTTCGGAGTTTCACGGCCGGGATGCCGATGAGAAACCCGAAAAGGGCGCCCACGAGCACGGCAGCAGGCAGCGTCAGATAAAACGGGAGGTTGTAGTACTTCGAAAGTATGGCGGTCGTGTACCCGCCGACGGCCATGAAGGCTGCCTGTCCCATGGAAAACATCCCTGTCAGCCCGGTCAGCACATAAACGCCCAGCATGCCGATGAGGATGATGAACACGTTTCTCACGAGGAAATTGACGATATAGGTAAGGTACGCTGCCGACATATCCTCTCCCCCTCACGCCTTCTCGGTCGCGAATACGCCCGCGAGCCCGCTGGGGCGCAGGGCCAGGAACAGCAGCATGAACAGGAAGGTGCCCACGGGGGCGAGGCTGGTGCCGATCACCGCGCCAAACAGCGTTTCGGCAAGGCCCAGGAGGAGGGCGGCATACAACGCGCCGTTGAGGCTGCCCAGACCTCCGATCACGCAGACCATGAAACCCTTGATCGTGTAGAGGCTCCCGATCTGAGGGGTGAGGCTGGTGCGGATCCCGACAAATACACCGGCGATCCCAGCGAGCGCGCCGGCCGCAAAAAAAGCCGCGAGCACGACGAGGTTGACATTGACGCCCATCAGGCTGGTCGTACGCGGGTCCATCGACAGCGCGCGAATGGAAATGCCAAGCCTCGTTTTCTTCAGTACCGCCACCAGCAGCGCAATGGCGCTGGCCGATACCCCGAGCATCACAAGGTTGGCAACGTCAAAGCTGACGCTTCCGAAACTCTGGAATCGGTTCTTGAAAAAACTCGGGTACGCGTAGTAGGTCCCGCTGAAATTCAGCGCGATGATGTTCTGCAGCAGCATCCCCATCGTGATGGAGGACACGAAAAAAAGCGTGACCTGCTTGGCAGACTTCCGAAGCCTGTGAAAGCTGAACACCTCGACGGCCATGTTGATCAGGCCGCCGCAGAACGCGGCCACAAGCAGGGTCTGCCACAGATTGAGGCGGAGGGCCTTGGAGATGAACATCCCCAGATAGGCGCTGCAGACCATTGTGCCGCCGTGCGCGAAGTTGGAGAATTTGAGCACGCTGAAAATAAGCGCCCAGCCGACGGCGATGACCGCGTACATCGCCCCGTTCGAAACGCCCGCGATCATCAGCTGCGCGTAATATGCGAAATCCATGGCAAGCCCCCTTCGGTCGTCGTCCGCCCGGCCTCCGGAGCGCTTCCGCGCGGCGCCGAGAAAGGAAGCGCCAGCGTCGAGTCTTTCCCGCGCGGATCAGGCTGTAGCGCGCCGCGGGTCCGTCCGCGCCTGAGCCCTTTGCGCGCGCCCCCTCCGGGTCCGGCGGGGGCGCGCGCGGTGCGGAGCGTCAGTTTTCCGGGTAATACCAGCCCATGTTCGTATATACGCCGTTTTCAAGGTTGTAGATGCACATCTTGAGATCCAGGGGCATATGGGTCTCCGGGTTGATGCTGAAACTGTCCGTGATCAGCGTATCCACGCCGGCAATGGTCTCCAGGGCGTCGCGGATGGCGACGGGGTCGGCGGAGCCGGCTTTCGCGATCGCCGCAGCGGCGACCGTCACCGTGTCATAGGCAATCCAGGATTTGGGCGTTGGCGCCACCCCGAACTTCGCCGTGTACTCGGCGGTGATATCGGCCATCTCCGGGGCGCCCATGTCAAGGTTGACGGGGAAGTAGATGTTGGACGCAGCCTCCGGCGGGTCCACAAGGGTGTTGAACGGGTTGCTGAAGTCCAGGCTCCCGCACTGCAGCAGATCGATCCCCATCTGGTACATCTGCTGGCAGGCGACTGCCAGGAGGTTCGTGTTGCAGGCGTTGAACAGGAACTCCGCGCCGCTGTTTTTGATGGCCGTCAGCTGCACGGTCAGGTCCGTGTCCTTTGTCGTGCAGTACTGGATCGTCTTGATCTCGATGCCGCGCTCCTCCGCATAGGCCATGAAGGCCTTGGCCTGCGTCGAACAGTAGCTGTGATCCTGCGCGATGAGCATGGCGACCTTGGTCAGGCCGAACTTCTCAAACGGATAGGCGCCGGAAATGATGCCCGTGTCGATGGCCGAGGGCTGCGAGAGGAACATGTAGGGGTGGAGCGAGTCGAGGTTTTCGCCCAGCATGCAGCGCGGGTCGCCGAACTGTCCGAAAAACGCGACCTTCATCTCGTCCACTGTGTCCGCGAGCGCGAGGCCGATGTTGGAGAAGGGGGGGCCGACCACGATGGACGCCTTGTCCACATTGACAAGACGCTCGAAGGCCGCCAGGGCTTCCTGGGGATTGCTCTGCGTGTCGTAGGTGATCAGCCTCAGCTGACGGCCGTTCACGCCGCCCGCCTTGTTGATGTGCTCCACGGCGAACTGCCAGCCGTTGTCGCAGGCCTTGCCGAGCACGGACCCGGACCCCGTCAGGTCCGTGATCGCCCCGATGATGATCGGCCCTTCTTCAGCCAGGGTGAAGGCGACCGTCGCAAGCAGCAGGGTCGTCGTGAGCAGCAGCGCGAATACCTTTTTCATGTCTCCGACCTCCTTTTTTGTCTGAGCCGGTCCCGGCTCGACGGACCATGTGCAACTTGTTTCTTCCAGTATAGCAGGACCTGCCCCCGCTGTAAACCTCCCGTCCGGCTTCAGTTCCACGCCGGAAAACGGAAATCAAACGGCAGGCTGACCCAGCAGGGCGCGCAGATAGGAAGCCGACGCGGCCGCCTCGGCCGGGAAATCCTCATAGGCCGTCGCCTCGACCCCGAGGAGCCGGTCATGCCCGGACAACGTGAGGGCTTCCAGATACGGCCGGTAGTCATACCCGTCACCCTCCCGTGGGAAGCGCCTCCTGTCGCCCAGTGGATGATCGATATGCGCGTGGACGATCCATTCGGCGTGCTGCGCGATTTCTGACAGCGGCTCGCCCTGGCTGTGCATATGGCGAAGGTCGCACATCGCCCGGCAGTTGGGCAGGCCCAGTTCCTGAGCGAAGGCCCGCGCCTGGGCGATCCTGTTGAGATAATTGGAGCTGGCCGGTCCCAGAGGCTCGACGGCGAGAACGATGCCGAACTCCGCGATCGCTTCGCAGATCCCGCCAAAAAAATCCGCGACCTTGCGCTTTGCCTGCGCAAGGTCCGCGTCAAGGGGTATGCTTCTGCATTTCCCGGCGCCCATCGGCCACACCCGCGCGCCAAGTGCCTGGGTCCTTTCCCCCATGCGCCTTGCGTGATCCAGCCACTTCGCCCTGTCAAAGCCGGGGGCATGGATCCGCTCCGTCAGGGGCATGAATCCCGAAAAGGATTCGAATCCAAGCCCGCTGTCCCTGCAGCGTCTGATGAATTCCGCGAAGGCTTCGGAGGACATCCCGGACAATTCCATGATGTCAAGCTCCGCGCTGTCAAAGCCGGCCAGCCGGATCCCTTCGATGTCCCCCGCACCGCCGAAACAGCCGAGTCTCACGCCGCGTCACCCGCTTTCGTCGTCCGGTCCCCAAAGCCCCCGTTGCCTTCCCGCGACCCGCTGCGGACCGGCCCGGATCCGGCCGCAGCCAATGCGCGCTATCCCTTGACGCCGCCGGCGGTGAGGCCGCCAACGAGGTGTTTTTCGATCGTCGTGAACAGGATGATCACCGGGACCGTCGCCATGAGCGCGACGGCGAACAGGTACCACCACTGGATGAAGGTGTAGCCGTAGAACGCGCGCATCCCGACAGTCAGCGTCTTTTTCATCGTCGAGCCGATCAGCGTCATCGCGACGGGGTACTCGTTCCACGCGCTGATGAACACGAAGATGAGCGCCGTGACGATCCCCGGCGCCGCCAGGGGCAGAATGATCCTGACCATCGCAGACACGGAGTTGCAGCCGTCGATCAGGGCGCTCTGCTCAAGGTCCCGCGGGATCGTCACAAAGGTCCCGCGCAGGATCCAGATCGCGAAAGCCTGGTTGAACGCCGCGTTCACAAGGACCAGGGACAACAGCTTGTCCTGGATGTTGAGAAAGACGCATACCTTGAAGATGCCGATGAGGAGCACCACGGCGGTGAACATCTGGCTGACGACCACCATGCGCATAAAGAAGCCCCGCCCCCTGAACCTCATGCGCGTCAGCGCGTAGGCCGCGGGTACCGCGCACACGATGCACAGAAGGGTCGAAACGACGGATACCAGGAGGGTATTGATGAAAAACTGCGAAAGCGGGATGACGTTCCAGACGTCGATATAGTTGTTCCACTTCCAGGTCGCCGGCCACATCCTGGGCGGAATCTGGTAGATCTGGTCAAGGTCGCTGAAGGAGGTCACGAACATCACCAGATAGGGGTACAGGACCGCGACGCAGGTCAGGAACACGAACGCGTATAGCGCGGCGCGCCCGGTCGCCGTCTTCTTTTTGCTTCCGGCTACCGTTGCCACTACAGTTCCACCTCGTTTTTCATCGTGTAATGCATATAGATGAGCGCAAAGGCCAGCAGCGCCGCGAAACCGATCACGCTGATGGCGGCCGCGCGTCCGTACTTGAGGTCCCTGAAGGCCAGGAAGTAGAGGTAGGTCGTGATCGTGTCCGCCTGGTGCGCGTAGGAGCTCTGCTTGGCGATCGTCCATGCGATGGGGAAGGAATTGAACACGTAGATGACATTGAGCACGATCGACGTGTTGAAGGCGGGCTTCAGGCAGGGCAGCGTGATGTGTACCATGCGTTTCCAGGGCCCCGCGCCGTCGATGGAGGCGGATTCATAGTAGTCCGGGGAAATCGTCTGAAGGCCGCTGAGCAGGCAGAAGGTCGTAAACGGCACCGTGACCACGATGGCGATGACGATCATGCTCGGGAAGGTCGTCTCCGCGGTCTTGAGCCAGTTCACGGAGGAAATGCCCAGCACATTCAGGAGCGCGTTGATCGCTCCGTATTCGAAATTGTACATGTAGTCCCACATCGACGCGGTCACGGCCAGCGCGGTCGCCCAGGGAAAGATCAGGATGGTCCGGGCGGCCTTGCGGCCGATGAACTTCACATTGAGCGCCAGTGCCAGCGCGTAGCCGATCAGGGTGCTGATTCCCACGGTCGCCACGGTCCAGACGGCGGTGTTTTTCATGACGATCCCGAAAACCGCGCTGGAAAAGACTTTCTGGTAGTTCTCAAAGCCGTTGAAGCTCTTGATGATGCCGGCCTTGCTGATGTCGCTCAGCGACATCCAGATCGTCTGGCCGATGGGGATGAACACCATCCCGAGCAGCAGCGCAGCGGACGGAAGCAGCCAGAGGTAGGGTTCGGCTGCCTTGAAGCGGCGCCTGCGTTTCGCCTGCCGCGACTGAATGGTTCTTTGCAAACCTCTGCCTCCCGTGGTCAAGGAACTTGAAGGAACCGGGGAGAGAGGGCGCGCGTCTCCCCCCGGTTCCAATGCCTGGCCGGCGGACGGCCGGCCGCTGAGGCTCAGTCGTCCAGGACGGCGGCCTGGGCTGCGTCAAGCGCGGCCTGGGCATCCATCACGCCCGCAGCGACGTTCTGCACCGCCTCGATCACCGCGTACTGCGCGGTCTTCCAGGCGGGATTGGTGGACGGGTAGAATTTCGCGCTCTTGAGCTGCTCAAGGTAGCCGGCGAAGAACTCGCTGTCCGCGGCCAGCTTCTCGATGCCGCTCTGGGTCGCGGGCAGCATGCCCTCCTTATTGCACCAGTCGGGGTAGATCGCGTCGGAATAGAACACGTCCAGGAAATCGCGGATCGCGGCGATCTTCGCCTCGGAATGATTGTTGTCAAACACCATCATGACGTCCTGCACGCCCAGCTGGACATTCGCTTCCTGGCTGTCCGCCCTGGGGATCGACGCCACGCCCAGATCAAAGTCCGGGTAGAGGCCGGGGAAGAAGTTCGCGCTGATCATCATCGCGATCTTACCATTGGCCATGACGGCCTGCAGATCGTCGCGGGTCTCGGTCTGCGGATTGGCGTTGCAGAAGCCCTTCTCGACCAGCCCCGTCATGAAGTTGACGGCCTCGACATTCTCCTTGCTGTTGAGCACCCATTCGCCGTTCTCGTTGATGAACTCTCCGCCGTTGTTCCAGGCATAGTAGGCGAAGGTCGCCTGGCCCTCGTTGGTGGAGAAGGTGATCCCCCACGGATAGACCGCCCCGCCGTAGAATTCAAGGATCTTCTGGCAGACGGCCTCGAGCTCGCTCCAGGTTTCCGGCGCTTTTTCGATGCCGGCTTCCTGGAAGATGGGCTTCGAGTAGTACAGCGAACGGACGGACGCAAGGATCGGCAGCGCGTAGATCGTGCCTTCCGCGTCGGTGTTGTTCTCATAGAAGGTCTTGTACAGGTTGCCGGCCAGCGCTTCGGAGGTGTAGGCGGAAGCCGGGAGGAGCAGCTCGTCCTCCAGGTACTGGGAGAACGCGTCGATGTTGAGGATGTCCGGCGCCTGGTTGCCGGCGATCAAGGTCGACACGCGGGTGCCGACGTCGTCCCAGGAGGCCATCTCCAGGTCCACCTTGACCTCCGGATGGGTCTTCGCGTACTCGGCGAGGATCTTGTTCATGTAATCTTCGGTGTGGTCGCTGTACTCGCAGATGATCACCTTGATGGCAATGTCCTCGGCGGACGCGGCCGCGGTCAGGCCGGAAAGCAGCAGCAGCGCCATGAGCAGGGTAAGGGCACGTTTCATGCAGGGCCTCCTTTATGGAATAAAATTTTCCTCCACGCCGCCCGGCGTGAAAAAGACTGTTCTAGAGTATATGCCTCCTTCAGGGTTCCGTCAAGCTTCCCTTGAATAAATCGCGGGGGAGGCACGGACTCCGCTTTGTTTTCCCGTGGCTCAGTAACCTGCTTTCTCCCAGCATTCAAAAGGCGCGGCAAGCTCCTCGGACACGTAGACCTGCGTCTTCATCGTCTGCAGCATGCTGCTGGGAACGAGCGGCGTGACCGGTCCGTGCAGCACCAGGCGGCTGGTCATCCGCTGCCAGGAGGAGAAGCTGCCGCAGGTCAGAAGCGCGTGCACCTCGATGCGTTCGCGGGCGTTTTTGACGTCGATGGGCCCGATGGTCGCGGCGCAGGGCGGGACGTCCGCGACATAACCGCTCTGTCCGAACACGCCGTGGAGGGAGTTTTGCGCAACGGTCAGCGGATGCAGTTTGACGATGGACGCCTCCTTGTTCAGCCATTCCTCCAGGTCGTCGCTGAGAAAGGGATCCACCGGGTCGATGAAGGCCATGTGGCCGGTCCAGCCGGGCGACGAGGAGCAGATGTCCGCGCCGCCCTCGCCGATGTCCGTGATCATTTTCGAATAGTGTCCGATGTTCGCGTTCGTCGGGTAATGGACCTGCGCAAGCGGCATGCGCAGCTTTGGGTCGATCTGGTAGACCAGGTACTTGAGCATCGAGTGGGCGAAACCGGCCTTGTAGGTTTCCGGGGCGATATTGCCCTGGTCGTCCGCCCATTCGTCCATCGCGAAGAGGTGCACCCGGCTGCAGTCGACCCCGAAATAGTTGATCAGCTGCGCAAGCGGGATGTAGGTGTCGGGCTCAGGGTTGCCCAGGATCATCGTTAATTTTCGCCTCTCCTCGCTGGCCGCCTTCAGGCGGGCGAACAGCGTCGCGATGAGGACCGGGTGCGGGTTCATCATGACCTTCACCTGGAATCCGGGGTGCCAGTTCGCTTCGCGCCGCTCAATGTCCTTTCCGGAGATCCTGCGCAGCTTCTCGCACAGCGCGCGGTCCCTGAAGGGCACATAGTCGCCCGGCGTGAAGGAGAAATCGGTCGGCGGGTCAAATACAATGTCTTTCATGCGGGTGGTTCCTCCCTGTTTTCGTCTTGCATTCCGCTGTTTTCAAACAGTTTCCTTGCCATGTCCGCCCCGGCGGCGGCGACCGCCTCGCCCACGCCGGAACGGAAGGCTGACGAGCGCGCCTCGTACCCGCCCTCGTCAAAGGCGTCCCGGGTGGGGAAGTAGCCCTGGTACCCGTTGGCGCAGCAGGAGACCAGCTGCGCCGGGAAGGGGGAAGCCTCCTTGATCAGCCGCCCGATCTGGCTGAAGGGTTCCCCGGGGACGCCTGCGATGCAGACGTCTCCAAAGCGCAGCGCGGTCAGCCGCAGGGGGAACCTGTCGGGCGCCTTCTCCATGTCGATGATCCGCTGTGCCTCGGCCACGAGCATGGTGACGCCCATTCCGGTTTCCGGTATCAGCGCGTCGCGGCCCTCCCGGTGCCACCTGACATACTGGCGCGCCCTGGGGAGCTCATCCGGCCTTCCCTTGTTCGCCTCCGCCCAGAGGGTCGACTCCGCGCCCTTCACGCCCACGCCGGTCACGTCCCTGGCATGGGTATAGGCCCTCAGGGCGCCCGCGGCAAGACAGCGCCCCATGTGCCGCGCGAGCTCATAGCCGTTCGTCGGCGCGTCCTTTCCGGCCTTGACGTCGATGTGGTTCACGTCGCCTTCCGCGCCGTTGAAGAACAGCACGCGGCTGCCGCGGACAGCCCCTTCGAGCGTCTCGCGCAGGAAGCCCGGGTAGTCGGCAGAGAGCGAACAGTCGTTGGCGCTCTGAGACAGCGCGCCGCCTCCCCCCACGACGTCCGCGTGCACGGCGAAATTGACGACGAGGATCTCCGCCTTTCCTTCACGGACCACACGGACAAGCCCCAGCTGCTCGTCCGGCTCCCCGATGGGGGCAAGGATGTCCGGGTTCCCGACGCCCGGATTGGTGCGGACCGTGCCGTCCTTCATCCTGTAGCGCCGGATGAACGCGATGCCCGGCACCTGTCCGGTCCCCCAGCGGAGCCGGCAGGGAGACAGGTCGTTCACCGCGAGGGCAGCCGCCTGCGCGAGCAGCTGCTCTAAGCGCCTGTTGTATTGGGGGTCGCGCGGGAACAGGTCCCCGCCCGTAACGGGCCCGGTATGCGTATGCGTGCAGGCGATGAACACGTTTTCCCTTGTCGTGCCGGCAGCCCGGGCGGCGGCCTGGCGGAATGGGTCCATCAACTCCTGCCTGAGGCCGACGAGGTCGAGGTTCATCAGGACCCCGATATCGCCGCCGTCGCGCAAGGCGCAGGCGCTGGCGTACAGCGGGTCGTGCACGGCCGCGGCGCGCCGGGGCTCGTAGTATCCCGACATGTGGATGCCAAGCGGCGGCGTGATGTCCACGCGCGCGAATCCGGCTTCCATCAAATCACTTCCTCCCCTTCAAGGATCACTTTGCGCACGTCCATCATCGCGCCCACCAGGATCACGTCCGCCCGCGCGCCGGCGCGGATCTCGCCGCGGTCCGTGAGCCCAAGCGCCCGGGACGGGTTGTACGACGCAAAATGGAAGGCGTCGCAAAGCGAGCAGCCGGTGTGGACCATCATGTTCCGGCACGCGACGTCCAGCGTCAGCTTTGATCCCGCGATCTCGCCTGCGAAATCGAAGTTGATGTCGCTGACTCCGTCGTATCCGGGCGGGACCGGCCCGTCAAAAACGCAGGCGTCCGAAATGAGGACGATCCTGTCCCGGCCCTTGATTTTCCTGACGAGCCGAAGCATGTACGGGTCGACGTGGATGCCGCGGCTGTCCACGATCAGCTCCGCGTAGATGTCGTCCCTGTAGTTGACGGTTTCGTCCACGCAGACGCCGCGGCACTCCGGGTACCTGGGCAGGTCGCCGGTGGAATTCGTATGATGCGTCGCGATGCGCAGCCCATAGGGGATCAGTCGCTCGATCTGCGCAGGCGAGGCCTCGCTGTGGGCGACGGTCAGGGCGATGCCGGGGATGGCCTCGGCGACGTCTCTGGCGAAGGTTTCCGCGCCTTCCCGCTCGGGCGCGACGGACCAGGCGAGCGCGATGCCCTTCGCGCGTTCGATGAGCGGCAGGTAGTCCTCCCGCCGGATGGGGCCCTTCCACGGGTTGTTGTCCCGGTCGCAGCCGAATTTCGGGTTCAGGTAGGGGCCTTCCATGTACAGCCCCGCGATATTCGGACGTTTCGCATCTTTGACCGCGGCGATCGCATCGAGGTATTCCCCGCCCGTCATGTTGAAATACAGCGCGGGAAGGACGCTTGTGACGCCGTGCATGAGCACCTGGTCCGCGCAATAGGCCGGGTCTTCGAAGAACCACTTCCCGCCCGCGGCGTGCGTGTGCTGGTCCACCAGCCCCGGCCCGGCAAACTCGCCCTGCGCGTCGATCACCTGCGCGCCGGGCGGGACGGGGATCTTTCGCATCTCCCCGAAAGCGCTGATCCTGTTCCCTTCAAGGAGGAGGACCCCCTCAGGGATCAGGTGATCCTTCATGACGATCACCGCGTTGACAACAGCAAGCATCCGCACAGTCTCCTCGCGCGCCGTTTTGCATGATGCCCGGATTATATCAGTCATGCGGGGAGATGGCAAGCCTGGCGTCCCGGCAGGATCCTGCGCAAAATCTTCAAAACGAAAAACGCAAAGCCGGGACCGTTGACAGCCCGGTTCACCGGGCACTATACTCGACCAAGCGCAAGAAACCGGGCCGCCTTTTCCGCAGATACCCTGAAAGCCGCGCTGTCTTCCCTTCACAGGACATCGCGTACAGACCCGCCCCGTTTCCGACGGTCAAGACCGCGTTCGGCCATACTGGCGATGGAGGTGTATCCCATGAAAAGAACCTTCGCGTTTTTCGTTTCCCTCCTTTTCCTCCTGCTGGCGTTTTCGGCGGCCCCGGCTTCCGCTGCCGAAGCGTCCGGCTACGCCGGAGAATGGGTCTGCGTCGCCATCGACATGGGTGACGGCGTCAGACTGACCCAATACGAGGGATCGGCCGTTGCGGACCTGATGAAGATCCGGTTCGACCCGGACGGCAGCCTGCAGGTCACGTCGTTCGGCCAGCCCGTTCCCGGCATATGGGAGCCGGGACTCGAAGGCGTTTCAGCCGTCATCGACGGGAGCGCTGTGATCTTCAGGTCGGTGGACGGAGAGCTTGTGAACGCATCCGACGGCGTGACCTTCTACCTGGAAAAGGCCGCCACGGCACCGAAGGCGGGCGGGCTGCTCTCCCTGGTCAAGGCAAGCAGGTACGCCGGGGAATGGGTGGCTTCCGGCATCGATGAAGGCGATGGGGTGATCAGGAGCGAGCTCAACGGCGTCAAAGCCGCCGACCTCCTCTCTTTCAGCATCGGCAGGGACGGCATGCTGGTCATGACCTCCATGGGCCTGCAAAGCGCAGGCGCCTGGCGCGAGATCGACGGGGGGATCAATGTGCTCGTGGACGGGGTCTCCACCGACATGATGCTTGAGGAGGACCGGCTGGTCGCTGAATCCGAGGGCGCGACCATCTACTTCATCCGATCCGGTCAGCCGCAGGCTGACGCGCCTTCCGCGACGCCCCCCGCTGCCTCCCTGTTCGAAGGCATATGGAACGCGGTCCGTTTTGAAACGGCAGGCAGCGTGTACGATGCCGCGCTCCTGTTTCAGGACGGCTGCGCGATCACGCTTCTGAAGGATGGAACGGGAACGGCGTCTGTCACAAAGGACTACTCCGAGCGTCTCACCTGGTCTGAGAAGGACGGGACGCTCACGCTTGGCGGGAGCCACGTCTTCACCTCTCCGTCCTGGGACGCGGAAACCGGGGAACTGACCCTGGGCTACGCGATGGGTACGGTATCCGTTGTCTTCATAAAAATCGGAGTGCCGCTTGACGAGAAGCCGCCATTGTCTTCGCCCCAGCCAGCGCCCGGGCCCGCATCCACTCCCGAACCCACGCGCGAACCTACGCTGGCACCCACTTCCGCCCTGACCGCCGTACCTGCTGCAAAAGGGGAGGAACAGCTGTGCGAGACGGCGCTGTTCACCGCGCGCTTCCCCGCAGGCTGGGTCCTTTCAGAAGGTTCGCTGTACGACCGCGCGGACTACTGCGCCGTGAAGTATGCACTCAATGACCCCGGCGGACGGCTCCTTGCGTCGATCTATCTGACGGTCTCCAGCGAAGACGTGGGCAATTACCGCGACAAAATCCGCCTGCTTGGCGAACGCGCCTTGTCGGGCGGCAAGGACGCGCTGGAAGAGATCCAGGTCGGCGGTCTCCCGTTCAGGGGCGCCGCCTATGAATCCTGGGGATCGAACTACGCGGAGTACGCCGCGCGTGTGCCCGCCTCGCGCATCACGGTCTCCGTCACGCTGGAAAGCCCAGAGAACATCGCAGGCCTGCAGGCTATGCTGGATTCGATCGTTTTCACGCTGCCGGCTCTAACGCCGCCCAACATCGACCCACCGCTCCCGGAAGACGGCGTCCCCTACCGGCCCCTGCCCGCCTCTGCCTGCACGGACGCTGTGCAGCTCAGCGCCCGATGGCTCAGGCCCGAAGAACCAATCGTGCTGAACGAAATCTTCGACAACCATATTGCGCTGCAGGGCGATAGGCTCTATGCGCTGACAGGCGACACGCTCCGCGCATTCTCCGTCGTGGGCGACAGCCTGGTCTCGGACAGGGCCTTCGCAGGGGGGGCCGTGAAGCTGGACGACGAATATGAATACCTGAGCGCCCCCAGGGAAGGCCCCCTGTATCTGTCGGAGGGGCTCTTCACCATCCTCGCCGTCAGGGATGGCGCGGTCGCGCAGGCCAACGACCTGTCCGGCGATCTTGTCATGCACCCTTCGGGCGAATGGGGCATCAGCTTCTGGGCCAACGCCGATCCGATGAGGGTCAGCGCAACGGACGGGATCCTTGCCGAGGAACCGTGGGTGCTGTCGGGCATATCCGATGCGGGAACGAGGCAGGGCCGCTTCAGTTCCATCAGCTGCGTGTCGATTTCCGAAGACCGCGTCTATGTCGCGGGCACCGATGCGCAGCGCGCGGACGCGAACAGGGTCGCCGTGTTTGACCTTTCCGGAACGGAGCTCTTCTCCTTCGGCGCAGATGACTGGACCGCGGACGACGCCTTCGGCTCGGTGACGGGCATCGCTGAAGTTCCTCAGGGCATCCTGGTGCTCGACGGAAATTACCGCGACCTCAAGCTGTACACGGCTGGCGGGGAATTCATCGGAAAGGTGGGCTGCGACGCGCTGCTTGGGACCTCTTACCCATGGCCCTCCTCCATGGTGCCGTCGGAGAATGGCGTGATGATCGCTGTCGCGCAGGAACGGGAAGACAAATCCTGCGAGGAGCTGCTGATCTTTGAGGTGACGGTGGACCGCCCTTGAAAAAAGGCCCGGTCAGTCCCAGCCGGCTGTGATCCCATCGGGAAGTATGTGACCGGGCCGCGTTCAGGCAGGCGCGGAGCGCTTGCTGCGGATGCGCTCGCGCGCCTTGGCCGCCAGCATCAGCAGTCCATTCAGGGCATGGTAGATCGCTTTGACGGCCCTGCGCCCGGCTTTCCCGGGCAGGAACGTCAGCGCGCTCAGGGAAAAATGCCTCATGCGCAGATACAGCCCCCTGTCCGCGCCGCGGAGCCGTTCCCACAGCTGCGCCTTCATCCGGAGCTGCTCAGGGGCGCCGCCGAGGGTCATCATCAGCGAAGAAACGAGCACCTGGGCGGAAAGCCCGTGCACCAGGTATCTGCCGAGCCTCGGCTGCTCTTTTAGCACGGCGCGGTAATCGATCGTGTCGATCAGGATCCCGATGACGCGCGCGTGTTCGCCGATGTGCCTGATCATCACCTTCTCGTCGACGGTCTGATCATCCCGCCCGAGGCGGTAATGATACAGCGGGATATCCAGGTAGTAGAGGCTCCTGACGGAGGGCAGGGGCTGGTACGCCAGGATATTGTCCGTGTAGAAGGTATGCCTGGGCAGCTGAGGGATCGTTTCGCGAAGCAGGGCCGTCCTGTACGACAGCGCGTGAAGCTGAAGGAAGCGCGTGGGGCCGAACCGGCCGATCTCGTCCCAGGCAAACAGGCGGCCGCGGGGCAGCAGGCGGTGGAAGTGTGCGGTGTGGCTTGCGCCGCTTGCGTCGTGCTCGAACACATAGTTGCAGATGATCAGGTCAGGCGCCGCGGCGTCGCCCATGAAGCTCCGCATCAGGGCCAGGAGGCCCGCAAGGCCTTTTTCATCCGCCCAGTCGTCCGAGTCGAGCACCTTGAAGTAGGCGCCCGACGCCTGCGCGAGCGCGCGGTTGACGCCTTCGCCATATCCGCCGTTCGCCTGATGGACCGCCTGCACAAGGCCCGGGTGGCGCGCCTGGTATTCGTCCGCGATGGCCCCCGTGCTGTCCGTGGAGCCGTCGTCGACGATGATGATCTCCAGATCGTCGCCGCCGGCGAGGAGCGAGTCGACGCAGCGGCGCATATACGCCGCCGAATTGTAGCAGGGCACCGCGAATGACAGTAGTTTCATCAGCTTTCTCCTGGGGTGTTTCCGGCTGCGCCGGTCTGAAGGGAAGACAAAGCGGGCGCCGTGAACGGCTTCCAGGATCGTCCCTAGGCTCCCGGGCCCCCGGACACCCGGACGCGCTGCCCGCTCTTCGCCGACTCGTACACCGCCAGGATGATCGCCAGCGGTATGCGGCCCTGCTCCGCGCTGACAAGCAGCTCCTCGCCGTACAGGATGGAGCGGACAAAATTCTGCATCTGCCGCACGTGGCTGTCCTTGCCGATCGCCTTTGGGTCGGAGGAAGAGGCGCGCGTGTTTTCGTCCCTGAGCTTGTCGGGCGCCTTCGCCTTCAGGTCCCAGCGCAGGATGTCCGCCTCTTCCATGACGACGCTGCCCTCGTCGCCGCAGATCTCAAGGCGCCTCGGATAGCCGGGGAAGGAGGTGGTCGACGCTTCGAGCGTCCCAATGGCGCCGCTTGAAAACTCCAGGACGGCGGCCACGGAATCTTCCACTTCGATGGGCCGGGTCTGGGTCCGGGTGACCGCGAGGACGCTGTCCACGGGCCCGGCGACGTATTGCAGGACGTCCACGCCATGGATCCCCTGGTTCATCAGCGCGCCGCCCCCGTCAAACGCGAAGGTCCCGCGCCAGGCGGAAGAGCGGTAGTATTCAAGCGTTCGGTAGTACTTCATCGACAGGCTCGCGCTGACGATTTTCCCGAAGGCGCCGTCCCCGACGGCGCCGCGGAGGGCCTGGACTGTCGGCGCGAAGCGCATCTGGGAGATCACGCCGGCCCTGACGCCCGCCTCGTCCGCGGCGCGGATGATCCCGTCCGCGTCCCGAAGGGTCAGGCAGATGGGTTTTTCCAGCAGCACGTGCTTTCCCCGGGCGATCGCCGTGAGCGCCTGGCCGGCGTGCAGCCCGCTGGGGGTGCAGATGCTCACCGCGTCCACGCCCCCGCTGTCCAGCAGCTCCTCAAGGGTGCTGTAGGCGTGGATCCCCTGTTCCCGCGCGAAGGCGGCGGCCGATGCCGCGTCGCTGTCGCAGGCGCCAACCAGTTCCGCGCCGGGCGTCATCCCGATGGCATACGCGTGAAAGCGGGAAATCGTCCCGCAGCCGACGATCCCGAACCTGACTTTGTCAGACATTGCCCCGGTCCCCCTTTCCGATCCCGTAATCCTTGAAAAGGATATTCAGGCAGATCTCCGTCGCTTCCTCGCCTCCTGAGGAAAAGCCGCTCCCCTCCGGTTTCCTGAGCAGCCCTTCGTCCAGTTTCTCCGTTTTTCGCCAGTGCGTCTCAAGCGAGAGGAATCCCGGATACCCGTCGCGCGCCAGGGCGGAGAACAGGCCCCCGAAATCCACGTCGCCCCGCCCGATGGGGGCCGGTTCGGTTTCGGCGCCCAGGCGCTTCATGTCCTTCAAATGGATGTGGCAGATCAGGTCCCTGATCTCCTCATAGCCGTCAGGATAGGGAGGGGGAGCGCCCTGCGCGCAGATCTCATTGCCGGGATCGAAGATCGCCCGGACACCAGGGTCGTCAAGGGTCAGCAGGAAGTCCTTGAGCCCGCGGACGCTGTCCGTGTTGACGCTCGGCTCCGACTCGATGGCGACGATGATCCCTTCCTCCCGCGCCACCCGCACGACGGGGACGAACATGTCCGCCAGCCGCTCCGCGCTGACCGGACGCTCCGGGTCCCGCCAGAACGTGAAGCCGCGGACGATGCCCGCGCCGAGGATTTGCGCTCCCTGGGCGCAGCGCTTCAGGCCTTCAATGTGGTTTTCAACTTCGAGTCTGTCGTCGATGGCGCATTTGAACAGCGGTGACGCCAGGCAGCAGACCATCAATCCGTATTCGCCGCAGATTTCCCTGATCCGCCCGAAATCGTCCCGGCGCATCGCAAACGGGTTTTTTTCGTCCACGGACCTGATTTCGAGCGCGTCCAGCCCGAAGCGCCGCGCCATCCGTGCGGCTGTGAGGAGGTCCTGGGATATTTCGTCCGTGATCACGCTCGTTCTCAGCATGGCCGCCCCCCTGTATTCTTTCAGTCCTGCGTTTTCGTATCCAGAGCCTCCAGGATGAAGCGGGCGATGTCGTCGCTCGCGCGCGCGATGATCTCCCGCCCCTTCTCCGCCGCCGCGCCATCGACGCTGCCCCAGGCGCCGCCTTCGCAGTAATCCCTGAAGTCCCCGTAAGCCTGGTAGGGATCGCCGCGGCCGAGCTGATATCTGGTGAAACGGGAGAGTCCCTGCCGCGCACGCTCGTTTGCCCTGGCCTCGAAGCGCACGGAGCCTTCCCGGGCCGCCATCACAACGCTGGTGATCATCTCGCCGCCGTGGCCTGTGCCGGTCTCCCGGTCGGCCAGCAGATCACCGCAGCGCGCCGCGGCTGCGCGCCACCAGTCGACAGCCAGGACGCGGTGACCATCCCGCTTCAGGCGCCGGCACACCTGATCGGCGGCCTTGAGGTTCAGGGAATGAAATGCGATGAACACCAGCGCCTTCACGCCGCCCCTTTCCAGAAAAGACCGGGCCACGGCCTCGCAGTACCTTTCAAGGACCTCGGAAGGAACGTGGACCGTACCCTCCCAGCCGCTCAGTTCCAGCGTGTCGCCGAAGGCGACGGCCGGGGCGTGCAGGCAGCGCGTCTTTTCCGCGATCAGCGGCGCGACGGCGTTGGCCACGATCAGATCCGCGCCCAGGGGACCGTGGGCGCCCATGATCTCAACAGACGCCAAAGGCAGGATCACCCCCGGGGCCAGGCGCGCAAGACGGCTGTACTCGGGGCCCGTGAGCTCTTCGATGCCCAGCTTTCCGCTCAAGGCTGACGCTCCCTCACGGCGACCGGCCTGCCCGTTTGGGCGGATTCCGTGATGGCGAGCGCCACGTCCATGGATTTGCAGGCGTCCAGGACATCGCTGCGCACGGGCGTGCCCAGCAGGATGCTGTCCACCAGCTCGTCGATTTCCGCCTTGAAGGGGTGGTGGCTCACGTCCCCGCTGTCGGGAGCCCGGGCTTTGAGAGCCACCCAATCCTCCTGGACGGGGAACAGTTCTTTGGAGTAGAGCCGCTCGTTGCGGACAGCGCCCCTGGTCCCCAGCAGGTCGATGTTGAACTGATAGGGGAAGGCGGTCCCGTCCAGGGAGGCGGAGAGCCGCCCGACGCTGCCGTTACGGTATTTCACGGCGGCGGAAAGCGTCGTCGGATAATCGAAATCCGTTCTCTTTCCTGTGGAAAACGCCGCCACTTCCGCGATGTCGCCATTCAGGTACCTGGCGATGTCCGCGGCGTGGCAGCCCCCGGTGATCATCGCGCCGCCCGCAAACTCCCGCCTTCTGATCCATTCGTAGCTCGGAAAGCTCGGCTTGATGCCGTGCCAGTAGTCCGCGCCGGCGTAATAGATTTCTCCGAGTGCCCCGCTCAGGAGAAGTTTCGACAGGTTTTCCACCAGAGGGTTCCAGCGCGTCAGAAAGCTGACGATATGCTTCGCGCGTGATCTCTTCGCGGCTGAATGGAGCGCGTCGACCTCCTCAAAGGTGATGCCTGCGGGCTTTTCCAGCAAAAGGTGCTTGCCCGCGTCCAGCGCGGCGATCGCTTCCCGGGCGTGCAGATAGTTGGGCATGCATTCGGATACGATGTCCACCTGCTTGTCTTCAAGCAGGTCGTCAAAGCGCGCGTATACCTTCGCGTACGGCGCGCAGCGCTCCGCGAAGCGCTGCGCGCTCTCCAGGGAGCGCCCGCAGACGGCCGTGACGCGGGTGTGCGGGTTGAGCCCAAAGGCTTCCGCGTGCTGAACGGCCACCTGCCCCGTCCCGCGCAGGCCTACGCCAAGCGTCCCTGCTTCTTTCTCCCGACCGGTCATACGACCTCCAGTTTCTGGTATATCTGAATGGCGTACTCGCCGAACTGAGGCGTCGCCTTCATCGGAAGGACGCGGGGCCGCGACAGCCCGATGTCGAAGGAGCCCACCATCCTGGACGGGCGCGCCGACATCACGACCACCCGGTCGCTGAGGAAGACCGCCTCGTTGATCTCGTGGGTGATGAACAGCACGGTCTTCCTTGATTCCGCCCAGATACGCAGCAGCTCAAAATTCATCTTTTCCCGCGTGATGGCGTCCAGCGCTCCGAAGGGTTCGTCCATGAGGACCAGCTTGGGGTCGTGGATGAGCGCGCGCGCGATGGACACGCGCTGCTGCATGCCGCCCGACAGCTCGTTGGGATAGCTTCGCTCAAAGCCGCTGAGCCCGACCAGATGCAGCAGGGCCATCGCCCGGTCGACGTATTTCTTCCTGTCCAGCCTGAGGATCTCGATGGGGAGCAGCACATTGTCCAGCACCCTGCGCCAGTGGAGCAGCAGCGCCTTCTGGAACACGAAGCCCACTTCCCGCGACGGGTCAAAATCGCTGCGGTCGAAAATGATCTCGCCTTCGCTTTTGGGCAGGAGGCCCGCGATGATCTTCAGGAGCGTTGTTTTTCCGCAGCCGGAGGGCCCGACGATGGATACGAATTCCCGGGGATTCACGTCAAAGGAGACGCTCCCGAGGGCCTCGAGCGCGCCGTCGCGCGTCACGAAGGTTTTCTTCAGGTCACGGATGGACAGGAGGGTTTTCGCTTCGTTCATATGCCTGCCTTTTTCGGCCTCCGGCGCCGGGCTGGACGCGTCCTCTCCGGCGCCCGGCCGGATTGTTTGCCGCGCGGCGCAGGGTTGGATCTGCGCCGCGCGGCGCCGCCTCGCGTCAGTCGATTTCGAAATGGTTGTACGGGGTCTCCGGCAGGAAACCGTTGTCGAAGATGTCTTCGAGGGGATAGCCGAGTTCCACCTGATAGGTGTCGACAAGGTCATAGGTCGCCTGGATCTGCCCGGCGTCGATGAATCCCATCCCGTTCGCCTTGTAGCGCTCGGTCTTCAGGAAGTCCATTTCGATCATCAGGGCCTTGACATAGTCCGTCGTGTTGATGGGCTGGTATTCGGACAGGATCTGGATGGCCTCCTCGGGGTTGTTGACCGTCCATTCCCAGGCGCGGTAGGTCACGTCCAGGAACTTCCTGAGCATGTCCGGGCGTTCCTTGATCGTATTGTCATGCGTGATGTAGGAGTGGGCGTAGCACCCGAACCCGTAGTCGGCCCACAGGAAATAGCTGAACCCGCCTTCGGGGATCGCGGCCTCGAAATTCGGTTTCCCGGTCAGCAGCTCAAACACGACGTCCGCGTTGCGCGACACGAGGGCGGACACCTTCGCCGTGGGTTCGATGTTCACGAACTCCACGCTTTCGGGATCCACGCCGATCAGCGAAGCGAACGCGGGCCACATCACCTTGTGCCCGTCGGTCGCCGGGACAGCCACGGTCTTCCCGACGATGTCGGAGGGCTTGGTGATCCCGCTGTCATCGAAGAAATACATGGAGTTGGGGTGTTTGTCGAAGATGATGCCGATGATCTTTGCCATTGCGCCGTCCTGGCGGTATTTGAACACGACGGGCGCGTCCGCGATGGCGATGTCCGCCATTTCGGAGTCGATCGACGTCACCGAGAAGCCCGACCCTTTTCCGATGATGATGTTCAGGTCGATCCCGGCCTCCGCGTACCAGCCGTTTTTCAGGGCTACGTAGTAAGGCGCGTGGTCCGCGGCGATGGTCCAGTTGAGCAGGAAATCCACCTTTTCAAGTTCAGCCGTGCCTGCGGCCAGCGTTGACAGGCACAGGACCGCGGTGAGGAGCAGCAGAATGATTCTCTTCATGGTTTCACCCTCCGTTCGTATTGTGTCAGCGCCTTGGCCGCTTCCCGGCGGCGCAGGAAAGGGGGTTCCAACCCCTCCCCCGTCCCGCCGCCGCCGCGCGCGGCCTGCGCTGTACAGGAAGCTCCGGAGCCGTGCCTAGGCCCTCTCCCTTTTGAAGACCCAGGGCATCAGCATCCGCTCGGCCAGGGAGACCAGCAGGAACATCCCCCAGCCCAGCAGCGACATCATGATCAGCGAGGCGAACATCGGCGGGGTGTCCATCATATACTGGGCGTTGACGATCACGTAGCCCAGCCCCTTGTCCGAGGCGATCAGTTCGCCGACGATCACCCCCATCACGCTCAGGGTGGTGCAGATCTTCAGGCCCGAAAAAATATACGGAAGCGCGTTGGGCAGGCGGATCTTCCAAAACACCTGCCATTTTCTGGCGTTGAGGTAACGCACAAGGTCCAGCAGGTCCTCATCGACGCTGCTGAGGCCCGTGACGGTGTTGACGACCATCGGGAAGAAGCTGACCAGAAAGGCGATGAGGATGTTCGTCATCAGCCCATAGCCCATCCAGATCAGCAGGATCGGGGCGACCGCGATCATCGGCATGCTGTTGAACAGGATAAACAGCGGCATCAGGGTCTTCTGCACGGTTTTGGACCAGATGATCAGGATGCCCAGAAGGATCCCGACCACGCCCGTGGCGCTGAAGCCGAGCAGGAATTCGTACAGCGTGACCGTGATATTCACGGGCCAGTGATAGTTGGCGTCGGGCTGCCGGAAGATCAGGTGCGCGATGGCGCTGGAAGGCGTGCAAAGAAAAGACTCGTTGATGTTCGCGGCCCGAACGACGATTTCCCAGGCGAGGAAGAACAGCAGCACCGCGCCGAGGCTTTGAAAACGCCCCGCCAGACGCGCAAGCCTCCGCCAGGCGTAGCGCTTCGCGTTTCCACTTCCGGTCAGGACTGTCATTTCATCCCCTCCGCGGTCCGGTAGTTCCAGGGCATGCTGACCCGCTCAAGGAGCGAGATCAGGCCGAAAAACGTGATGCCGATCACCGCGAGGACCACCAGGCAGGCGAACATGGTGGGCATGTCGATGAAGGCCTGGGCGTCTCGGATCAGGTAGCCCAGGCCCTTTTTGGACGCGATGAATTCCCCCACCAGCGAACCCACCACGCACATCGTCGCGCTGGTCTTGAGCCCCGCGAAAATATGCGGCAGCGAGTTGGGGATGCGGATCCTGGCGAACACCTGCGCCTTGGAAGCGTTGAGATACCGCACCAGGTCCAGCAGGTCCTCGTCCACGTCCTGCATCCCGGTCGACGCATTGATCACCACGGGGAAGAAGGCGACAAGGAAAGCGACAAAGATGTTCGGGACCACGCCATAACCCAGCCAGAGCAGGAACAGGGGCGCCAGCGCGATCTTCGGGATCGAGTTGAACAGCACGATCACCGGCATCAGCAGTTTGCTGAAGAGCTTCGACCAGGCGATGGCGACCGCGAGCCCCACGCCGACCACTGCGGTCAGGCCAAAGCTTCCAAGGATCTCCAGCAGGGTTGCGGAGATATGCTTGCCCCACTGGTTTTTCGCGGCCAGTCTGGGGCTGAACAGGCTGTCGATGATCAGTCTGGGTGAGGGAAGGATGTATTTCTTGATTTTCAGGAGATCCACCAGCAGCTGCCAGAGCACGACCAGCACGACGACTGTCAGGATGGACAAGCCGTACTTACGGAAAAATCCTGCCGCCACTCTTCCTGAGCGCCTGACCAGGCTCACGTTTCTTCCTCCGGAGCGCCGCTGCCGGCAAGGATCTCGTCGAGACGGTAGCCGAAGCCGGCGTCCCCCAGGGAAGCGATGGAAATCTTGCCCCCGACCCTGCGGTAGATCCCCGGATGCACCCGTGCTTCCTCCAGCGACGCATCCGGGCAGAACTGCATGGCGTTGACCTCGACCCCCATGATCGTGCCGACATTCGCCGCCAGCAGCGCATGCGGGATAATCGCCAGCCTCGGGTTGGTCAGGTCCTGCACCATGATGTCCATCCCATGCGCGCGCGCCCAGCAAAGCGACAGGATCGCGCCGGTGAGCGTCTTGCAGGTCTTCAGCGCCACGCCTGTCCAGCCAAGGCCATGCCCCATGGCAACAAAATGCCAGTCGTGCGCGCTTTCGTCCATGAACAGCGGCTTCCTGCGGCTCACTTCACGCACGTCGATGGGGAATTTTTCGATCTCGTACGGGAAGGGCTGCTCGATGTAGAGGATGCCGTCAAAGACCGCCGGCTCTTCGCTCCTGAGGCGGTCCAGCAGCTCGCAGACGTAGGACGGCTCCTTCACGGTGCAGTTGAAGTCAGCGGAAAGATGCTCGACGCCTGTCTCGCGGGCGATCCTGCCGACCCTGACGATCCTGCGGTAGTCCCAGGCGCTGTCCGTGCCGGTCAGCTTGATCTTCAGACACTTGAGCCCGTCGCGCGCGATCCAGTCGCGCAATAGCACGGGGTACCCGTCATCGGGCTCGGCGCCGGTCAGGTCGCCTGTTTCCAGCGGGTCCTTGCCGCCCACCAGATGCCAGGCCGGGAGTTCCTTCGGGACCTGCCCGCGGGGCAAGAGATAATCGCTTGGATACTTGCCCCTGAACATCGCGCGGTACGGGTCTGCGAAATAGCCTGACAGATCGGCATTCATGTATTCGGGCGTGAACACATCGAAGGCCGGGACGCCGTGCAGGATCCCGTACGCGTCGTAAAGGGCCAGGTCAAACAGGGAATTGCATACCAGCGCGCACAGGTAGGGCATTCGCTTCGCATCCGGCCTTCCCCTGTTTTCCTCCTCGAGCAGCGCGCCGAGTTTTTCCTCAATGAAGCTTTGCCCGATCTCCATCGGGTGCCCTTCCTCGGGGAATGCGTCCCAGGCCGCCTTGAGCGTCCGGCAAAACCCCTTCATCCTGTCCAGTCGTTCTGCGTGGGGCAGCGGACCGGGCCAGCTCCAGGCCACGGCCAGCGGGGTTTCGCCCACCCCCGCGGCGACACGGCCGTCCTTCCCCCTGACCGTGATCTGCGCGCGGCACAGCGCGCCGCCCGTCGTCGTTTCATTGCCGAACTTCAGCGGCACACGGTTCTGCTTTTCCGAAAACCCGATGCGAACGTCGGATACCGTGATGTCTCTCCCTGTCATGCCGGCCTTCCTCTCCTGCGCGGACGTCAGGCTCCGGGGCAGCTGTCCCGCGCGGATGTATAGACGCCATATGGACGGACAAAATCTACCATGACGGAGCGCCGGTGTCAACAGCCGGCGGCCTTGACAGGCCTCAGGCGGAACCCTTAGCATACCCGCAGAAGTAAGGCGCGGTGCGCGCCGTCGGCGTTGCCTTGGGCAGGGCGTGTCCGCGCCTGTTACCCGGCCCTTTGACGGGTCGGCAGGGAAGTTCCCGGAAAGGAAGGCAGGATGGACGTAAGGCAGCTCTATCTTTGGTGCGCGGTCCCCGTCGGCGAACTCGCCGGGGACCCCGGCTTAAGGACGCCGTTTCGGCTGGTGGAGGATTCCGCGCAGATGGGACGGCTGATGGCGCAGGAGCTCGCGGACGAAGTCCTGCGCGCAGCCCGCGAAAACCGCGAGTGCCGGGCTATTGTCCCCTGCGGCCCCAACTGCTGGTACAGGCCCTTCGCCGAGCTGGTGAACGGCCGTGGGATCTCGCTTGAAAACCTGGTCGTGTTTCATATGGACGAGTGCCTGGACTGGCAGGGGCGTTTGCTTTCCGAGCGGGACCCCTACAATTTTCAGGCCTTCATGAAGCGGCACTTCTACGCCTCCATCCGTCCGGAACTCGCCGTGCCGGAAGGAAACCGCCATTTCCTCACCCCGCGGACGATGGAGGCAGTAAGCGAGGCCCTTCGCGGGAATCCGCCGGACATTACCCTGGGCGGCTGGGGACAGGACGGGCACATCGCCTACAACCAGGCGCGCAGGCATCCCTATTCGGCCGTTACGCTCGGCCAGCTGCGGGAATCCGGCGTCCGCATCCAGGAGAACAATCTGGATACGGTCATCGCCCTGGGGCAGAGGACGTACGGCGCCGCGTACCAGTTTGTCCCGCCGATGTCCGTCACCCTGGGCGTCCGCGAATGCCTGAGCGCGAGAAAGGTCCGCGTGTACAGCGATACCGGCGCCTGGAAGCAGACGGCGCTCCGCGTCGCGCTTTTTTCCCCGCCGGACGCGGAATACCCCCTGACCCTGCTGCAGGAGCATCCCGACGCCCTGATCACCGCGACAAGGGAAACCGCCTGCCATCCCATCAGCCTGCATCCGGAATGGGGATTCAGGGGGGTCAACGAATGAGCCGCTGGAAGTGTATTGTCGGGACGGGAGGGATCGGGTCCGGCGTCATCTTCCTGATGGACGGCAACGATGCCCTCAGGCGGGGCGAGTCCCGGCTTGCCGCGCTTTCCCCCGCGAAGGATTACTGCAAGGGGCACATCATCCTGCACTACATCGCGGCCGTACTCGCGCCCGAGACCTCCGTCGTGGCCATCGGCATGGTGGGCCGCGACGCGCCCGGACTGAGCCTTCAGTCGGAGATGGCGCAGGCAGGGATCGACACCTCCTTCGTCCGCGCGCTGCAAGGGCGGCCCACCCTGTTCAGCGCCTGCCTGCTGTACCCGGACAAGTCCATCTGCAACGTGACCAGCGCCGACAGCGCAAGCTCCCTGGTGACGGCGGATTATGTGGACGAATGCCTGGGCCGCCTGCCCGAACCGCTGGAGGGGAAGGATGCCGTGATCGCCGCCCCGGAAGTGCCCCTGGGCGCGAGGCTGCGGCTGCTTGAGCGGGGAACGTCCGGTGGCGCCTTCCGCGCGGCTTCCTTTACGGCGGAAGAAGCGGCTGCTTTCCGCGCAAGCGGGGCGCTGGCGCTGTGCGACCTGCTTTCCGTCAACCTGGAAGAAGCGGCCGCGCTGACCGGATGCGAAGGCGGCAGCCCCGAGACCGTCTTCCCCTCCTTCGCGTCCCTTTGCGAAACGGCGAACCCGCGTGTGTGTGCCGCGATGACCCTGGGCGCGGAAGGCTGCCTGTGCCGGGAGGACGGGCGGACGATCCGCGTCCCCGCCCTGTCCGCGGAAGCGGTCGCAACCGGCGGGGCGGGGGACGCCTTCCTCGCGGGCTGCGTCTGCGGCCTTGCCTTCGGGCTTCCCTTCGCCGTCGGGAACGGCTTCGCGGCGGTCGATCTGGGCGCGTATTTCGCGGCCGAATCCGTGCGGGACGCAAACACGATCACCCGTTCCGTCACCAGGGAGCGCGCGGTCGAATATATGAACAGGAGGATGAAGGGTGTATAAGCTGCGCTTTGTCCAGGAGATCAAAAAGGAAGACCAGGAGCGGTTCTTCGAGCTTGAGAAGGGCTTCATGCGGCTCGAGGAAGACGACCCCGCCCTCCCCCGCGGCAAACGCTACGTCCCCGTCATGGGCAGGGACCCCACCAATACGCTCGTCTGGGAAGCCGAGTTCGAAACGCTGGAGGAGGCCCTCTCCGCGCTTGGCGCAATCGAGGCCAGCGACGGGCACACGGCCCTGCTGAACGAACAGGTCGGCTGCATGCGCAGGACCTGGACGGAACTCTACCGAAGCCTCTGACCGACCTTTGCAAAGCGTCGAAGCTGACCGCCATCCGCGCGGCGTCGGAGGCTGTTCCCGGCCCGCGCCCTCCCCCGGCACTTGCGGCCGGACCTCTTCCTTGGTAGAATCGCGCCGGAAACAGAGAAAAGGAGGCTTGCGCAGATGAAACGCGCGTTATGTCTGCTCCTGCCGCTGTGCCTGTTCGCCGCGCCGGTTTTCGCCGACGGGCTGCGCGCGTGGGACCCGGCATCAAAGACGTATTGCTATGCCGCCTTCGGCGCCTATCCGTCCGACGCCGACGGGGCCCCGCGCCCGATCATCTGGCGCGTGCTCGAGACCGGCGACGGAGGGGCGCTCCTCCTGTCGGACAGGATCCTTGATACGCGGCAGCTCCACCACATCAACAGGCCCTATCCCGGCTGGCAGGCCTCCGACCTGTACGCCTGGCTGAACGGGGATTTCAGGGACCGGGCCTTCACATCGGGCGAACAGGCCGCCCTGATGACGCTGGAGGACGGAGGGACGGTCACGCTGCCCTCCGCGGACGATCTGCGCAGCAAGGCCTTCGGCTTTGCGGACGACAACAGCCGCAAGCTGAAAGCGACCGAATACGCGATGACGACGGGCCTGTACGAATACGAGTACAAAGCCTACCATCCCGTCTGGACGCGCTCTCCCAGCTCGAATCACGATTTTGCACACCGCACCACAAAGCTGCACGGCAAGGTCGGCTACCTCGCCGTGACAGCGAAGGACCTGGGGGTCCTCCCCTGCGTCCGCGTGGACCTGGGAAAGCTGCTTATCAAAGGCGGCAGCGGCACGCTGGCAGACCCCTTCCGCCTGGTCCCTTCCGGGGAATGAGACCGCAACGGGAGGACCTCAGCAACGCGGCGGTCTTCGCGAAACGCATTCTGTCGGAAACGGAGAAAATGGACGCGTGAAGCTGCCGGCATAGGATTCGGGGGAAGCGCGCGGTGCACGCTTCCCTTTTGCGTTCCGGGCCCGCGCAGACGGCGGGTCATGGCTGCTTCCCAAGGTCTTCGGCCGTGACCGTGGCGATCCCCGTCCCGCCCACGGTGGCATTGCTCAGCCAGGATGCGGGTCGGCCCTGTCTTGAACGCCCCCGGGCGATGTGCTACACTGGGCCAAACTCCAAAGGAGACAGCGTCATGGCGCAAAGCAGCCGTCCGGTCTGGAACCTTCCCAACGCCCTGACGCTCCTGCGCCTGGTCCTCGGCCCCGTCTGCGTCATCCTGGTGCTCAGCGGCCATGACATGGCCGCGCTGGTCGTGTTCCTGTTTGCGGGCGCCACAGACATCGCCGACGGGTACGCAGCCAGGAAGCTCGGACAGGTCACGGACTTCGGAAAGCTGATGGACCCGCTCGCGGACAAGCTGCTAACCCTGTCCGTCCTGCTGTCGCTGACCCTCAGGGGGATCTTTCCCCTCCCGGCCCTGCTGGTCCTCCTTCTCAAGGAGCTGCTGATGGTCCTGGGAGGGCTGCTGCTGCTAAGAAGGAAGAAGGTCGTGTCCAGCAAACCCATCGGCAAGGCCGCGCAGGCCTCGCTCGTCGCGGCGCTCACGCTGGGATTCCTGCACGGCTGGTTTGACGGCGCCGGCTTTCCGGCCCATCTGATCCTCCTGTGGGCATCGGTCGCCCTCTCCCTGGCCGCCCTTGTGTTCTACGCCCTCACCAACTGGTTCCGCGATGGCACGGCGGCCGCTCGGCAGCCGGACAGGCCGACCGCATGAACGCGGCGCCTGCCCGCGCCAAAGCCGCCACGAAGGAGATAGCATGCTCAAACCCGTGATCCGCGAAGGCCTGACGTTTGACGATGTGCTGCTGGTTCCCCGCCGCAGCGGGGTGCTGCCCCGGGATGCCGACCTGTCCGTACAGCTGACTCCGGCCATACGCCTCAACATCCCCCTGCTCTCCGCAGCCATGGACACGGTCACAGATTCCCGCATGGGCATCGCCATGGCCAGGGAAGGCGGGATCGGCGTGATCCACAAAAACATGAGCGCGCAGGAACAGGCCTCGCAGGTGGATAAGGTCAAGCGAAGCGAGCACGGCGTCATCACAGACCCCTTCTACCTCTCCCCCGGCCACCTCGTTTCGGACGCCAAGGCCCTGATGGCGCGCTATCATATCAGCGGCGTCCCGATCACGGACGGGAGCATGAAGCTTGTCGGCATCCTCACGAACCGGGACCTGCGCTTTGAGACGGACGACAGCCGCAGGATCTGCGAAGTGATGACGAGCACGAACCTGGTGACGGCCCCCGAGGGGACCACGCTGGACGACGCGAAAAAGATCCTGGCGGCGCACAGGATCGAAAAACTCCCCATCGTCGACGGGGATTTCAAGCTGCGCGGCCTGATCACCATCAAGGACATCGAAAAGGCCGTGAAGTACCCCAGCAGCGCCAAGGACCGAAACGGGAGGCTGCTGTGCGCGGCCGCCGTGGGCGTCACGGGCGACATGCTCGAGCGCGTCAGGCTCCTCGCGGAGGCAAAGGTCGACGTCATCGCCGTCGATACCGCCCATGGTCACAGCCTCCGGGTTCTCCGGGCGGTGGAGGCGATCCGCTCCGCCTTCCCCGGGCTGACGATCTTCGCGGGCAACGCCGCGACCGCGGAGGCGACGCGCGACCTGATCAGCGCGGGCGCCGACTGCGTGAAGGTCGGCATCGGACCCGGTTCCATCTGCACGACCAGGGTCGTGTCCGGGACCGGCGTCCCGCAGGTCACCGCCATCAGCGATTGCGCGGAGGAAGCCGCGAAGCACGGGATCAGCGTGATCGCCGACGGGGGCGTCAAGTACTCCGGCGACATCGCCAAGGCGATCGCCGCCGGAGCCTCCGCGGTGATGCTCGGCAGCCTTCTGGCCGGGACGGAGGAAAGCCCGGGCGACACCGAGATCTACCAGGGGCGCTCGTTCAAGGTGTACCGGGGCATGGGCTCGGTGGGCGCGATGTCGCAGGCCTACGGCAGCGGCGACCGGTATTTCCAGGATGAGGGGAAAAAGCTGGTCCCCGAGGGCGTGGAGGGGCGTGTTCCCTTCAAGGGCCCCCTGGCCGAAACGGTTTTCCAGCTGATGGGGGGCCTCCGCGCCAGCATGGGATACTGCGGCGCGGGGACCATCGAGGAGATGAAGCGGGACAGCGAGTTCATCCGCATCACCGCCGCCGGCCTTGTCGAAAGCCATCCCCACGACATCTTCATCACCAAGGAAGCCCCCAATTACTCGCGGATGGACGATTGAGCCCGGGACCGAAACGGATCCGGATGCCGCCGCCCCGCTTCCGCGGGGCGGCTTTTTTACAGGATCGATGATTTCGCGGTGCGGCGGTTGATTGCCAGCAGCAGAATGAGCAGGGTGACGAACATCAGCGCGCTCAGCGCGTTCATGGTGGGCTTGATCCCCTTGCGGGCTTCGGAGTAGATCAGCGTGGACAGATTCTGCACGAGGGGGCTCGTCGTGAAGTAGCTGATCGTGAAATCGTCCAGCGACAGCGTGAACGAAAGCAGCGCGCCCGTGACGACCCCCGGCCTGATATGGGGCAGGATGACATGGAAGAGGGCGTAGGCGGGGGAGGCGCCCAGGTCCAGGGCCGCCTCGTAGCTGTAGCGGTTCATCTGGCGGAGCTTGGGCATCACAGACAGCACCACATAGGGGATATTGAAGGAGATGTGCGCCAGCAGCATCGTGAAATAGCCCCTCTCCAGCCTTGTGAACAGGAAAAGGAGCATGAGCGATATGCCGGTCACGATGTCCGGCATCGTCATGGGGATGTTTGTAAGGGTCATCATGAGGGCCTGCGGTTTCCGCCCCATCGCGTGGATGCCGATCGCCGCCATCGTCCCCACGACCGTCGACGCGGCCGCGGAAAGCACCGCGACGGTCGCCGTCACATAAAGGGCGCGCATGATGGAGGGGCTTCTGAAAAGCTCCGCGTACCACCGGAGGGAAAGGCCTTCCCATTTCGCCCTGCTGATCCCGGCGTTGAATGACTGGAAGATCAGCACGGCGATGGGGACATACAGGAACAGAAGGATCAGGAAAAGGTACGCGCGCTTGACCCACCTGATCATATCACGCTCCCTCCTTCGCCCTCGGGGTCGAACTTCCTCAGGAGCCCCAGGCTGAACAGGATCAGGACCATCATGATCAGGGACAGCGCGCTCCCCGCGTTCCAGTTGTCGGCGGTCAGGAAGGTGCGCTCGATCAGGTCGCCGAACATCTCGGTCTTTCCCCCGCCCAGGATGCGCGGGATAAAAAAGGTGGTGACGGAGGGCAGGAACACCATCGTGATCCCGGAGATGATCCCCGGCAGGCTCAGGGGGAAGGTCACCCGCCAGAAGGTCAACCACTTGCCGGCGCCCAGGTCCATCGACGCTTCCTGCAGCCGGACGTCCTGCCTGCTCAGGGAGTTGTAGACCGGGAACACCATGAAAGGCAGGAAATTGTAGACCATCCCCAGCAGCACCGCCCTCGAGTTGTACATCAGCTGGGCTTTCCCGAAGCCGAGGCTTGCAAGAAGGGTATTGATCAGGCCGTTGTCCTCCAGCAGCGTCATCCAGGCGATCGTGCGCAGAAGAAAATTC
>CAZLYF010000001.1:43519-45616 GCA_964563725.1 uncultured Oscillospiraceae bacterium
GCACCGCCACCGTCGCGCCCAGGCGAAACCCGCGGTCCGCCATGACCATCGCCGCCGGATATCCCAGGACAAAGGAGATCGCCGTGCACAGCAGCGCCATCCAAAGGGAGTACGCGAGCGTGTCCACGTTGACAGTTCCCCGCGTATCCATGCCCAGCGCGGCCGGATCGAAGCCCATGCCCGTCAGCTGCCGCTTCATGTCCGCGTTGCTGTCCCAGAAATTGGCGAAATTATCCAGCGTAAAGCGGCCGTTCCCGTCGGTAAACGCGTAGTAGCCGATCAGAAACAGGGGGACGATGGTGAATACGGCGATCCAGAGCCCGTACGGCCACGCGTAGAGCGACCGGTGCACGCCGCGGTGCCGCCTGACGCTGCGCGCGACAAAGATCACAAAAGCGCCCAGCGCGAGCGCGGCCAGCCAGAGCGCCCCTCCCGGGAGCCGAGCGCCGATCACGCCGGCTGCTCCTTCAGGGCTGGCATGACGTGGATGTTGAACGGCACGACGGACAGGCCCACGCACGAGCCCTCCGGCTGCATGGTCGTGGAGTGGACCTTCCAGGTGCTGCCGCTGGCGTCGATGAGCATCTCGTAATGCACGCCCTTGAACAGCACGCTGCGGACCGTTCCTGTGAGGTGCCCCACGTCTTCGCCGACGATCATGATGTCCTCGGGGCGGATGAGGACGTCCACCGGCTCGTCGCGGCCGAATCCGGAGTCCACGCAGACAAAGTCGATGCCGCAGAAATGCACGAGCTCATCGCGCCTCATGACGCCGGGGAAGATATTGCTTTCGCCGATGAAGTCCGCGACGAACGCGCTTTTTGGCTCGTCATAGATGTGCTTGGGCGTCCCGATCTGCTGGATGCGCCCGTCCTTCATCACGACCACGATGTCCGACATCGTCAGCGCCTCCTCCTGGTCGTGGGTGACGAAGATGAAGGTGATCCCGAGCAGCTTCTGCATCCGCTTGATCTCCAGCTGCATCCCCTTCCTCAGCTTCAGGTCCAGCGCGCCCAGGGGCTCGTCCAGGAGCAGCACCTCCGGTTCGTTGACCAGCGCCCGCGCGATCGCGACGCGCTGCTGCTGGCCGCCCGAAAGGGAGTCGACGCTGCGCCTGCCGAATTCCTCCAGGTTGACCAGCGCCAGCATTTTCTCCACGCGCATCGTGATCTCGGCCTTCGGCCTTTTCGCGACCTTGAGTCCGAAGGCGATGTTGCCGAACACGTCAAGATGCGGGAACAGGGCGTACTTCTGGAACACCGTATTGACGCGCCGCTTGTAGGGGGGAAGCGGCGTGATGTCCTCCCCGTCAAAGATCACGCGGCCGGACGTGGGTTTCTCAAACCCGCCGATGATCCTCAGCGTCGTGGTTTTCCCGCAGCCCGACGGCCCCAGCAGCGTGACGAACTCGTTTTTCCGGATATAGAGGTTGATGTCCGAAAGCACTTCCTCGCCGTCATACGCCTTGGAAACGTTCTCCAGCGTGATCAGCCGCGGCTGCTCCACAGCAAGCGTCCTCCCCGATTCAGAATGAGGGCGGGCTCGAGACCCAGATGACAAGCGCGGGCTTTTTCCCCGCGTTGACGATGCGGTGCGGTTCGGCGGGATGGATGCAGAAGCTGTCGCCCGCTCCCGCCCTGTGGGGCTTCTCCCCCACGAGCAGCAGGACGGAACCGGAAAGGACGTAGCCAAACTCCTCTCCGTCGTGCGGGGGGACCTCATGGGTGGCACCGCCGCCCTTCAGCTCGATCAGTATCGGCTCCATGCGGTTTTTCTGAGCGCTGGGCACAAGCCAGGTGATCCTGCCCTTCAATTCTCCCCCGTCTTCCTTTTCGAACCTGTCCGCCGGGCCGAAGACGATTTTTTCTTCCACGGAATCCCCGAAGAAGGCTTTCAGGCTGCTCCCCAGGCACTCCAGCATGTCCGTCAGGGTGGCGATGGACGGCGAGGTCAGGTTCCGTTCGACCTGGGAGATGAACCCCTTGCTCAGCTCGCAGCGGTCGGCAAGTTCTTCCTGCGTCAGGTTTTGGGAGACGCGCAGGCGCTTGAGGTTCCCGCCGAGGTCCATGCCGCCCTTCCCCTTTCGCCGCCGGCGCA
>CAZLYF010000001.1:45626-54084 GCA_964563725.1 uncultured Oscillospiraceae bacterium
CTAAACCTGAAAACGCTTAATATTAAACCATGCGCCGCTTGCCTTTGTCAACGGACCGTGACGCGTTTGAAAAACCGTTGTCATCCGCATATGATGGGCGCGGCCGGGGCCGGCTCTCCGGATCGCAACGAAGGGAGGAACGGCATGGAGCGTGTCATGGAATGCGTGCCAAACTACAGCGAGGGGCGGAACGCCGAGGTGATCGGCCGGATCGCGTCGTGCTTTCAGGGAAGGTCAGGCGTGCGCCTGCTGGACCGGAGCGCCGACAGGGACCACAACCGCTGCGTCCTGACCGCCGTCGGGGAGCCCGGCGCCCTCCGCGACGCCGCGGTCGACTCGGTCGGCGTGGCGCTGGCGCTGATCGACCTGACCCGGCACACGGGTGAGCATCCCCGTATCGGGGCCGCGGACGTCGTCCCCTTCATTCCCCTGAAGGGCTGCGCCGACGCGGACGCGGACAGGACCGCGAAGGAGGCGGGAAAGGCCATCGCCGAGCGCTACGGCCTGCCCGTGTTCCTCTACGGCCTGTCTGCGGCCGCGCCGCACCGCCAAAACCTGGCCGACGTCCGGCGCGGCCAGTTCGAGGGCCTGGCGCAGAAGCTGCGGGACCCCCTCTGGAAGCCCGACTTCGGGCCCGCTGCCGTCCATCCGACGGGGGGCGCCGTGGCGGTCGGCGCGCGGGGGCCGCTGGTCGCCTTCAACGTCAATCTAGACACCGGCGACAAAAGCGTGGCGGACGCCATCGCCCGCAGCGTCCGCTTTTCCTCCGGCGGCCTGCCCTGTGTCAAGGCGATCGGCGTCTCGCTTAAGGAACGCGGCGTCGCCCAGGTGTCGATGAACCTGACCGATTACCGTGAAACGCCCGTCTTCGCCGCCTTCGAGGCGGTCAAAAAGGAAGCGGAACGCCATGGCGTGGGCATTCTTGACAGCGAGATCGTCGGCCTGGCGCCGCTCCGGGCGCTGACGGACGCCGCCGCGCATTATCTCAGGCTAAGGGATTTTTCGGAGTCGAAGGTCCTCGAGGCCCGCCTCTGCGACAGCGGGACGGAATGAGCCCTCGCGCGCGGTGACCCTGTCACCATAATAAGCCCCGGACGGCAGAAGCCCGGGGCTTTTTGTGGTAGGTGCAGAAGGATAGCGCAGCAAGCTCACGCCGCATCCCGCGGCGCGGGAAGGCCATTCAAACGCCGCCTAATCCCGTCACCTGTTCAGCCTGGCGTACAGGATCGCTGTCCCCCAGTTCCAGTGGTTCTGGGGCAAGTAGCCCGTCAAACCTTCGGTAAACAGATCGTAGTAGGTATTGCCATACAGCGGGATCATCGGAAGCACCTCGGCCCAATAGCGCTGGAACGCCATCCAGTTCAGCAGGTAAGCGCCGCGGTCATTGGAGGGGACTTTTGTCACCTCCGCCGCAAGCCGCGCCAGTTCCGCGTCCTGTATGCCCGATGTGTTCAAAGTCCCCTGGTACTGTTCCCCGACCAGGAAGGTATTCGCCGGGTCAAACAGATAGGTGAAGTTGGTGCCCATGAACAGCAGATCGAATTCCCTGCTGTCCTGGCGGTAATACTGCCGGAACGCCTTGTCCAGGGGCATGACCTCAACAGCGATCCTGCCGCCGATTTGGCCGAGGCTTTCCGTCAGCATCCGGGCGACAAGGTCGGCCGCGTCGTTTTTTTCTGTGGCGGCATAGACAAGGGTGAGCGGGGCCAGTTCGTTCCCGAACTTCTTGTGCCGCAGCTCGCCCGACCCGGCATCAAACGCCCCTCCGTTTTCGTCAAACATCCAACCGTCTTCATCCAGAAGCGCAGCGGCTTTGCCAAGATCAAGCCGATACCTGTTCATGGCAGTCAAATCATCTTTCTTTTCCCTGGCCATCCACTGGCCGAGGCCGTAATAGCCGTATACTCTCTCGCCGTGGCCCTTCAGGAACTCGTCTATCAGCCGCTCGTAGTCTATGCAGTAGGCAAGCGCCTGCCTGAGCAGGGCTGAGCCCGTCGTTTTCTTTTCCCCCGCGATCGCCAGGAAGCCGCCGCCCATCCTGGGGTAGGGAACGGCCTTATGCTCTCCCAGAGCCGTCAGCGCAAGCCCCTCCTGGACAACCTGCCCGCTGGTGACCTTGTTGACCAAGTCCAGCGTGCCGCTTTCCAGTTCGATGACGATACGGTCGTTTTTAACTTCCCTGTAAATCAAATGCCTGATGGCCGGTTTTTGACCCTCGTAGTTTCCCTTGTAGTAGGGATTGATCTCAAACTCCGCTTCATTTGTCTGGGCATCGTAGCGGACAAGCCTGTAGGGACCGGAAGTGACGGAGGGGTGGGAAATATATCCTGCTTTTTCATCCAGGAGGGCCTTCCGCAAGGCATCTGCCGTATATCCGCCGTTGATATACGTGCCTTGGCCGTCGTCAGCGATGTCGCTGCCGGGGAGGATAAGCCAATAGGGCAGCGGATAATTGTTGATAAAGTTCAGCTCGTAGAAATTTGGGAGGGATCCCGCTGAGATCTGTATGGAGAAGGTCAGGGAGCCCAACAGGCGGATACCCGCGAACGCTTCGGCGTCTCCGTCCTGGTATTCCATGAATCCCACGATATAGTCGCTGTTAGATTTCACGCCGCTGAGTTCTGCCATTTGCGGGGAGGCCATCAGGAGGAAATTGAACACATAGTCCTTCGCGCCGACGGGGGAACCATCGCAGTACTTCAGGTCAGGGTATAGGGTAATGGTGTAGATCCTGTCACCTGCTGGGGCGTTTTTTATATTAAGGTCCCTGATCACGGTCCTGTTGACCTTGTACCCGCCAAGCTCCGACCAGGTCACCAAAGGGTATTCGTGCAGCAGGCTTCGCACGTCGATGTCCGCTGTGTTGTTCCCAAAATGCTCGGAAAAGAAGTTGCCGTTCATCCTGGTCGTATGGCCGACTACCAGTGTATCAGGATCCTTCCAGGCGTCCGGAGATGCCGCGGCGTTCACGCATGCGGCGCAGACAACAAGCAGGACCAACGCTGCGATGCTCGCAAGTTTACGCTCCATCTGTCTTAACTCCTTTGCTTTCCTGGTCAGCGCAAGGGAAGCCGGCGGGACTCATTCGTCGGCTTCCCCTCTTGCTTACTCAAAGCAGTCCGCAACGTTGCTTCCGCTGAATCCGAAGCTGTAAATGATCGGGGGGCTGTAGGTGTTGGTGAAGTCGACCGACGCGGGGCTCACCACCGCGCTGAGCGTGCCGTCCTTGTTGTCCGTGACGGTCACCGTCACGTCCACTGACGTCGCGCCCACCGGGCTCACGCCCGCGATGGTGTACGGCAGCTCCGTCACCGTGTAGGTGAACGTCTTGCTGTTCTCCCCGACCAGGTCGCTCAGGCTGTAGGTCTTCTCCAGGAAGGCGAAGCCCTGCGTCCCGTTGGCCGTGAACGTCAGCGTCTGCGTATCGGCGTCGTCCAGCTCAAACTGGAACTCGTCGCTGAACGTCCCCGTCCGCCCGCTGAGCGTCTTGGTGCCAGTGATCTGCGCCGTGACCGTCCCCGTGGTGTACGTGTTCTCGAAGACCGCAGGCTTCGGGCTCACCACCGCGCTGAGCGTGCCGTCCTTGTTGTCCGTGACGGTCACCGTCACGTCCACTGACGTCGCGCCCACCGGGCTCACGCCCGCGATGGTGTACGGCAGCTCCGTCACCGTGTAGGTGAACGTCTTGCTGTTCTCCCCGACCAGGTCGCTCAGGCTGTAGGTCTTCTCCAGGAAGGCGAAGCCCTGCGTCCCGTTGGCCGTGAACGTCAGCGTCTGCGTATCGGCGTCGTCCAGCTCAAACTGGAACTCGTCGCTGAACGTCCCCGTCCGCCCGCTGAGCGTCTTGGTGCCAGTGATCTGCGCCGTGACCGGCGTGGTGGTATAAACATTCGTAACGACCACTATCTCAGGCGATACCGTCGCCGTCATCGTGCCGTCCCCGTTGTCCACCACCGTCACCGTCACCGGTTTGGCAGTGGTGTCATAACTAAGCCCACCGATGCTGCCGCCGGTCTCTTTGATGGTGAAGTCGTAGGTCCCGGCCGCCGGGAAGGTCAGCTCGTTAAAGCCTGTGACCGTGCCGTCCGTTACCGTGACCGTATCGCTCACCTGCGTGCTCCCGATGGTTCCAGCCAGCGTGAACTCGAAGCTATCCGTACCCAGGAAGTCGCGCCCCGTCAGCGCCTTCTGTACTTGGATCCTCGCCGTCGTGGACGCAGGGTGAATATTGGTCAGGCTGCCTTCCAGCGCGTAGTCGCCTGCGACGTTGACAGGATTGGTTGTTGCCGTCAGCGTATAGTCCGAGCCTGTCAGCGTCTCGGACAAGGTGTAGGTGATCAGCGCGCCGCTTTTGTATTTCGGCAGTCCGATGAAGGTATGGGCCCAGTTCTCCAACGCCAGCAGCGTATAGGAGTAGGTATTCCCGTCGCTGCCTGTGAGCGTAACGGGCAGCTCGTCCGGGCGGACGCCGTCCTGGTCATTGCTGTCAGCCCAAGCCTTTGTGACCGCGATTTCCAGCTTCCTCGGCGTGTACCAGAACGTCAGGATCTGCGGGTCCGGCGGATTTGCGTCCAGATTCGTCAGGGCTGTGTTGATCTGCGTCGGGGAGGCGGTATAGCCCTCAATTGCTTTGGGAAGTTCGGTCGTAAAGACCCTGGTGGTCCGCACGACCTTGTCGTCGGCAAGCTTGACTTCCGTGCCCACCTCACGGTATTCCACCACGTAGTGATACCGTGAGTTGAATTCGTAATAGAAAGTGATGACGTTGTTCGCCATGGTGCCCGTCAGCACGATGCTCTTGGTATACTTGTCCGGCACCAGATCGACGTAGACGGTGGAACCGGTCATCGTGCAGGGGTAATTGGGGATCATCGGCGCGGATTCCGTCGCCGTGGAGCCGGTCGGGAAACCTGCATCTCCCGGGTTGACTGTCTTGACAGGGTCTGAATACCCATTCAGCGGCTCGCTCGTGATCTTGTTCAGGTACCGAACCGTGTAGCCGGCCGCGAGGGATGTGTACCAGAAGGTAAGGACCTTGTTGTCCGCGTCCAGGGTCAGGGACTTGCTGAGCGCGTCGGGATACCAGCCCGCCACGTTCGCCGCGAGCTCCGTCACGGTGGAGCCGAAGGCCTGGTCATTGACCGTCTTGTCCGTCGCGACCGCGTTGGATTCGTTGCCCTGCTGCCTGTAGCGCACGGTGTAGGAAAGGTCCATCCGGGGCGCCCAGCGGCCGTAGAGGTCGATATTGCGGAAAATCTGGGAATCAAAGGAGAACGGCGTGTTGGTCCCCACGTAATACCAGCCGTCAAAGGCATAGCCCAGCGCGCCGTAAGTTGCTGGGTCCGGGTCAGCCGGCCGGGTGGTCTGGTCACCGCGGAGGACCACGTCCTGCGGGTGCTCCGCGTAAGGGACCAGGCCTCCGCCGCCCACGGGCTCGATGCTGTAGGTAATGGTGTAGCTGGGCGGGTTCCATTTGGCACACAGCTCGAGGTTGTTGGGCGGCATGGTTGCGCCGGCCCAAGCAAACAGCTGTACCAGGTCCCGCGTCGTGTACCAGCCTGCGAACGTATACCCCTCCGCCAGCGCAGCGGGTTTTTCAGGCACAAAGCTCTTTCCGGAGATATCCGTGCCGAATTTCAAGGTTTCCGTTTTTACAGTGGCATTGTAATTGAAAAAACTTAGCTCGTAACTGATGCGGGTGTAGTAGAAATACACATCATAATCGCCGTCTGTTCCGGTAGTTGTTTGCTGTTCTTTACCGACGTTGGTGACGCCGGATATTGCCTTTGCGCTCCAATTTGCGTTTGCTGAATAGTTTGCAAACTGTGTATAGGCAAGATCTTCGTTGTACCAAACCCCGTTATATTGCCGATCGCCTTCGCCTGTCAGGCTTTCAATCATATAGTGCAGATGATATGTGACGACCGATGTAGCCCATGATGCGGTATAGGTCCTGGTCGTGCCGTCTGCGTTGAAGAGGTCATCCGTGAAGGTCAGGCGCTTTGACACATAGGTCGTACCGCTCCACGGCCAGCCTACGAAACTATAATACCCGACATTGGGGATGTTCGTCGCCGTTGGCCACAATTCGGATATGTCCGAATTGTACTTGGCTGTGAAGGAATATCGCGTCGGATGCGTGTAAGTGGTCCCGCCGATGGTCAGCGTCGCGCCAGTTCGGTTCAGGTTAAACGAAACGGTGTAGCTGTTGCGCGAATAATAGACGTTGACCACCGAGGTACCATCGCCTTTGATCGTGACATCCGGGTCATAGCTTTCATAGCTGAAATAGTCATAACGGTTGTTCGCGATCGCTGCAGGCGTCAGTTCTATGACAGTACCTGATGTACCGGAAGCTGTGACTGTTTCCTTGTATGTGTAGTCCTCGTCATCCGCGTTTTCCTGCCAGTAGATGATGGAGTAGTTTGCGGTTCCGGCCGTCTATGAGCGTGGCAGGTATGGCTGGCGTCCAGCCGGTGAAGCTGTAGCCGGTCCGCATTGGATCATCGACCGCGGGCACCGCAGCGCCGTGACGAGCTATGAAGGGCTCAACGAAGGCTCCGCCCGCGCTGTCATAGGTCAGCTTGTACCCCTTGCGCGTATAGTACATGTCCACCGCGGTCGAGCCGTCCGCCGCGATGGTGACCGTCTTCACCTCTTCGTCCGGCGTGAAGCCTGCCGGTCGGATGCCTTCAGCCAGCGCGTAGACCTCGATGGTGGCGCCGGTGGTGGCGGTCAGGTTTTGCGTGATGGCGGGGGTGTCTGTATCGTAACCGTCATCATCGATGTTCTGGAAATGATGGACCACCTGATACGGCGTACCGGTCGACGCCGTATAGATGACAAGGTAATTCTGCTCGGTGTCTGTCAGCCCTTCCTCCCCGGCCCAGCCCGTGACGGACGCCTGGTCATAGTCATAGCCGACAACGATTGGCGAAACCGCCTCAAACGTGTCACCGTAGGCGTAGGTGCCCCTGTATTCGGGCGCCATCAATGCGCCTGCCGCGTCGTTGAGGCGGTACTCAACCGTTACAGTATAGACATAGCTGGTCTGGTACTGGGCGGTGAAGGTGTAGGTGGTCGGCTCGTCCCCCGTGATGTATTCGTCCGGGGGCGACCAGCCCATAAAGGTATAGCCTGTCCGCGTGGGTGCGGGATCGGGATCGATCGTGTCCGTGCGCGTGCCGTCCTGCACATCGGATACCGTGAGAAGCGTAGTCCCGTCCCAGTCCCTGAAAATGACCGTGTGGGAAACGGATTGCGCCTCCACCGGGGTTTCGTCCATGAATCCTGCCAGGCTGACAGGCGGTGAAAAGACCTCCTCCGCCAGGAGGCCGACAGGCGAAGCCTGCAGGACCATCAGGGCCGAGAGGAGGGCCGCAACCAGGCGCCTCATTCTATTCATACCGTTTCCCTCGTTTCAGGTAATGGCAGCCGCGCAGGATTCTCTCTTCAGTCCGTTATGACGACCTTCACCCGCCAATAGCCGTAGCTGTTGTTCGGGGTCAGCTGAATGGTCATGGTTTCAGCGTTCGCGCCGGCGATGTCCCGCCAGGCGCCCCCATCGGGGGAGAACTGCCATTGGATCCTGGGCGATTGCCCGCAGTTGACCAGCCTGGCGACAAAGGTGACGGCGTCGCCGAACTTGAGCAGCTGCCCTTCCTTGACGCTCAGGAAGACCTGCACAAGAGGGACGCTCTCCACATAAACGTTATTGAATACCAGGTCGTCCGGGAGGCTTGGCTGGGCAAGCGGGGCGCCCTGCCCGTCATCCAGGACGTCAACGGCAAAAGTCTTGGGCGCTCCATCATAGGTCATGCCCTGCTCTCCGCCCTGAAGCTGAACGACGGTGAAGCGAAACACGCTTCCGACCTGCTCGGCATCGAACACAAGAGGGCCAAAGGGGATGCTCCCGTCCGCGGCGTTGGCGGCAGACTGCAGGACCGCCCCGTCCGCGCCTCGAAGCTCAAAGGAGAACTCGCCTTCATGAAGCTCCCTTCCGTCCAGGCGCACCCTGAAATCAAGCCGCACGGAGGAGGTGAGGACCTCGGGCTCTTCCGTCGGCTCGACGGGAGGAGGCGTCTCCTGTTTGAAACGGGCTTTCAGATGCAGGGGGGCCGAGATGGGCGTGCCGAAATCAAACGGAAGGTCCGCGTCTCCTTCCAGCTGCGCGTTCACCTGATACCAGTACGCAAACGCCTCTCCCTCGGGAGGGGCGGGCGGGGACGGTGCATCGACCGTCTGGCCGATTTCGCCCGTATAGCTGAAATACTCGGTCCCGTCATCCAGATAGAACCGTATCAGGTAGGAGGTCACCTCGGTTTCGGAGACCGGGATCAGCGTTGGCTCGACAGTAGGTTCCGGCGACGGCTCCGCTGTCGGCTCGAGACCCGGCTCCAGCGTCGGTTCCGGCGACGGCTCCGCTGTCGGCTCGAGACCCGGCTCCAGCGTCGGTTCC
>CAZLYF010000002.1:0-49991 GCA_964563725.1 uncultured Oscillospiraceae bacterium
TAAATTTGGCGAACGACCCCGCAATCGAGCGTATCGCGACGCCGCGTATGGCGCTTACGGCGGCGGAATACCTCGCGTTCGACTTGGATATGCACGTCCTTGTCATCATCACCGACATAACCAACTACGCCGAGGCGCTGCGCGAGGTGTCCGCCGCCCGCAAGGAAGTGCCGGGGCGCCGCGGCTACCCGGGCTACCTGTACACGGACCTGGCCACCATGTACGAGCGCGCGGGGCGCGTCATCGGTCGCAAGGGCTCCATCACCATGATCCCCATCCTCTCCATGCCCGAGGACGATATCACGCACCCCATCCCCGACCTGACGGGCTACATCACCGAAGGGCAGATCCTCCTGAGCCGCGAGCTGCACCGCAAGGGCATCGAGCCGCCCATCGACGTTATGCCCTCGCTGTCCAGGCTCAAGGACAAGGGCATCGGGGCGGGCAAGACGCGGGAAGACCACGCGCCGACCATGAACCAACTCTTCGCCGCCTATTCCCGCGGCAAGGACGCCAAGGAGCTCGCCGTGATCCTCGGCGACGCGGCCCTGACGGACGCGGACAGGCAGTACGCCGCCTTTGCCGACGCCTTCGAGAGGGACTACGTCTCCCAGGGCTACGAAGCCAACCGGAGCGTGGAGGAGACGCTGGACCTGGGCTGGAAGCTTCTTGGGATGCTGCCGCGCAACGAGCTCAAGCGCATCCGCGACAGCATGGTCGACAAGTACCTCCCCGCGGCGCAGGAGGGGAACGATGGCTGACCTGCGCGTCAAACCCACGCGCATGGAGCTGCAGCGCATGCGCCGCCGCCTGGTCACGGCCAGGCGCGGGCACAAGCTGCTCAAGGACAAGCGCGACGAGCTGGTGCGCCGCTTCGTCCTGCTGGTCAGGGAGAACGTGAGGCTCCGGGAAGCGGCGGAAAAGGGGCTCGGGACGGCGTTCGGGGCCTTCGCCCTGGCGCGGGCCGTGATGGACGGCCAGGCGCTGGAGGAAGCGGTGATGTATCCGGCGCGCAAGGCGGAAGTCCTGCTGTCGATGGACAACATCCTCTCCGTGCGCGTGCCCTCCCTGAAGGCCGGCGGCGAAGGGCTCAGGGAGGCCGTGCCCTCCTACGGGTACGCGGACACCTCGGCGGACCTGGACGGGGCGATCGGGATCCTGTCAGAGCTGCTGCCGGGGCTCCTGCGCCTGGCGGAGGTCGAAAAGGCCTGCGCCCTGCTGGCGGGCGAGATCGAAAAGACCCGCCGGCGCGTCAACGCGCTGGAGTACGTGATGATCCCGCGCTTTGAAGGGACCATCCGCCATATCACGATGAAACTCGACGAAAACGAGCGCGGCGCCCTGACCCGGCTGATGAAGGTCAAGGAGATGCTGGCCGCGCAGGCCTGAGGCGCGCCCGCAGGGGATCCGCCGGCCTGCGTCAGCCGCCCTCCGGCGCTCCCCCCGCCCTGTCCCGGCAGAAGCGCTCCAGCAGGGCGGCTTCTTTGTTGAGCGCGGGACCGGGATACCGGGCGCGCAGCCCCTTCAGGAGCCGCAGGTTCGCGTACAGGTCGCAGGCTCGCCCGAGCCGCTCCTGCAGCTCCTGCAGCTTCGGCTGGCCGCCCTCGCCGGCGCCGCAGGCCGCGGCCAGGCAGCTCTGGACATAGCGGATCTTCTTCAAGCGGATGCGCAGCGCGTGGACGGCCTCCGGGCGCCGCGCCTTCTTTTTTCCCGCCTGCCTGACGGCCTTCCGCTTCCAGCGGCGCAGCCTCTCCGCCGCGCGCCCGTCCGGCAGGGTCCCGTCCGCGCAGGGCAGGGCGCGCACTTGGCGGCAGGTTTTTTCGACCGCCCTTTCAAGCGCTCCGCTGCGCAGGTACCGGAGGGCATCCCGCGCCGCCCGTTCGCGCTCCGCCGCGATGACGGCGCCCAGGACGCCCGGCGGGGAGGGCAGGCCCCCCGCCGCCGCGAAGGCGTCCCGCTCCGCTAACAGGACGTCCAGCTCGCGGACAGCGGAGAAACGCGCGAGGATCCCCCTGAGCCGGGCCTGGCAGCGGCGGTATCCGCTTCTGCCCAACAGGGGCCTGCCGAAGCTCAGCAGCGCCCTTGCCCGGCGCGCCCGCACCCTGAGCGCGTGCACGCTTTCGGCGTCCGCCGCGGCGGCCAGACAGGCTCCCGCAGCCGGCGGGACCGCGTCGAGCTCCCTGAGCAGGGCGAGCCGGACCTGCGCGGGCGTCAGGGAAACCCAGGGCTCCCCGTCCGCCCCGCCCGGCAGCAGCGCCTGACGGATCTCCCGCGCGCCGGGCGTTCCGGCCAAAGCCTCCCGTCCGCCGCCCTTCCCTGAAGGGCTGTCTTCCTTTCCGCTGGGGACCACCTGGGATTCCCGACCTCCCGCCGATCGATGATCGAAATCCCCATAAGCATGCATCCTGCGCGGGACCGCGTCAAGAAGGGACGGCCCGCGACGGGGGGAGCTTCAGCCCAACGCCCGTTTTTTGACAGGGGTCGCGCGCCATGCTATATTCCGCCTCAAGCGGGCCGCCCCGCGGGGGCCGGGGAGAAAACGGGGAGCGGCCGGAGATGAAAGCGGGGTGCGGCCGATGGGAAAGGTCCTGATCGCTGACGACCACGCGCAGATCACCTCTGTGCTCAAGGCCTACGCCGAAAAGGAAGGGCACGCCGTCGCCGTCGCCAAAGACGGCGGCGAGGCGCTGAAGCTGTATCATTCCTTTGAGCCGGACCTGGTGCTCCTGGACGTGATGATGCCCGTCATCGATGGCTTCGAGGTCTGCCGGAGGATCCGGGAGCGCTCCGGGACGCCGGTCATCATGATCACCGCCAGGGGCGAGGACTTCGAGCGGATCATGGGGCTGGACATCGGAGCCGACGACTACATCGTCAAGCCCTTCTCCCCCGGGGAGGTCATGGCCAGGGTCCGCGCCGTGCTGCGGAGGCTGGAAAAAAAGGAAGGCCGCGAAAGGCAGCTGCTTTCGCTGGGCAGCCTGACGGTCGACCTGGACGATTACCGCGCTTCCGTCGGCGGGACGGACGTGCCGCTGACCAAAAAAGAACTCGATCTGCTCTGGACGCTGGCCGCAGGCAGGGGCAAGGTGTTTTCCAGGGAAAACCTCCTCAACGCCCTGTGGGGCTACGACTATTTCGGGGACACGCGCACGGTCGACTCCCACATCAAGCGCCTGCGCGCCAAGCTGGATACGCTGCCGCACCCCGACTGGGAGATCAGGACCGTCTGGGGCGTCGGGTACAAACTGGAAGCGACGCCGTCCGATGAAAACGATCGCGGGTAAGCTGGCGCTGTCCCTCTCCCTCGCGCTGCTGGCGCTGTCGGTGGCGGTCGGCCTGACGTTCTCGGCGCTGTTTCGCCAGTACACCGTGAAAAAGGCCAGGGAAGACCTGTCGCAGAAGGCGGACCTGATCCTTTCGGCCCTTTCGGCGGACGCGTCCGGCGGCCCTCCCATGGGTCCCGGGGCGCGGGGCCGCGCGGGGGACGCGGCGGGCAGCGCCGGGCGGATGGCCTGGTACAGCCGTTACCTGGATGCCCTGAGCGAGCAGGCGGACACGGACGCCTGGCTGGTAGACGAGGAACTGCAGCTCATCACCGGGAACATGCGGAGCCTCACCTACGGCGACCTCCCGCCGGGGGCAGAGGAGGTCGTGCGGGAGGTGTTCCGGGGCGAAACCGTGTTCAGCAGCGGCTTTGGCGCCTTGACCGGCGAGCCTTCCCTGACGGCTGGCGTCCCTGTCTACACGGCCGGCCAGGTCACGGGCGCGCTGCTGCTGCACGCCCCCCTCGAGGGCCTCAACGAGGCGCAGCGGGAGGGCGTGCGTATCCTCCTCATCAGCATCGGGGCGGGGCTGGCCCTGTCGATCCTCCTGTCGCTGCTGACGGGGCGGATGACCACCGGGCCGCTCAAGAGGATTCGCCGGGCGTCGCTCCTGATCGCCGGGGGCGACTACGCGGCCAGGAGCGGGGTGCGCAGGGGGGACGAGATCGGGGAGCTGGCCGAGGCGATCGACACGCTCGGGGAAAGGCTGGACGAGGCGCAGCGCGAGCACGAGACGACCGAAAAGCTGCGGCGCGAGTTCATGGCCAACGTCAGCCACGAGCTCAAGACGCCCGTCACGGTGATCCGCGGCTCCCTCGAAGCGCTCAGCGACGAGGTGGTCACCTCCCCGCAGGAGGTGAAGGAGTACTACCGGCAGATGCTCAGCGAGACCAGCGTCCTTGAGCGGCTCATCAGCGACCAGCTGGACCTGAGCAAGCTGCAGAACCCGGACTTCCAGATGGAGATGCAGGACAACAACCTCTGCGACGTCCTGAGCGACGCGGTGCGCAGCGCGCGCCAACTGGCGCAGGCAAAGGAGATCGCCCTCTTCCTGCGGCTCGACCGGGAACATTTCCCGTTCCGAGGCGATTACAGCCGCCTGAGGCAGATGTTCATGATCGTACTCAACAACGCCGTGAAATACTCCTTCCGCGGCGGGGAGATCGACGTGACGCTTCAGGGGAGCGCGGTGACCGTCAGGGACCGGGGGATCGGCATCTCTCCCGAGGACCAGGCCCACCTGTTCGAGCGCTTTTTCCGCGTGAGCGCCCACGGGAACGCCGAAGGCTCCGGACTGGGCCTCGCCATCGCCAGGCAGATCGCCCGCAGACACCGGGTCGATATCAGCCTCAGCAGCGCGCCCGGCGAGGGGACGGAGGTGCGCTTCGTTTTTCCGCAGGGGAGCGCCCCATCCTGAAACAGGGCGGCGCCTGCCCGGGCGCGGACCGGAGGAGAGCGATGGAGGGCGGAGCCCGCCGCGGCGGCCCGGGAGGGGCGCTGTCCTTGCAGGAGGAAAAGCTCAGGGCCTTCAGCGAAGCGGCCCGAAGGATGAACGGCGAAGGCCTCAGGTGGTGCGCCGGGGCGTCCTTCATGCTGGACCGCCTGGGCATCCTCCCCGGCTTCAACGACGTCGACCTGGTCGTCGCGCGGGAGGATTTCGGCCGCGCGGACGCGATCCTCGCCTCGCTGGGGGAGCGGCAGCCGCCCAAGCCCCCGGACAGCCGGGTGGCGTCGGAACGCTTTTCCGAGTTCTCCCTCGGAGGGATCGAGGCGGACCTTTTCTGCGGCTTCACCGTCCGCTGCGGCGGCTTCGCGTACCGCTACGTTTTCGACGAGGCATCCCTGGCGGGCGGGACCTTCCTGCACGGCGCGCGGATCCCGCTCGCCGCGCCGGAGGACTGGCTCGTCCTGTATCTGCTGATGCCCGGCAGAAGAGAGAAGGCGCGCGCCGTCTCAAGGTGGCTCCGGGCGGAGGGGATCGGGCGGCCGGAGCTCCTTGAGCGCGCGAAGGGACAGCCGCTCCCGGACGCGGTGGCCAGGCGGATCGACAGCCTGCTCGCGCGGGCGCGGCGCCCGTGAGGGGCCGCGCCGGGCACCGGCGGCTTGCCCGCGGGCGAGGGTTCTGGTAGGATGGGCGCAAAGGGAACAGGGGCGCCTCAGAGGAGGGAAAGCAGCATGGACAAGGTCCGCGTCGCGGTCGTAGGCCTCGGGTTCGGGGGGGAATTCGTGCCGATTTACCAGCAGTACGGCAAAACGGAATGCGTGGCGGTCTGCCGCCGGGACAGGAAGAAGCTCGACGAATTCGCCGACAGGTTCGGCATCGGGAAGCGCTATACCGACTACGGGGCCCTGCTCAGGGACGAAAGCGTCGACGCCGTCCACATCAACAGCGACCTCGCCTCCCACGGCTGGATGGCCGTCGAGGCCCTGAAGGCGGGCAAGCACGTCGCCTCGACGGTCACGATGTCCGTGGACCCGCAGGAGTGCGAGCAGATCGTGCGCCTGGAGGAGGCTTCCGGCAAGGTCTACATGATGATGGAAACGGCGGTCTATACCAGGGAATACCTCTGTGTCAGGGGGATGCACGGGAGGGGCGAGTTCGGCCGCATCCAGTTTCTGAGGGGCTCCCACCAGCAGAACATGTCGCTGCCTGGCTGGCCGGACTACTGGTACGGGCTCCCGCCGATGCATTACCCGACCCACGCGATCGCCCCCCTGTCGGACCTGCTGGGGAAGCCCGTGTCCAGGGTGCGCTGCCTCGGGTCCGGGCGCATCCGGGCGGAATACGCCGCGAAATACGGCTCGCCTTTCGCCGCCGAGACGGCGCAGCTGTCCTTTAAGGACAGCGACGTGGCGGCCGAAGCGACGCGCACGCTGTTTGACACCGTCCGGCAGTACAGGGAGAGCTTTGACGTGTACGGGTCGGAAAAGTCCTTCGAATGGGAACAGTGCGCGGGCGAGCGCCCCGTGGTCTTCACGGGCTTTGAGGACGCAGCGCGCGTACAGGTCCCGGATTCCGACCGGCTGCTCCCGGAGGACATCGCGCGCTTCGCCCTTGACAGGCAGGTCCTTGACGACGGGCACGTCTCCTTCATCCAGGGCAGCGGTCACGGCGGCTCCCACCCGCACATGGTCCGCGAGTTTGTCGACGCGGTCCTCGAGGGACGCAAGGCCCACGTCAGCGCGCGCGTCGCGGCCAACTGGACTGTCGCGGGCTTCCTTGCCCACGAGTCGGCGATGCGCGGGGGAGAGGTCCTGGACATGCCGGAATTCGCCACGTTTTGACCGGGAAGGGGCGCCGTCCCGCGGCTGAGGGAAACCACGGCGGGATCGAATACGAGCTGGTCAGCCATCCCGAAGGCACGGGCGTGCACCTGTTCGTGGTGACGATCCATCAGCGCCAGACGCACTACCACAGCGATTTCGAGCTGTTCATCCCCATCGACGGCTCCGTGTACATCGGCCTGGCCGACAAGCGGCACCGCGTCAGGCAGGGCGACTTCTTCTTCGTCAACGCCTATGAGGCGCACAGCCTGACGGGCACGGAGGAGCCCAACCTCCTCCTCGTGCTGCAGGCCAGCCCGAACTTCTGCAGGGCCTACTATCCCCAGTTCGCCGCCCTCCGACTCCTGCAGCGCCACATCACGGCCGAATGGGCGCCGAGGCTCTACGAAGGGCTGCGCTGCGGCCTGGCGGAGGCTCTGCACAGCGTCGCCGGCAGGGAGCCGGGCGCCCCGCTCGCCCTCTTCGCCGCCCTCAACCGGCTGGCCTGCTCCCTCGTGCGCCACGGCATCTACCAGGACCCCTCCGTATCGGCCCTTGGCCGCAAGGAACGCGGCAGGGCGCGCATGATGGACATCGCGGGGTATATCCAGGACCGCTACGCGAACCGCCCGTCCCTGGAGGAGCTGGCAAAAAAGGAAGGCCTCGACGTCTCCTACCTCTCCCACTTCATCAGGCAGTCTTTCGGGATCTCCTTCAGGGAGTACGTCCACCGCCTGCGCCTGGAACGCGCGGCCGCGCTGATCTTCGGTACGGACAGGCCCCTCATCGACGTCTGCCTGGAGTCGGGCTTTTCCGACTGCCGCTATCTCAACCGCGCCATCCGGCAGGAGTACGGCGCAAGCCCCGCGCAGCTGCGCGCGGGCGAGGCCGGCCAAGCGGAGCGGACCCTCTTCTCCGGCGGCGCCGACGGCAGGGAGCACGAGATCACGCAGATCAGCCTGATCTACGGTCATCTGTGCGAGAGGCTTTCAGCCCTCGCGGCCGCCCCCGGCGGGCCTGATGCGGGCGAATCCAAAAATTGTCGTTGAAAAAACGCAAAAACATACAGACAACCCAGGACAATTGTGATAAGATACAGGCATCAAAGGAATATGCAGCCCGGCCGGCCGGCTTGGGACAGACTTTTCTCCCCGGGCAGCCGGGAGGCGGCGCGGGGGCCAGGGACCACACATGAAGGAAGAAACCGTGACAGGCGAACGCGGCACAGCGGGATCGGGAGCCGGTAAGGCCGCCCCGGCGGGGCCTGTGCTGCGGCTGCGCAACGTTTCGAAGACCTTCCCCGGCGTGAAGGCCCTCTCGCATATCGATTTCGACCTCTTTCCCGGGGAGATCCACTGCATCTGCGGCGAGAACGGGGCGGGAAAGTCGACCCTCATCAAGATCCTCTCCGGCGCGCACAGGCCCGACGCCGGGGGCGTCATCGAGTTTGAGGGCAGCCCGATGCCCCTGAGCCCCAGGCACGCGATCGAGCTGGGCATCCAGACGATCTACCAGGAACACAACACCTTCCCGCACCTGAGCGTCACGGAGAACATTTTCGCCGGCCTGGAGATCATGCGCGGCCTGAAGGTCGACCGCGGGGCCATGCGGGCCCGGGCGAAGGAGACCTTGGACCACCTGCGCTGCAATTTCAGCCCCGACGACCTGGCCGGGGACCTGTCAAGCGGGCAGAAAAAGCTCGTTGAGATCGCCAAGGCCCTGGTGTTCCAGCGGAAGGTGATCATCCTCGACGAACCCACCGCCTCCTTTTCCGTGTCCGAGATCGACCTGCTGCTGGACGTGGTGAAGAAGGTGGCCTCCGCGGGGATCGCGGTCGTCTACATCTCCCATCACCTCGACGAGGTGTTCCGCGTCGGGGACCGCATCACGGTGCTCCGGGACGGGCTGAAGGTCATGACGACCAGGGCGGACGGGATCGACGAGCCCGCGCTGGTCAACAGCATGATCGGCCGCGACGTCTCCGCGTTTTATCACCGCGACCATTTCGAGCGGGGCCCCGTGGCCGTCGAGGCCAGGGGCCTGACCGGAAACGGCGTCAGGGACATCTCCTTTCAGGCCTTCCGCGGACAGTGCCTCGGCTTCGCGGGGATGGTGGGGTCCGGCCGCTCCGAACTGATGACCCTGATCATGGGCGGCGCGAAGAAGACCGGCGGCTCCCTTGCGGTGGAGGGGAAAAGCGTGCTGTTCAGGCAGCCTTCCGACGCGATCCGCCACAGGCTGTGCTACATCACGGAGGACAGGCAGAAGGAAGGGCTGTTCCTGAAGCACTCCATCGCGCGCAACACGGTCGTGGCGAACCTGGTCAACCAGAAACGCCTGTTCCTGAGCCCCAGAAAGGACCTGGAGACCGGGAACCGCTACATCCGCCAGCTGAGGACCCGGGCGAAGGACGCGCAGACGCTGGTGTCCGAGCTTTCCGGCGGCAACCAGCAGAAGGTGGTGCTGGCCAAGTGGTTCAACACGGACGGGGAGATCTTTCTCTTTGACGAGCCGACGCGCGGGATCGACGTGGGCGCCAAGCAGGAGATCTACCAGATCATGATGGACCTCATGCGGCAGGGCAAATGCATCCTCATGGCCTCCTCCGACATGCCGGAGATCATCTCCATGTCGGACCACGTCATCGTCATGAAGGACGGCCGCGTCGCGGCGGAGCTTTCCCGCGCGGACATCTCGGAGGAAAACATCCTGCGCCATTCGATAGGAGGCTCGCAGATATGACATCCGGGGACAAAAAGGCCTTCGGCATCTTCCGGAAAAACAGCGACCTGCAGACGGTCTCCGTTGTGACGGTGGCCTTTTTCGCGGCGGTGCTCATCTACCAGGCCGTTTCGAGCCTGGCCGGCAAGGGGACGCTGGAGTACCCCTCCTTCATCTACCCCTCCAACCTCCTCAACATCCTCCAGCAGGTCTCCGCCGTGGGGATCATGGCGCTGGGGATGACGGTGGTGATGCTGACGGGGGGCATCGACCTGTCCATCGGCATGATGACGTCGCTGGTGGCGATCTTCATCGCCAAGGCCGTGATGCACTGGGACGTGCCCGCATCGCTCGCGGTGGTCTACGCGGTGGGCATCTGCGTCGGCCTCGAGCTGCTGATGGGCTTCATCATCTCCTGGCTCAACGTCGAGGCCTTCATCATCACCCTGGGCGGGATGATCGCCTGCAGGGGCATCGCGCTGCTCATCAGCAACTCCCAGGAAGTCGCCATGCGGCAGAACCTCAAATGGTTCAAGTCCAACGTCTTTGACTGGTTCGACCCGGAAGGGATCAAGCTCTTCGGTCTGAAGATGAACCTCCCCTACTACGTGATCCTCTTCGCCGTTCTGGGCGTCCTCACCTGGATGATCCTCAAGTACACCAAGTTCGGCCGCAGGGTCTACGCGGTCGGCAACAACCCCAGCGCGGCCTACCTGTCGGGCATCAGCGTGAAATTCACCAGGCTCATGGCCTTCGCCTTCAACGGCCTGTGCGTGGGGATCGGGGCGACGATGCAGCTGGTCCGGGTCAACACCGGCATCATCACCGTCGGCCAGAACATGGAGATCGACGTGATCGCGGCGGTGGTCATCGGCGGGGTCGCGATGTCCGGCGGCAAGGGGAACGTGATGGGCGCCTTCATCGGCGCCATCCTGATGGGGGCCATCACCAACGCCATGACCATCATGCGCATCCAGTTCGAATGGCAGTTCCTCGTCAAGGGCGTCATCATCATCGTCGCCGTCGCCGGCGGCGCGGTCTCCGAGATGCTCACCCGCGGCAGGGCGCTGCGCGAGAAGGCGCGGGAAGAGGAAAACGCAGGAAAGACCGGCGACTGACCCAGCGCGATACGATTTTCCCCGCAGGGGAAAAAGAAATACAAGGAGGAATATCCCATGAAAAAACTCGCTGCCCTCTTGCTCGCCGCCGTCATGCTGTCCGGCGTCGCGGGCGCCCTCGCCGAAACCAAGCTCATCGGCTTCTACGCCGACAACGTGGACAGCTATTACGCGGCCACGACGGAAGTGCTCAAGGCGCTGGCCGCGGCCGACCCCGACGTCGACTGGCAGATCGACGTCACCACCGGCACGGGTTCCGCCGCCGAGCAGCTCAACGCCGTGCAGAACTTCATCACCTCAGGCTACCACGCGATCGCGGTGATCCAGAACAACGTGGAGACCACCTCGGAGTGCATCCAGATGGCGAAGGACGCGGGCATCCCCTACTTCGGCATGACCCACAGCTTCGCCAGCGCCGTCAACGCCGCCGACGCGGCCGCGTTCGTCGGCTACAACTTCGTTCAGGAAGGCGTTTACGCCGGCCAGGACGCGTTTGAGTGGGGCGCCAAGAAGGTCGTCAACATCGAGGGCGTCCTCGGGCAGGGTTCCGCCGGCGCGCAGTCCCTGGGCTTCATCCAGGCCTATGAAGAGGCCGGGGCGGATCTCGGCGCATGGGAGTCTGCCGAGGAATGGGCCAAGAACAAGAACTCCGGCATGGCGGGCGGCGAAGGCCTGCAGATGTACTGGACCTCAGGCGGCTGGATGAAGGACTCGGCGAAGACCGCCATGACCAACATCATCACAGAACTGGGGCCGACGGGCTTCGACGGCGTCTACGCGCAGAACAACCCCATGATGGAAGGCGTCATCGAGGCGATGGAAGAAGCCGGCCTCGAAACGGGGGACTACTGGCTGGGCAGCGGCAACGGCCGCGAGATCTCCTGGAACTGGGTCAGGGACGGCGTGATCGACGCGGACGTGAACCAGTCGGCCCTGCTGGAAGGCGAAGCGCTCTACCAGATCCTCAAGGCCTACTTCGCCGGCGAGCCCTACCGCAAGTACATCCACCCCTACCTCAACTTCTACAACACGGCCAACATCAACGAGATCTATGACTCCCTCGTGCCGTTCACGGACGTCGAGACCTACCTTGCCAAGCGGGCGGCCGGCGCGATCGTGTACGACATCGACGACCCGAAGTTCGCCGACGCCGTCGGTTTCCCGAACTGACCGCCCCGCGTTCGGGGCAATGAACAACGCCGCGGGGCCGGGGTCCGCCTGAGCGGGTCCCGGGCCCCGCGGCCCTCAGCAAGGAGGCGCGCGGATGATCAAAGTCGGCATGAACCTGCTTCTGTGGTCGGACAAGACGAATTTCGCGCAGCACAGCCGCCTGCTCCCCTTCTGCAGGGACATCGGCTTTGACAGCGTGGAGTTCAACGTCGGGATCGTATCCGACCCCAAGGAGTGCGAAAAGTTTGGGGAACTCGCCAGGCGGCTCGGCCTGGAGGTGACGACGGTGGGGACCTTTTCCCCTGAGGTCTGCAACCCCGTCAGCCCGGACGCGGCGCTCAGGGACGCCGTCTATCCCGAATTCAGGAAGTTCGTCGACCTGACGCTGTCCTTCGGGGGGAAGCTGATCTGCGGGCCGCTGTACCAGGCGCTGGGCTACTTCACGGGGGAGCGCCCCACGAAAAGGGAATGGGACTGGTCCGTCGGCACGATGGGTCCCTGTTTTGAATACGCGCGGGAGAAAGGGGTCACGGTCGCCGTGGAGCCTCTCAACCGCTTTGAATCCTTCCTGGTCAACACCGTGGAGGACGGCGTCCGGTATGTGCGGGAGTTCGGCCTGCCCAACGTCGGCCTGCTCGTGGACACCATGCACGCCAACATCGAGGAGCTGGACGTGGCCGCTTCCTTCCGCGGGGCGCTGCCCTACATCAGGCACGTGCACATTTCCGAAAACGACCGGGGCGTCCCGGGCACGGGGCACGCCTGCGGGCAGGAGGTCTTTGACGCGTTCCTGGACGGCGGATACGACGGCCTCCTCACGATCGAGGCCTTCAACCTGGGCGCGCCCTCCCTGACGGGCGCGCTGCACCTGTGGCGCAGCTTCGCCAAAAGCGACGACCTGCTGGCCAGGCAGGGGCACGACTACATCCGGCGCTGCCTGCATCGGAGGGCCTGAACATGACGGACAGGGAAAAGATCAGGAAAGCCTTCGGGGAAGGGGACGGGATCCTGCGCATGGCGCCCAACTGGGTGCCCCGGCCGTTCAACCGCCCCGGCCGCAGGCTCCGCCTGCACCCGGACGACTATTTCGCCATGGGCATGGAGCGCGGCGCGATCGTTGAAAGGTGGTTCTCCTCCATCACCCGCGTGGAGACCGCCGGGGCCGGCCCTAGGGAGGGCCTGAGCTTCGTGAACGTCGACGACGACATCGGCCACGCCGTCCTGTTCCGTGATTTCATCGACGAACTGGGCGCGGACCTGATCGGACAGGAACTGATGGACCGGTACGGGACCTGGCCGATGTACTCGAAGTTCTACGACTACATGCAGCCTCTCTTCCACCACATCCACCACGGGGAGGAAGCCTGCAGGCGGTATGGAAACGTGAAGCCCAAGCACGAGCACTATTTTTTCCCCAAGCAGTACAACCCGCACCTGGGGGAGATGCCCGTGACCTATTTCGGGTTCGACCCCTCCGTGACGCGGCGGGAGGTCCGGGAACGCCTTTCGGACTACGCGAAGCGCGACATCCACATCACCGAGCTTTCCCGCGCTTTCCGCATGGAACTGGACACCGGCTGGTACACCCCCGCCGGGGTCGTGCACGCGCCCGCTTCCCTGTGCACCTATGAGCCGCAGTGGAACAGCGACGTCATGGCGATGTGGGAGAACGTCGTCAACGGGGAGGTCTTCGGGCCCGGCGCCCTCTCGGGATACGTGCCCGAAAAGGACAGGGACGACCTGGATGTCATCATGGACGTGGCCGACTGGGAGCTCAACACCTGCCCGGATTATCGGGAACGCTTCTTCCGCAGGCCGATCCCGGAGGGCAGGGGGGACGCCTTCGTCCAGGAGTGGGTCTGTTACGGCAACAGTTACGTCGCCGCGAAACGGCTGACCGTGCAACCCGGCGGGGAAGCGGCGGTCCCGGACGCCGCGGCGTACGGCTGCGTCGTGATCCAGGGGCGCGGGAGCTTCGGCGCGCACCCCTGCGAGTCCCCCACCTTCATCCGATACGGCGCCCTGAGCGCGGACGAGTTTTTCGTCTCCCGGGACGCGGCGAAGAAGGGGGTCCTGGTCCGGAACGCCTCCAGGTACGAACCGCTCGTCATCCTCAAGCACTTTGGCCCCGACTGCGGGATCCCGCAGGTGGAGGCGATGGGGAAGCCCTTCCCGCGGCCCCGCCGGCAGGACCCCTGAGATAGACGAAAGAGAGGAAACCGACATGAAAAAGATCTCGCTGAGTTCCTGGGCCATCCCCCAGCCCCTCCCCGAACTGATCAGGGGCGCGAAAAAGATCGGCTATGACGGCATCAGCCTGGGGGGCTTCCCCCCCTTTGGCGCGCATCCGGACATTGTCGACACCCCGGAAAAGAAAGCCGCGCTGGCCAGGGAGTTCCGGGACAATGGCATGGAGGTCGCCGACTTCGCGCTGGACATGTGGAAGTACGACGCCCTCAAAAAGACGCGGGAGTGGCGGGCGGAATACAGCCGGGCCCTCAAGTGCGCGGCGGAGCTTGACCTGACGAAGATCATGCGTGTCGACACCTGCACGCCTCCCCACCTGCCCGAGGGCATGCGCTACGCGGACGTCATGAAGTTCTTCACGGGGCATTTCAGGGAGATGGCGAAGGAGGCCGCGTCCTACGGCTTCAGCGTGGTGTGGGAATTTGAGCCCGGCTTCATCGTCAACGAGCCCCGGCGCGTCATCGAGCTCGTCGGCGCCGTCGGCGAGCCGAATTTCTCGCTGCTGTTCGACACCTGCCACGCGTACAACTGCGCGATGGGGCACCGCCACATCGAGGAGGACCGCAAGCTCAAGGGCGGCATCCTGGAGTTCGTCCGGATGGCGAAGGACTTGATCGGCCTTGTGCACCTCATCGACAGCGACGGGACGCTCAACGAGACGGGCACCTCGACGCACGCTCCCTTCGGGAAAGGATTCATCAACTTTGACGAAGTCATCCCGGCCCTCCTGAAGGACGCGAACTACCGCGCGGACTGGTGGGCGATCGACCTGTGCGAGTGGCCCAACGCCTGGGAGGTCGCCGCGGACTGCTGGCGTTTCGTCGACGGGCTCAACAGGAAATACTGCAGCTAAGCCATGGAGGGAGGAAACACCGTGAAAGGCAAGATGAAGGTCCAGAATTTCTACGAGCCGCTGGTGATGAAGTACGAGGAGCATGACATCCCGCAGATCGCCGACAACGAGGTGCTGGTGAAGGTCATGGCCTGCTCCATCTGCGGCAGCGACGTATCCTACTACTACGGCCACAGCCCGCTGGGCACGCCAAATGGGAAGGGGCCCCTCTACCTCGGGCACGAGATGAGCGGCGTGGTGGCGGAGGTGGGGGCGCTTCCCGCAAAAGCGGGCCTGTTTCGGGAAGGGGACCGCGTCGCGGTCAATCCGGTGCAGCAGTGCAACGCCTGCGAATTCTGCATGCGCGGGGAGTTCAACGTCTGCCCCCACAGCGAGGTCATCGGCGTTTCGGTCAACGGCGGCTTTGCCGAATACGTGAAGGTCAAGTACACGCACGTCTACAGGATCCCCGACAACGTCCCCTTTGAGCTGGCCGCGATGACCGAGCCCCTCGCCTGCGCCACCAACGCCGTCAAGCGCCTGGACATCCATCTGGGGCAGGACGTCGTCGTGTTCGGGCCCGGGCCCATCGGCCTGATGATGGTGTCGCTCGCCAAGGCGAGCGGGGCCGGGCGGGTCGCGCTGATCGGCCGGCGGGACTATCCGCTGGGCGTCGGCAAAAAGGTCGGCGCCGACATCCTCATCAACACGGCCGACAAGGCTTCGCCGCACTACGCGCCGGACGCGGCCAAAAAGATCCGGGAGGCGCTGGGCCGCCTCGCGCCCCGCGCGATCGTCGCGACGTCGAACATGGAGGCCCTCCAGGGCGCGCTCCTGGTGACGGGCCCCTCGTCCACGATCGTCTACTTCGGGCTCCCGGGGCCCAAGGACAAGCTTGAGGTCCCGATGCTGGAGGCGATCCAGTCCGAGCGGACGATCAAGTGCTCCTGGCTGGCCCCGCTCGTGTGGGACAACGCGTTTGCCGTCATGGGCTCCGGCCAGGTCGACCTAAGCCCCATCCTGACCCACAAATTCCCGCTCAAGGACGCCGAGAAGGCCCTCCGCTTCATGAAGGAATCAAAGGAAGACAAGCTCAAGGGCGTCATCACCATCGGCGTCAGGTAAGCGCGCCGGGAGGAGAGCAAGTGAAAAAAATCGCCATCATCGGGGCCGGGTCCATCGTTTTCTGCAAGACGCTGGTGCTGGACATCATGAACACGCCTTCGCTGCGCGACGCGCGCTTTGCCCTGATGGCGCCCAGCACGCGCAACACCAGCCAGGTGGAGGCCTTCATCAACAAGGTCATCCGCAAGGAAGGCCACCCCGCCAGCGTATACGTGACCACCGACCGGCGCGAAGCGCTTCGGGACGCCGACTACGTCATCCTGAGCTTCCAGATCGGCGGCAACGAGGCCTTCGGGCTCGACTGCGAGATCCCGCTCAGGTACGGCGTGGATTCCTGCATCGGAGATTCCATGGGGCCGGGGGGCGTGTTCCGCGCCCTCCGCACGATCCCCGTGATCCGCGGGCTCTGCGACGACGTCAGGGACTGCTGCCCGGGCGCGCTGATCCTCAACTACGTCAACCCCATGGCCATGATCGGATGGGCGCTGGGGAAGGAAGGCGTCAACTATGTGGGCCTGTGCCACGGGGTGCAGACCACGCTTGACCTGATCGCCGGATACTGCGGCGTGGAAAAAAAGGACGTCGACTTCCTCTGCGCGGGCATCAACCACATGGGCTGGTTCCTGCGCATCCAGAAGGACGGCGCCGACCTGTACCCGAAGTTCCGGGAGGTCATGGAAAAGCCGGGGTATTACGTCAACGAGAAGGTGCGCGCGGAAGTGCTGCGCCATTTCGGGTTCTTCTGCACGGAATCCACCGGGCACCTGTCGGAATACCTTCCCTACTTCCGCAAAAACAAAAAAGCGCTGGGCCTGTACTGCGACGAGCCGGGCTTCGGCGGGGAGACCAACGCCTACTACAAGTTTTCAAGCGCCGTGGCGAAAAAGTACGCGGGGCGCCTGCTGGACCATGAGCCCATCGAACTGCCGCCGCGCAGCGTCGAGTACTGCTCCTATATCCTGGAAGCGATCGAGACGGGCGTCCCGTTCCGCTTCAACGGCAACGTCCTCAATCAGGGCATGATCTCAAACCTTCCCGCCGACTGCTGCGCGGAAGGCCCGCTTTACGCGGACGCGATGGGCCTGCACCGCTGCATCGTCGGCGAGCTGCCGCCCCAGCTGGCCGCGCTGAACATGACCAACATCAACGTGCAGCGGCTTGCGGTGCGCGCGGCCTATTCGGGCGACCCGGAAGAGGTCGTGCACGCGCTGGCGCTGGACCCGCTCACCTCCGCCGTCTGTACCCTGGCGGAGATCAGGGAACTCGCCGCCGAGATGCTGTGCGCCCAGAGGAAGTGGCTGCCGCAGTTTGAGGGCAGGGAACTCGCGGTCAAAAAGGATATCCCCATCCCGGCGGACGTGGCCAGGCAGCCCGTCCCCGTGGACCCCGCGCTCGCCATCATGGCGCGCTTCGGGGAACTGGGAAAGTAAGCGCGCAAAGATATTTCCGGAGGAAAGACCTGTGTCAAAATTCGTATTCACCGTCGGGCCCTGGAACGTGCACGAAGGCACGGAGACCTTCGGCCCCGGGATCCGTCCCACGCTGCCCCTGGAGGAGAAGATCAGGACATTCAAGGAGATCGGCATCGACGGGGTCCAGTTCCATGACGACGACGCGGTCCCCGGGATCAACGGCCTGTCCGACAAGGCGATCGTGGACGCCGCCAAAGACGTCAGGGCGCTGCTGGACAGGTACGGCCTGTTCGCCGAGTTCGTCGCTCCCCGCCTGTGGTTTGACAGCCGCACCAACGACGGCGCCTACACCGCCAGCCGCAGGGAGGACTACGAGTTCGCCATCTGGCGCAGCCTGCGCTCCGTCGACATCGCCAGAGCCCTGGGCACCGACAAGATCCAGCTGTGGCTCGCGCGGGAAGGGACGCTGTGCGCGGAGGGGAAAAACCCCGTGCAGAAGATCCTCCAGCTGCGCGACGCCCTCAACGAGATCCTGCGCTACGACCCGGGCATCCGGATCCTCATCGAGCCCAAGCCCAACGAGCCGGTCGACCGCAGCTACTGCGGCACCGTCGGCCACGCACTCGCGGTCGGCGCGCAGACCGTCGACCCTTCCCGCGTGGGCATTTGCGTGGAAAGCGCCCATTCCATCCTTTCCGGCCTCGACCCCGCCAACGACATGGCCCTCGCCTTGGCCTTCGGAAAACTCTGGGGCGTGCACCTCAACGACCAGAACGGGATGAAATTCGACCAGGACAAGAGCTTCGGCGTGGAAAACCTCCGGCAGGCCTTCAACCAGGTCAAGGTGCTGCACGAGAACGGTTTCGGCGAGCGCGGCGAATGCGTGGGCCTGGATGTGAAGGCCATGCGGACCCAGGGCGCCGACGACTGCTACCGCCATATCATCAATTCCATGAAGATCTTCCGCCTGCTGCTTGAAAAAGTGAAGAAATTCGATTACGCCCTCCAGGCGGAATGCGTCCGGGAGCAGAATTTCGAAAAGCTGGAGATGTACGTGATGCAGCTGCTGATGGGCGGCTGACCGCGCCGGGGGCGCGACATTCCGGGAGCCGGAGGGGGAAGCCTCCCCGCCCGCGGGGCGGTTTCTCCTCCGGCTCTCTCCCTGCCGGAGGGCCCGCATGGACAGAAAAGGCATTTGCGTAGCCGGAAACCTGATCGTGGACATCCATTATCCGGTCACAGGCTGGCCGAACCAGGGAGAACTGGTCACGGTCACCGACGGGATCCACATGACGACCGGAGGCCTCGTCTGCAACGTGGCCATGGACCTGGCCACCCTTGACCCCGGCCTGCCGCTCACGGCCGCGGGGGTCGTGGGGGAGGACGCGGAAGGCAGATACCTCCTTGAAAAGCTGGGCGGTTTTCCCAGCATCGGCCTGTCCCAGGTCAAAACGGAAGGAAAGACCTCTTTCACCATGGTCATGAGCAACGAAAAGACGAAGGAAAGGACGTTTTTCCAGTACCGGGGAGCCAACGCGCGCTTTGACGAATCCTGCCTCGACTGGGACGCGCTGGATGCCGGGATCCTGCATATCGGCTACCTGCTGCTGCTTGACGCGCTGGACGGGGAAGACGCGCAATACGGCACGAAGATGGCGCGCCTGCTGCGCAGGGCGCAGGGGCTGGGGATCAGGACCTCCATCGATGTGGTCAGCGAGGCGGGCAACCGCTTCAAGGGGATCGTCACGCCCGCGCTCAGGTACGCGGACTACTGCATCATCAACGAGATCGAGGCGCAGCAGATCACCGGCGTCGCGCTCAGGGAGGCCGGCGGCGCGCTGCTTGACGGAAACATGGGGGCAGCGCTTCAGGAGATGCGGCGCCTCGGCGTCGCCGCCTGGGCGGTGATCCACTGCCCCGAAGGCGCCTTTGGGATGGACCGCGAAGGCGCCCTCTTGCGCCGGGACAGCCTGAGGCTGCCCGAAGGCTATATCAAGGGGACGGTGGGCGCGGGGGACGCGTTCTGCGCGGGGGTCCTCTACGGGGCGTACCGGCGCTGGGACATCTCAAGGTCCATCGAGATGGGCATCGCGTCGGCAGCCTGTTCGCTCAGCGAGCCTGACGCCTCCTCCGGAATGAAACCGGCCGGGGAAGCGCTTGAACTGTATGAAACGCTGCGTCGGCCGCCGGCCGCCGCGGGAGACGGGAAGTGAGGAGAAACGCAATGGACGCGAGAGAAACGGTCCTAAAGGCGCTGGAGAAGAGCTTGTGCATCCCGGCCTTCAACATCCCCCATCTGCCCATGCTCAAGGCCGTGGCCCAGGCAGTCGCCGACGAGCATGCCGTCGCGATGATCCAGGTGGCCAGGCTGGAATGGGTCAAGTTCGAGGCGCAAAGCCTCGAGGCAGTCGCGGAGGAATACGGGAGGCACGCGGTCAGCGGGCACACGCTGCTGCACCTGGATCACGTTCCCGTCATCGACGAGGACGGCCTGCGCGTGGACTGGCTGCCCATCCTCAGGCGCGCGCTGGGCGCGGGGTACCAGTCCGTGATGCTGGATGGCTCGCGCCTGCCGCTTCCTGAAAACATCCGCGCCTCGAGGGAGGCCGCCGACCTCGCGCACGCGCACGCGGCGGGCTGCGAAGCGGAACTGGGCTCCGTCATGGGCCATGAGGGGAGCGGCATCGGCAGCTCCTACGAGGAGCTGTTCCGCTCAAAGAAGGGCTTCACGGACCCTGACGAAGCGCGGTGCTTCGCGCGGGAAAGCGGCTGCGACTGGCTCTCGGTCGCCGCGGGCAGCGTGCACGGCGCCATCGCCGCCAGCGTCCGCCTCGAGAAAAAGCCCGAGGCGCGGCTGGACACGGAGCATATCGCGCTGCTGCGCAAAGCGGCTGGCGTCCCCCTGGTGCTGCACGGCGGCTCCGGGATCAACCGCGGCTGCGTCCGGGAGGCCATCCGGGCCGGCATCGCCAAGATCAACGTCGGGACGGATATCCGCCAGCCCTACGAGCGGGCGATGCAGGAGAGGAACGACGTCGAATACGCCCGGCAGAAGACCTATGAGGCGGTCCGCGCGGTGATCAGCGGCTTCCTCGGCCTTTCGGGCAGCAGGGAAGCGCTTCAGGGCGGACAGACGGCATGAACGCGGTCATGTACGGCGCCGGGAACATCGGCCGGGGCTTTGTGGGCGCCCTGTTCAGCCAGTCCGGCTACAGGGTGACCTTCATCGATGTGGCGAAGGCGGTGGTGGAGCGTCTGCACCTCAGCGGCCGCTATCCCGTGCGGATCGTGTCGGACGAAGGCAACCGGGACATGGAGATCACGGGCGTGGACGCCGTCGACGGAGGTGATCCCGAGGCGGCCGCGCAGGCGATCGCGGAGGCAGACATCATGGCGACCGCGGTGGGCGTCAAGGCCCTGCCGCTGATCATGCCCAACCTCGTCTCCGGCCTCCGCCGGCGCTTCGCGCTCGGGCGGCCGCCGCTGAACATCCTCCTGTGCGAGAACCTGAACGACGTGCACAAGGTGGTCGAAGGGCTTCTGAGGGAGCGGATGACGGCGGAGGAAGCGCGGCTGCTCAATGACAGGGTCGGCCTGGTGGAGGCCTCCATCGGCCGGATGGTCCCCGTGCAGACGCCCGAGATGCAGGACGGCGATCCCCTGCGCGTCTGCGTGGAGGCGTACGGCTTCCTGCCCGTGGACCGCGCCGCCTTCAGGGGCGGGATCCCGTCCGTCAGGAACATGATCCCCTTTTCTCCCTTTGATTTCTACGTCAAGCGCAAACTCTTCCTCCACAACATGGGTCACGCCGCCTGCGCGTATCTGGGGCTGTACACAGGCAGGCGCTACATCTGGGAGGCGGTCGGGGACCCCCTCATCGAGCTGGCCGCCCAGAACGCGATGCAGGAAAGCGCTGTCGCGCTTTCGAAGAAATACGGCGTGCCCCTGCCCGATCTGCTCGATCACGCGCAGGACCTGCTCGGCCGTTTCGGCAACAGCGCGCTCAAGGACACCTGCGCCCGCGTCGCCGCCGATCCCGGCCGCAAGCTGGCCGCTTCCGACAGGCTCACGGGCGCCGCGCGGCTGTGTCTCCAGACCGGCGTCACGCCGGCCTTCATCTCCCTCGCCGCCGCCGGCGCGGTCCGCCTCTACCTGGAGGAGACGGGCCGGGAGCAGACGGGGGAAGGCGCGGCGCGCGCGCTGCGGGAGTTGTCGGAGCTCTCCCCCGGGGACGAACCGGGCGCGATGATCCTCGGCATGCACGGACTGCTCGCCGCCCGCCGGCCGCCGGAGGATCTGTACAGGGCGGCCAAGAAGCTCAGGCTGTCCCGCCTGGGTGAGATCATCTAGCGCCATCCGGCGCCTGTTGACACCAGTTTACCCTTTTCGATACAATACCGTTCAGCCGGTGTCGCCGTCCGTCACGAACACGAGGATGCATCCAGTGAACAGCGGAAATAGGGTCACGGTCAGCGAAGAGGGGGACTTCCTGGTCTGGAGGCACCCGGATACGGCGTTTTCAAAGGACGCGGTGCTGAGGGTGCCGGCGGGATATGAGGTGATCATCGAACGCAACAACGTCCTGTCGGACGTCTACCGCGAGGGGAGCACGGTTTATCCGGGCAGGCGGGAGGGCGGCTTTGGGCTTGCCCTCCGGGAAAAACCCGCGGTGCGCGTTTATTTCTTCAGGAAGCTGCCCGGCAGGCCGCAGCGCTGGGGCGTGGGCGGCATCCGCTTTTCTGACAGGAACACGAATGAAACCGGACGCCTGGGCGCCCTGGGCACGTACAGCGTCGTTCCGGTCAGCGCGAAAAAACTCCTGCGGCACGCGATGGGCTTCGGCGGACAGCTCGTATCCAGGGAAATCGCCTCCTGTCTTGAGCCGGACATCATCAGGACGGTCAGGACCGAAATCGCCAGGCTGGTTCAGGACGGGGGGATGGCCTCCCTGGGCGGGCGCCTTGACGGCGCCGCCGAAGCGATCAAGGAGGCCCTGCAGCCAAAGTTCGAGGAGTACGGGATTCGGATCGAGTCGTTCCAGATCCTGAATGTCGAGATCATGGACCGGGATGGCGAACGCGCCGCGGCGCGGGGCGACCCCGCTCCCCCGGACACAGGGGGAGGCTTTCCCGGAAAGGAAGGTCAGGAAGAGGAAATGATCGCAAGCAAACGGATCGGCGAGAGAAACATCGAGTCCCGCAATGAGACGGCCAACCTGTTCACCAAAGCCGGCGAGCGCGTGAAGCCGCGCGGATACAAGGAAAGGCTGCTGAAGCTGGAAGGGGAGCTGATGCTCAGCGAGAGCGCTGACAGGGACGCCGTCCGATTCGACATGGAGCTCAGGACCCTGCTGGCCGAATTTCCCAGGGTCGTCGAGGAAGGGATCGAGACCATCGCCGAACGCTATCTGGAGCGGATGCGCTACCTGATCGGGAAAAGGAACGGGGAGCCGGGCTGAACAGGGGCTTCGCAGCCCGGCGCGTCAATGACTGCGGCTGAAGGAGCGATTCAGGCATATGACAGGGAACAAGGGTTTTTTCGGAAAGCTGTTTAGCCGCGGGAGGCCGCAGGAAGAGCTGTCCGCGGACGAGTGCAGAGCCCGCCTGTTCAGGCTGAACAACAAGCTTGACGAGGAAAATGATAAGCTCAGGAAGGCGGAGAAGGAGCTTGAAGAGCTGAAAACCGAAGCCGTCAGGCTCAAGACGGGCGGCGCCGGGAGCGCGAGCGGGAACGCGCGCTACGAGCTGGTCAAAACCAGGGCCGAGGGCGTGATGGCAACCATCACAAGCCATACCGGCAGCGTCAGCCTGCTGATGCGCGAGATCAGAAACCTCAGCGACTATGCCACGGCAAAGGGGATGAAGCAGATCGTCGACCTGATCGGGCAGTCGAGGCTTCCCGACACGGAGACGCTGTGGGACGAGCTTGACCAGGCCGTCATCGCGCGGGAAGCGCTGGTGGAAGGACAGAAAAGCGTCAGGTCGCTGCTCGACGAGGCGCTGAAGGACGCGACGGCCGAAACGGGCGGCCGGGAGAAAACGGAATTCGACAGGCTCGTCGATCGGGAAGTGGCGGCCATGAACAATATCGCCGACATCACCGGGGAGCGTCCAGCCGCAACCGAGGCAGGGCCTGAAACGGAAACCAGCGGACCGCAGAACGGGAAGAAGGGTCCTGAAGAAGATAAAGCCGAACCGGCCGCACAGGCGGATCCCGATCGCGGCAAGTGAACGCAGCCAGGTGAGCGGAGGGGTGAACTGCATGTTTTTCAAGTCGGCTGCCCGGAAGGCACAGGAAAACAAGGCGATGATCAGGCAGAACCTGCGGGAACTGACGCGCTGGGTAGCGGCCCTGGAAAAGAAAAAGGCGAGCATGATCGAGAGCGCCCGCACAGCCAGGGCGCAGGGGCTGACCTCGCAGTACAATTTCGCCTTCAACGCGCTGAAGATGCTCATCAACCATCAGAAGCGGGCGCGCGCGATGAAGCTGCAGGTGGAGATGGTGGAAAACCTGCGCGACCTGAGCAATATGAGCTCAGACTTTTTCAGGCTGTTTGGAAAGGTCGGCAAGGAAGTGTCGGACGCGGCCAGGAACATGAACTATTCCAAAAACCTCGCCTCCTTCGAGACGGGGATGACCGCGGTCGACCAGACGCTCGCGCAGCTGCAGGACTTCATGGACGAAGCCCAGATGACCTATGAGGAGATGCCCGGGATGGACGAGGAATCGGGCGTCGACGACGAGATCAGGCAGCTGATCGACGTGACCGGCGCCATGAAGCTCGACGACAAGGACCAGGTGCCGCATACCGCGCAGAGAGCCGGGGCCGGGCTGGAGGACGCGGCGCTCGACGAAGACATCGAGCGGCGCCTGCAGGAGATCCGCGGCAGGCGCGCCAACCCCTGAACGGGAAAGCCCCGCGGCCGCGGCGTCAGGGCGCTTCAAAACGCGGGGCAGGCGGCGGACAGGAGCCGCTCCCGCCCGCAGGCGGCGGGCCTGAAGGCGTTCGGACGGCGGACGGAGTCAAGGGAGAGGTGACAGGATGACAGGCCCGGCCAGCGAATCCCTGATCGAAGTATTCAACAGCTACTACAGCACCGCCAAGCAGAAGGAAAAAGAGGGGCGCTGGGGGCAGGCCGCCAGGCTGTACCGGTATGCCGCGGAAACGATGCTCCATATCGCCAGGGCTTCGGACGGAGAAACCAGGAAAGCGCAGATCTCGCGCGCCGACAGGCTGACGCAGCTTTCGGACGCGCTGGAACAAAAGGAAAAAGAGGGGACGGAAGGCAAAAACCCCGCCTCGGGGGCTCAGCCGAAGACGAACAACCCTGGTCAAAGGGGCGACGCGGACCCGGGCACGCAGTGGGAGGCCGAACCTGTCCCGGCAGTTTCGTTTGAGGACGTGGCGGGCCTAGGCGAGGTCAAGCGCATCGTGACTGAACGGATCATCGATCCGATGAGGCATCCCGACCTGTACCGGCAGGTCGGATTGAAGTTCAATACGGGCGTCCTGATGTTCGGGCCGCCCGGCACGGGCAAGACGACCATCGCCAAAGCCATTGCGCACGAGGTCAACGCGTCGTTTTTTCTGGTGCAGTGCGACAAGGTCCTGTCAAAGTGGTATGGAGAATCGGAAAAGATCGTCCACGAACTGTTCGCAGCCGCCCGCAAACAGCAGACCGCCGTGATTTTTTTCGACGACTTTGACGGGATCGGCAGGACGCGCGACGGCAGCCACGAGGCCTCCAGCCGCATCATCACCCAGCTGCTGGTGGAGATGCAGGGTTTCAGCGAAGACGATACCACCATCCTGCTGCTTGCCGCCACGAACCGGCCCTGGGACATCGACAGCGCCTTTACCCGGGCGGGCCGTTTTTCCTCGATGGTCTATGTCCCGCTCCCGGACGAGGAGACGAGGCTGTTTCTGCTGAAGCTGCAGTTCAAGGGCGTGCAGCTGGCGGAGGACATCGGCATGAAGGCGTATGCCGCGCGCCTCCGCGGCAGAAACGGCGCCGACATCGTGGAATTCTGCACCGCCGCCAAGCACAGCGCAGTGAAGCGGGCGAGGGCCGCGCGAAAAGACCTGGTGACCCTCTGCGGGCAGGATTTTGAGGAAGCCATGGCGACCACGCGCTCCACGGTGCGCAGTGATTCGCTGGAAAAGCTGCACGCGTTCATGAGGCGGGAAGGGTACCCGATTCCCGACGAGATGTAGCCTGGCGCTGGCGGAAGGGCGGACAAATGCGGATGCAGAGGATCAAGTGCCGGGAGTGCGGCGGCTATATCACCGACGTCGACCCGGACAGCCTGGTGGTCCGTTGCGGGAATATCGGGTGCGGGGCGGTGCAGCTGCTCATGGACGACCGGACGCTGCCCGTCGGGGAGGGCGACCGCGAACAGACGGTGGCAAAGCTCCTGTCGTCCGCGGGGGACAGCCTTGACAACTGGCGCTTTTCCCAGGCGGCCCGCGCTGCCTCTGAGGTCCTCCTGCTCGATCCCGGGCACTTCCTTGCAAACTTTTATCTCCTGTTCGCGCAGCGCGGGGAAAGCGGCGCGGATCCGCGGGACTACGAAAGCTTTCTGAAGGAGAAACACGACGCGCCGCCCGAGCAGCTGCGGACCGCCGCGGGCCATGCCCTGTCCGGTTTCCGCCTCAGGGAGGCAAACGCCCTCGGCGTCTTCATCGACCAGTCCTTTTCGGGATGGGACCGCGACACGCTGCGCCTGCGCCTGAAGGAACTGGCCGCCCTAAGGATCCTGCAGGAGGAGAACTATGCCCTGATCCCGCGGGACGTGTTCATCTGCCTTCAGAGCGACGACCTGCCGGTCGCGGAAAAAATCTGCGACATGCTGACCGGCGACGGCATTTCATGCTGGATCTACACGCGCAACATGCCTCCCCACTGTTCCCGGTACGGAGAGGTCATCAGGTACGCGATCGGCGCCTGCAAGGTGTTTCTTGTGGTCGCGTCGTACGCGTCCATGCACCTGAGCGAAGACGTCAAGGAAGAGATCCGCATCGCCTCGGGCCTGAACTGCGCGCGCCTGGAATTCAAGGTCGACGGCACGGAGCACACGGGGCTTTTCAGTCATTTTTTCAAGGGGATCACCTGGATCGAAGGGCAGGAGCGGGCCGATTCCCAATTTGAGAGGCTCAAGGAGGCGGTCAGGAGGGAGCTTTTCGCTTCACAGGAAGCCGCCCCCCGCCAGGCGCCTCCGCCCGCGCTGTTTTTGCATGAAACGGACCGCGGGCACGACGTGGTCCGCGTCGACGAATCCGGGTCGGAGCTGGGAAGGCCGAAAAAAAACCTTGACCACCCCCACGCCTTCCTGAGCGTGTATATGAAGGTCAGCGGTACGCAATGCCGTTTCCTGTATCACGACGGGCTGTGGCACGTGGCCGACGCGGGCTCGAAGAACGGGACTTTTCTCAAGGGGCTTGACGGGAGCTGCCGACGCCTTGAGCCGCAGGCTGAAAACCGGCTCGCCGACGGGATGATCCTCAACCTCGCGGGGCAGATCTCCTTCAGGGTCCGGTACGCGAAAGCGGGAGAAACGCCGGCGGAGGGAAAAACGTGATCAAGGTCCATGCCGTCGTCGACATCGGATGCGTCCGGGAGAAAAATGACGACCGCGCGCTTGTGGGCGGAACAGTCCTCGGCGAGGGGGCCCGCAGCGCGGAGTTTGAGGACGGCGTCCTGATCTGCGTGGCGGACGGCGTCGGCGGAAGCGGCGGCGGCGGCCTCGCCGCCGAGGCCGCCCTGAAGGCCCTGGGCAGCGCGCCCCTTCCGGCAGGCAGGAGAGAGATCGAAGCGCTGCTGCAGTCAGCCAACGATGCGGTGCTTGCGCTTCAGCGCAGCGCCGCCGCCCTGTCCCAGGCGGCGACGACCGTGGCCGGCGTTGTGCTCAGGGACGAAGGCTGCATGGTTTTTCACGCGGGGGACAGCCGCGTGTACAGGATCCGCCGCTCCCGCCTTTCCTGCCTTACGGTGGACGACAGCCTTGTGCTCAGGCTGGCGCCGGGAGGCCTGATGCCCCGGGACGCAGCGGCGTCCCCCCGCGGAGGCATCACGCGCTGGGTGGGCCGAAGCGAAGGCTTCGAGGCAGAAATCGCGGAAGAGACGGGAGGGTTCTATCAGGGGGACGTCCTGCTGCTGTGTTCCGACGGGCTTTACGCGGAGCTTAAGGAACCCCTGCTGGAAAAAGCCCTGGCGGAGGAGAGGGACGGCGAAGCGCTCTGCCGCGGCCTCGTGGACAGGGCAAGGGCACTGGGCGGCAGGGACAATATCACCGCGATCGTTGCCGTGAAGGAGTGAGGGCTATGGAAGCGACCCGCCTGGAGGGCATCAGTCCAGAGTACCGCGAGAAGCCGCCCGAGTATGAAGGGCTGGATTTTTCCGGCATCAGGGTCGAAGGGCTTGTCGACGAGGGGGAAACGAGCTACTTCCTGCTGGAGGAGCAGCTGAAGAAGGACGCTGTCGGGAACCAGTCGATCCTGTACGTCTGCCGCAGGTGCACAAAGGAAAACGAAGCGGCCGGAACAGAGAAATTCATCGCGAAAGTGTATTACAACTGCGTCAACATCGACGACAACGCGCAAATGAAGATACGCCGCTTCCTGCATTCCCCCGAGGCAAGGCAGAACCATATCCTTCCGCAGGTCAATCACGGATACATCAACAAGTCGTTCTACTGCGAGATCTACCCGTTCTGCCCGGACGGCGACCTGAGCCGCGCGCGGTATTCCTACGAGGAACTGCTTGCCGAGGTGCTGCCGCAGCTCAACGCCGCCCTGCGGACGATCGCCCAGGCGGGCATCGTGCACAGGGACATCAAGCCGGCCAACATCTATCGGACAGGGAAAGAGCTCTTCGTCGCGGACTTTGGCATCGCGACGCTCTCGGACAATGCGTACACGGTGCGCGCCCGGGGAACGCCCACCTATACGGCGCCGGAGATCGCCCTGGGCTTCACATCGGAAAAGACAGACTACTATTCGCTGGGGGTCACGCTGTGCGATCTGTACAAGGGGGAACCGCTGTTCAAGGAGATGAGCGACGCCGAAGCGCTGCGCTGCATTTCCAGAAGGGAACTGCCCCTCTCCTTTGCGCCCGGGCATGAACCGCTCAAGAGGCTCATCGAAAGCCTGCTCCAGTACGAGGACAAGCGCAGCGGCTTTCAGCAGGTCGAGGAGTTCCTGCGCAGCCCGAAGGATTTTGTTCCCGTCATTGACGCGGGAGCCAGTCAGATCAACTATGTTTTTGCGGGTACGCATTACAGGACCTGCGACTCCCTGTCCCAGGGGCTCGTCAGCAAGTGGGACGAAGCGAAAAACCATCTGTTCACGCGCACGCTGAAGACCTATTTCGATCAGGTCCAGATGGATATCGGCGCCAGTGCGGGAAGGGTCGTTGACGATGCGGACAAGGCCATCAGGCAGGTCGAGGCCAATGAGAGCCTTTCCGCCGCGGAGAAGGAGCGCCTGACGTCCCTGCTTGAAGACGCGGCCCTGATGTACTTTCTCAGGACGCTTTCCGCTTCGTACTGGCTGGGATGGCGCGGCAGGAAATACAACGGGCTGTGCGATATCGCCGACAGGCTCTTAGAAGGGGACAGCGACGCGGCTGCGCTGTTTGACAGGCAGATCCTCCAGCAATGGGTCGGAGCCTTTGTCGGGAGGGACACGGAGGAACGCGCAGCGCTCGCAAAAGCCGTTCTCCTGTCGTCACTGAACGATGCCTGCGCGAAAAAGCTGTTTATACTGAGCTTTTCGTCAAGGGCGGAGGACCGGGAACTGACTTGGGACGGCCGCCGCTTCCCGACAATGGACAGCCTTTTTGAAGCCCTGACGAGAAACGCGCAGACTTTCTATTCGAATTACGAAGCGCTGATGGTTTCCGGCGATTTCGTGGCCTTTTTCTGCAGGGCGCTCCCTCTGGAAAGCCTCGGCGCCACGTATGCCGAGGCGACTGACGCGCAGCTGACAAAAAAGGACAGGTTCAGGCTGCTTTTAAAGATCTTCGAGGCAACGGTCAGCAGGCCCTCTGACGTGCGCAGTTTCTATCTGAACTACGGCGACAATGCGGACGCGGTTTGGGTCATTCGGAACCTGCTGAAGCTTTACGCCTTTGAAGGGGAGAAGGCAGGCGCCCTGTTCAGGAAGATCCAGGGGCTGCGGCTGCCTGATCCGCGGGAAGAGGACCTTGCCTCCTTATGCCGGGCCCTCGACGGGTTTCATGCGGTCGTGGAGGAATTGAGGCGCCTCCTGAAGGACAATTTCTTCCTGTCCTATATCGGCCAGTCCGGCGGAGCAAGTGAGGACGGGGTCTTCGCGCGTACAAGCGGAGCTTTTTTCGTGTATGAATTCTGGGACAGGCCTGCGCCGGCGTCGCTGCTGCATCACATGAATGTGAAACAGTCTTGAGGGTAGGGCGGCATGAATACGAAGCTGATTGAAACGCAATACCGCGAAGCGGAAAGGAAACTGACGGAAACCAGGTCCCTGAACATCCGGCAGCTTGGACTGCTTGGCGCCGGGGCGCGCGGGCTGTTCCTCCTCCGCTTTCTGGAAGAGACCTTCTGCTATTTTGCCATAGCCTACCTGGCGCTGCATCTGGCAGGCCGGCTCCTTCCGGAACTGCCCTTCAAAGCGCCCTTCCCGATCGACTACGGCAATCAGGCGAGGGGGGTCCGGGTCGAAATCATCATCGCCTACGCTTCGCTGTGCGTCCATTTCGTGTTTCTCGCCATTTCCGCGCACCGGCACCTGAGCTTCGACCTCAGGCACCGGTCGCTGAAAAAGGCGCTGTCAAAATCCATCCAGGCCATCGACAAGAAACTGCAGGAACTGCCGGAACTGAAAAAAAGCTTCATCCGCGCCGTGTCTGCGAATGAAACCATCAACATACCCGTGGAAGCGAGGGACAGGCGCCTTCAGGAGATCATCGTCGGCCCGGACCAGCTGCAGAGAAAGACCTCCGCCGCCGCCGACCGGCTCGCCGGCTTCTTTCTGTGGATATCCGTCGCCTTTTTCTCGTATGTGTACACGCGGCTTCAGTACAGGTCATTCGCGAACGAGTATCTGTCCGCGATCAACCCAATGGGCAACGACGCCATGCCCGCTTTTCATATTTTCATCCAGTTCATCGCGGTCGTCCTGTGCCGCTACGCGTACAGCTGCGTCGGGGAGCGCGCAAGCGTCCTGCGCGCGTTGACGGGCTTCCTCACCATCCCCGTCGCCATGGCGCTTTTCGCGGGCATTCTCTGGGCGCTGAAGGCTGCGGCGGAAGGCGGCACGCCCTTGAAACTCGCCCTGTCCGCGGGGGCGCTGCTCGCTGTCGTCCTCCTGACGGCCAGGGCAAGGTCCCGCAGAAACGCGCAGGCGCGGGAGAAGAAACCCTGAAAACCGCGAAGCGTCGGCTGGCTTTCAGCGCCGCGGCCCCGGCCGCTGCCTGACGGATACCGGAACGAGGATGGCCCTGAGGCTCTGGAGCCGCCCTGCGCGCGCAAGCAGCGGGACGATCCCCGAAAGGAGGCCCCTCCTGAAGGCCGGGAAACCGAAAAAACCATGGACGGCGGCTGCTTTCAGCATGCGGCTCCCCATCCGGTCGATGCTGTCCCCGCAAAAAAACCCTGTCATGTGCCCTCCCTGAAACAGCATCCGCTGCCTGCGCGCCCCGGGACCGTCTTCTGCCGGCGCCTGGCCGGGACGCGCCGGATGCCTTCAGTACTGTATACCCGCCCGGACGGAAACGAAACGGGCTTCCCGGTTGACGAAAGGGCGCGGACGCGGTATCGTTTCCGCGATGGGGCATATCGATGGATGAAGGAGAACAGAGGCCGCGATGGACAGCAGGGAAAAGCTCAACCACTTTCTGGTGAAGGTCTTTCATGAGATCCTCAGAACCGAAGAAGCCTGCGTGCGGGAAGGAGGCTATCAGGACCTGTCCGTGAGCGAGATGCATGTGATCGAAGCCGTCTGCATGGCCGAGGAATCGGGGAAGAACAACGCGCGGGACATCGCGGAGACCCTTCGCATCACCCCCGGGAGCCTCTCGGTATCCCTGAACGTCCTGGAAGGAAAGGGCTACATCCTAAGGGAACGCGACGCGCAGGACAGGCGAAAGATCAGGATCTCCGCCACGCCGCGGGGGAAGAAGGCGGACAAGGACCATGAGCGGTTCCACCACTGGATGATCGACCATGTCCTTGGCATCCTTTCGCCCGAGGAGACGGAGGTCTTCGTCCGGGCGCTGGAAGGCGTCGGCGAATTCTTCGCCAGGGAAGGCGCAAAGAGGCGCACGCGCCCAAGAGGGGCCGGAAAGGCGAAAAATGAAGGAAATCAGCATCAATGACGTCAGGGCGGCCATCGCGGACCGGATGGCCGACGGCGGGGTCTTCCTCTCCTCCGGACGGGGGGACGACGCGAACGTGATGGTGATCGGCTGGGGCGGCTTCGTCCGCTTTTTCAGCAGGCAGCTTTTTCTGGCCCCGGTGCGCCTGAGCCGCTTCACCCATCACCTCATCGCCGAGAGCGGCGCGTTCACCGTCAGCGTCCCGCTCGCGGGCCTCAGGGAGGAACTGGCGTACGCGGGCAGCCAGAGCGGGCGGCAGGTGAAAAAATTCTCGGGCCACGGCCTGACGGCCCTGCCGGCGCAGGCGGTGGACAGCGTGATTGTCGCGGAGTGCGGCCTTCACCTGGAATGCCGGGTGCTCGCCAGGGTGGAGATGGCCCTGGAGGGGATCGAGCGGACGCTGCTCGACAGGTGGTATGCCCAGCCGGATCCCCACACGCAGTTCCTCGGCGAAGTCCTGCGCTGCTATCGTCTGGACTGACCTCTCCCTGACCTGACGGCCTTCCGGAGGCGGGGCCGCGGCGGGCCGGCGTCCCTGTTCGGAGTTTTCCGGTGCGCCCCGGCCTGGCCGGGGATTTTTCCGTATTGGGCTTGACAGGACGCCGAAAGGCGGCGATAATCGCTTTGAACTTCAAAAAAGGAACGGCTGAAGTTCGAAAACAGGGGAAGGCCCGGCCGACGCCGGGCGCCTGAAGCGAAAGGAAGAGCCATGATCAGGATCATAGCGGACAGCACCTGCGATTTTTCTCCGGAGGAGGCGGCGTCCCTGCGTATCGACACCGTCCCCCTGACGATCCACTTCGGCCATTTGACCTACCTGGACGGGATCGACATGACGCACGCGGAATTCTACCGGAAGCTCCGCGCCGCGGAAACCCTGCCCACCACGTCCCAGGCCAACCCGGCGCAGTTTGAGGAGCTCTTCGCGGCCCATGCCGGCGCGGGGGACGAGATCGTCGTGATCACCATTTCCTCCCTGCTCAGCGCCACGCTGCAGTCCGCCAGGATCGCGGCGGAAAAGGTCGCCCCCGGCAGGATCCATCTGGTCGATTCGGGAAGCGCTACCTTCGGGGCGCAGCTCCTCCTGCGCGAGGCTGTCCGTCTGCGGGACGAAGGCAGGCTGGACGCGGGGCAGATCGCCCAGAGGATACGGGAAACGGCGCCGCGCCTGAGCATCTACGCGGTCGTGGACACGCTGAAATATCTCAAAATGGGAGGCAGGCTCAGCGGAAGCGCCGCCCTCATCGGCGGCTTCCTGGGCATCAAGCCGGTGGTGCAGGTGCGCGACGGCAAGGTGGAATCCGTCGGCAAGGTCCGCGGGGAGCACAGCGGCATCAAGGCGCTGGTGGAACGCTTTGACCAGGACGGGCCCGACCTCGCCTTCGGCGTTTCCTTCGGCAACGCGGACGCCCCGGAAAGGATGGAGAAATACATCGCGGCCTTCGGCGCCCGCCTGGATAAGACCAGGGTGTTCAAAAGCGGCATCGGAAGCGTGATCGGCACCCATTCTGGCCCCGGCGTGGTCGGCGTCGCGTACATCAAAAAGGGATAGCCCCGCCGCGTCCGCCGCGCGGCGGCGTCAGAACAGGCTGCTCAGCGCCCGGACGCCTTTCCCGCAGGGATCCCTCAGATACACCGGCAGGCGCACGGGCGGCGGGCCCTCCCCCTCGCTGAGGCGGCCGTCCGGGACGCGCAGGGCAAAGGGCCTGCGCTCCCGCAGGGCCGCCACGTAGTCGTGGATGCTCCTGAGTGGCTTGTCGAACGCCACGCCCATCATCTGGTCGTCCGGGAACTGGCCGGCCGCGTGGATGTCCGATCCGGCGGTCATGACCAGCCCGTGTTTCCTGGCGAAACTGTAGGCCTGCCGGTCGTTTTCGGGGCGGTTTCCCCCGTTGCACACCTCGAAGGCGTCGACGCAGCCGGGGGAAAGATGGATGGTCGGGATGTAGTCGCGGTCGCGGAAGGGATGCGCCTGCACGACGCAGCCCCCGTGGCGGCGCACCTCCTCATATTGCCTGTTCAGCGACCATCCCGCGACCTCGGGATGCCCAAGAAGCCATTCCCGGTCAAGGCCGTAGATGAGGTAGTCATCCCCGTCATAGGTCTCCTCCCACCCAAAGAAGACGGAAAGGCCCGCCGCTTCCCCCGCTTCCCGCGTTTCCTCATAGCCGCTCATGAACGCCCCGATGAAGCGCTCCCACGGGAGGGCCGCGTCGGCGGCGCAGTTGCCGTGGATGAAATGGTCGGTCACGATGAGGCCGGCGTAACCCAGACCCTTGTAGCGGGCGACGTACTCAGGCCCCCTGGAGCGGCCGCACAGGCTGCCCAGGGCGGTATGAAGGTGGGTCTCGTAGACGTAAGGCATCAGGCCCCTTCCTGCGCGGGCAGGTACTTGACCACGTCCGCGCCCTGGCGCACCATGCGGCGCGCCTCCTTCAGGCCGGCGATCTCCCCGTCCGCGATCATCTGGGCGATCAGGTTGCCCAGCGCCGTCCCTTCCGCGGGGCCCGCGTACACGGGCAAGCCGGTGGCGTCGGCCGTCATCTGGTTGAGCACCTTGTCCCGGCTGCCGCCGCCGACGATGTTCAGGGACGTGAATTGCGTCCCGGTGAGCGCCGCAAGATCCCGGACGGAATCCCTGTAGCAGGCCGCCAGGCTGGAATACACGCTCAGCAGCAGGCCGCCGAGGGTCTCGGGGGGCGGAAAGCCCCGTTCCGATAGCGCGGAGCGGATCTCGGCCGACATGCTGTCCGGCTTGAGGAAGCGGTTGTCCGACACATTGAAGATCCCGCCGCAGGCCTGTCCGCCCAGGGAGGCGCTGCGTGCCATCTGGGCCATCTCGTCATAGGAGAAGGCCTTGTTGTGCTCCCGGCGGATGCTCTGCAGGATCCACATGCCCATGATGTTCTTCAGAAGCCGGATCCTGCCCCCGTAGCCGCCTTCGTTGGTGAATCCGGAGGCGAGCGCTTCGGGCGTCGTGAGGGGCTCGTCCCTGTCCACCCCGAGCAGGCTCCAGGTGCCGCTTGAGAGGTACACGGCCTGTTCGTCCCGGGCGGGGATGGCCATGAAGGCGCTGGCGGTGTCGTGGGAGGCAGGCAGGACGACGTCGCAGCTGTAGCCCACCCGCGACTGCACGTCCCGCTGAAGCGTTCCAAGGCGCGTCCCGGGCAGGGAGGGCCTGTCCGGGAAGAGCGATCCGGGGATGCCGGCCGCCCTGAGCACCTCGCGGTCCCAGTCCCGCTCCGCGGCGTTGAGGAGCGCGGCGGTCGAGGCGATGGAATACTCGTTTCTCATTTCGCCGCACAGGCGGAAGGCGAAATATTCCGGGAGGAAGAGGCAGCGGGCTGCCGCCCGCAGGTCCCTTTCCGGCGTGGCCATCAGCTGGTAGAGCGTGTTGAACGGCTGTTTCGCGGTGCCGGTCCGCCGGTAGAGTTCGCTCAAGGTCAGGGATTCCTCAAGTTTCCTGTCCACGCCTTCGGTCCGCTTGTCCCTGTACGCGAAGGCGTCCCCGACCCGCCGGCCCTGCCCGTCCAGGAGCACGTAATCGACGCCCCAGGTGTCGACGGCGACAGAACGGGGCGGCTCGGCGCCGCACGCTTCCATGCCGCGCAGGACCTCCTCCGTCAGCAGGTCCACGTCCCACAGGAGCCTCCCGCCGTCCTCGAGCATCCTGTTTTCGAAGCGGTACACCTCTGTCATGGCGATCAGGCCGTTTTCCACATGTCCCAGGATGTGGCGGCCGCCGGAAGCCCCGATGTCTACGGCAAGATAGCGTTTCATCCGGTTTCCCTCCTTAGGATGGCGGCAGGGCGCCGGCCGCCGGGCCTGCGCGCGCCGGCAGCCTGCCCCGCCAGGTTCCGTAACGGTAGGCAAGCAGGTTGAGGAAGGCCCCGATGGTCCAGGTGAGCAGCATCGAGATGAACACCGATTCGGGCAGGCCGTTGGGGTGCTGGGCGCTTCGGGTCAGGGAAGCGAGCAGGTAGGCCGCCGGGACGCGCAGCACCACGGAGACCAGGATCGATATCCACATGGGGGTCACCGTGTCGCCCGCGCCGCGCATCGCGCCCGAAAGGGACTGCAGGACCGCCATGGCGACATAGCCGAAGGCCAGGATCCGCATCATGCGCATCGACAGGTCGATCAGCTCCTCTGTGTCCGTGAAAAGCCCCATCAGGCCGCGCCCGAACAGGAGGATCGCCGCGGTCAGCGCCGTCGCGACGCCTACGGCCAGCAGGGTCCCTTGTCTGGCGCCGCGCCTGATGCGGTCGGCTTTCCCCGCGCCCGCATTCTGCCCCACAAAGGTGGTCAGGGCCTGGCCGAAGGAGAAGCTGGGCATCATGGCGAAACCATCCACGCGCATGACGATCACGGTGCAGGCGACGAAGGCGGGCCCGAAACTGTTCTGCAGGCGGCTCACCAGCAGCATGGCCACGGAGAAGATCGCCTGGGTGATCCCCGTGGGCAGGCCCAGCCTGAGGATGCCCGAAGCCGTGCGCCGCTTGAGCCTCAGCGTGGACAGGCCGATGTCAAACACCTCCGTCATCCGCCTGAGCTTCAGCGCGCAAAGCGCCGCCGAGATCGCCTGCGCCAGGACGGTCGCCAGCGCCACGCCGGTCACGCCCAGGCCGAAGCTGACCACAAACCACAGGTCCAGCAGGATGTTGAGCAGGGTGGACAAAAGCAGGAAACCAAGGGCGGAAAACGAGTCCCCGAGCCCGCGCAGGATGCCCGCCAGCACGTTGTAGTACATGAAGCCCGCGATGCCAAGGAAAAAGATGCGCAGATAACTTGCGGACCAGGCGATGTACACGGCCGGCGTGTTCAGGAGCCGCAGCACCGGGAGGGAGAGCGTGACCCCGGCCGCGAGAACGATCAGGGAGGCGACGGCCGTCATCGTGATGCAGTTTCCGATGGTATCCGACAGGCTCCCGCGGTCCCGGGCGCCGAAGTGCTGGGCCACCAGGATCCCGGCGCCCGTGGAGATGCCCACAAAGAGGGCCAGGAGAAAATTAAGGATCGGAAAAGCGCTGCCCACGGCGGCCAGCGCATGGTCCCCCACATATTTGCCCACGATGGCGGAGTCCGCGGCGTTGTAGAGCTGCTGGGCAAAGTTGCCAACGAGCATGGGGACGGCGAATTCAAGGATCCTCTTCCACGGCGCGCCACGGGTCATGTCGCGGGGGGAAAACAAGCTTCTGAGCCGGCGCATTCCTGACCTTTCCTGCCTTGCGGCGCCTGGATTATATCAAAGCGGACGGCCCGTGACAACCGGAGGACGCCGGCCCCTTCGGCCCGGTCGCCTGGCTGGGCAGCCTAACCTTTTTTGCTTCTTTTCGCTTGACAGGCGCCCGCGGCCGGTGTACCATGACACCGGTGTTAGTTATAACTAACAGCGAGGTGCGGACAGATGACATTGGACCAGTTGCCCGTAGGACAGACGGCGAGGATCACGAAGGTGGACGGCGAGGGCCCGCTGCGGCTCCGGCTGCTGGACATGGGGCTGATCCCCAAAACCGCCGTGACCATCCAGAAGACCGCGCCCCTGGGGGATCCCATCGAGATGGTGCTGCGCGGCTACTCCCTGACGCTGAGGCTGGAGGACGCGCGCAGCATCGAGGTGGCGCAGCCTTGATTTTCGCGCTCGTGGGCAACCAGAACAGCGGGAAGACCACGCTGTTCAACCAGCTGACCGGCTCAAGGCAGCACGTCGGCAATTTCCCCGGCGTCACCGTCGAGCAGAAAACGGGCATTGTCCGCGGCGCCAGGGACGTGCTTGTCGTGGATCTGCCGGGGATCTACTCGCTCCGCTCATTTTCAAGCGAAGAAAAGGTTACCAGGGACTTCATCCTGACCCAGAAGCCCGACGGGATCATCAACATCGTCGACGCGACCAGCATCGAAAGGAACCTGTACCTGACGCTGCAGCTGGCCGAGATGAGGATCCCCATGGTGCTCGCCCTCAACATGATGGACGAGGTCAGGGGCAACGGAGGCGCCATCGACATCGCCAAACTGAGCGAGGGGCTGGGCATCCCGGTGGTCCCCATCAGCGCGGCCAAAAACGAGGGCATCGAAGAGCTCATCAGGCAGGCCGCGCGCGTCGCTGCCGATGGCATCCTTCCCCTCCGCCATGATTTCTGCGAGCCCGGGCCCGTGCACCGCTGCATCCACGCCGTAACGCACGCGGTGGAGGACCACGCGCAGAAGCGAGGCATCTCCCCCCGCTTTGCCGCGACCAAGCTGGTGGAGGGCGACGGGACCATGCTTGAAAGGCTTGGCCTGGGGGCCAACGAGATCGAACTCATCGACCACAGCGTCAGGGAAATGCAGGACGAAAGCGGCATGGATCGCAACGAGGCCCTGGCAGACATGCGGTATTCCTTCATCCAGGACCTCTGCGCCGGCTGCGTCAGGAAGGGCGACAGCAGCAGGGAAAGGGTGCGCAGCGTCCGCATCGACGCCGTGCTGACGCACCGGCTTTTCGGGCTCCCGATCTTTTTCGCGGTGATGCTTGCGATCTTCTATCTCACCTTCGACGTCATCGGGTCGGGACTGGCGGATCTGCTGGGCCAAGGCATCGACTTGGCCTCCGCCGCAACGGACCGGGCGCTTCACGCCTTTGGCATCAACCCCGTGGTGCACAGCCTCGTGATCGACGGCGTGTTCGCGGGCTTGGGGAGCGTGCTGAGCTTCCTGCCCATCATCGTGGTGCTGTTCTTTTTCCTCTCCATCCTGGAAGACAGCGGCTACATGGCGCGCATCGCCTTCATCATGGACAAGGCGCTCAGGAAGATCGGCCTGTCGGGGCGCAGCATCGTGCCCATGCTGATCGGCTTTGGCTGCACGGTGCCGGCCGTGATGGCGGCCAGGACCCTCTCTTCCCGGCGGGACAGGATCATGACCGTGCTGCTGACCCCGTTCATGAGCTGCTCGGCGAAGATTCCCGTCTACGCGCTGTTTTCGGCGGCCTTCTTCCGGGACAGGCAGGCCGCGGTGATGCTCGTCCTGTACGCCTCGGGCATCCTCATCGGCCTTCTGTCCGCCTTTATCTTGGGCCGGACGCTGCTCAAGGGGGGCGCGATGCCCTTCATCATGGAACTGCCCAACTACCGTTTCCCATCGTTCAAAAGCGTGGTCCTGCTGATGTGGGACAAGGCGAAGGACTTCCTGCAGCGCGCGTTCACGGTGATCTTCATCGCCACCCTCGCCGTGTGGTTCCTCAGGTCCTTTGACGTGCGACTCAACCCCGTCGGGGACGCCGCCGGGAGCATGCTCGCGTCGATCGGCCGCTGGATCGCGCCCGCTTTTGCGCCGCTGGGATTCGCGGACTGGCGGGCGGCGACGGCCCTGGTGACGGGGCTCAGCGCGAAGGAGACCGTGGTCAGCACCTTCAGCGTGCTGACGGGCGCCTCGGCGACCGGGCTGGCGGACGTGTTGGGCGCTTTGTTCACGCCGCTGTCGGCAGCGAGTTTTTTGAGCTTTGTCCTGCTCTACACCCCCTGCGTCGCCGCGGTCGCGGTGACGCGGCGCGAGCTCAGCTCCCGCGCGATCGCCGCGGGAATGGTCGCCTTTCAGGTCGCGCTCGCCTGGCTCGTGTCCCTTGCGGTGTTTCAGCTGGGCCGCCTGATCACAGGATAGGAGGAAGGGATGACGGTCCTTGACTGGCTGCTGGTGCTTCTTCTCGTTTCCTGGGCTGTTTTTGCGCTCCGGTTTGGAAGGAAGAAACCGTCCGGAGGCGGCTGCGGCGGCCGCTGCGCCGGCTGCACCGGCGCCTGCGGGTTGCCGGGAAGGAGCGGGCCGGAGGAGGGGCCGTGAGGGGCAGCGAATCCCTGGAAGATTATCTGGAAACCATCCTCATGCTGAGCGGCAGAGGCACGGAAATCCGCGGCGCGGACGTCGCCAGGGCGCTTCGCTTTTCCAGGCCCTCAGTGAGCGTCGCGATGAAAAAGCTCAGGGAGTCGGGGATGGTCGACGTCGACGCTCGCGGCTGCATCAGGCTGACGGACAGGGGACTCGCCGCCGCGGAGCCAGTCTATGAGCGGCACCGCGTCATCGCCCTGGCGCTGATGGAGCTGGGGGTCAGCGAGGCGACCGCCTGCGCTGACGCCTGCAGGATCGAGCACGCCATCAGCGAGGAGAGCTACCTGGCCGTCAAGGAACGCCTGATGAGGGCGCGCGAAGACAGGAGCGCCGGCGGCTGACAGGCGACGCGGCGCTGCTTTCCCCGCCCGCGGGGATTGACGGCGCGCCCCCTATGTGATATCCTGCACAAGGATCAATTTTATGGAGGGATTTCGCAATGAAGAAGCTCGTTTCCCTGCTCCTCTCAGCCCTTCTGGTCGTGGGCATGGTTTCCGCCGCAGGCGCCGATACGCTCGGCCTGGGCATGGTCACCTCAGTGGGCAGCCGCGCCGACGCCGGCGAGAAAAACGGCAGCGCCCAGGTGAACACCACCGTCTGCACGCTGCTTCTTGACGCCGAAGGCAAGATCAAGGCCGTGCAGTTCGACGTGCAGCAGACCAAGATCCAGTTCACCGCCGAAGGCAAGCTGGCCGACGTCCCCGAAGCCCCGCTGACCAAGATCGAAAAGGGCGACGCCTACGGCATGCGCGGCGCCAGCGGCATCGGCAAGGAGTGGTTCGAGCAGATCCACGTCTTCGAAGCCTACTGCGTCGGCAAGACCGTTGCGGAAGTGCTCGCCATCGAGACCTACGAGCGCGACGCCAATCACCCGAAGGTCCCTGCGGCCGAGGACATGAAGAGCTCCGTGACCATCAGCGTGGGAGACTACCTGGCCGCCCTGGAGAAGGCCGCTGCCGCCGCGAAGTAAGCCTTTTATTCCGAAACCCTTTGCCGCCCGCTCTCCCGGGCGGCCTTTGTTTGTGTCCCGCGGGGGTGGTGGTATACTGAAACGGCCATGAGACTCTTTTTTTTGAGGCGCCCGGGACGCTCCCCGCTTTCCCGGGGCGCGGCCGCTCCCCTCGCGGCCTGCGCGGCGGCCGCGCTGCTGTTCGCGGCCCTGCACCTGTGCCTTCCCGGCGATCCCTTCGCGCCCTCCCCCTACAGCAGCTACACGCTGCAGGCGCTGGCCTGGCGTTCCGGAAGGGCCTGGCTGGAAGCGGACGTCCCCTACCTGGAGCTGGCGCTGTACGAAGGGCGCCGCTACGTCAGCTTCCCGCCCGTACCCAGCGTGCCCGTCTTTTTGCTGACCTTCGTGTTTGGCGGCGATGTGCCCGACGGGATGCTCAACATGCTCTACGCCCTGTGCGCCTGCGCGGTCCTGTGCCGGCTGCTCGAAAGGCTTGGATGGCGCCCCGCCCGGGCGGCGGCCCTGGCAGTCCTCCTGTGCCTGGGCTCCTCCCTGCTCCCCCTTGCGCTCAGCGGCGCGGTGTGGTACCAGGCGCAGGTGCTGGCGTTCCTGCTGACGGCGCTTTCCGTGGAACGCATGCAGGCCCGGCGCCCGCTGCCGGCGCTGCTGTGCTGGGCGCTGGCCGTCGGGTGCAGGCCGCTCAACGTCCTGTATGGGCCGGCGCTGCTGATCTTTTACGCGCTGCAGTCGCGCCGGATGGGGCTCGGCGCCGCCCGTGCCCTGCGGAGCCTGGCCCCCGGCGCCGCGGCCGCGCTGGCGGTCGCCCTTGCCATGGGTGCGTACAACCTGGCCCGTTTCGGGAACCCGTTCGAGTTTGGGCATCACTTCCTGCCCGAATTCTCCACCCAGGGCGGCGATCAGTTCTCCCTTGCGCACATCGGGGGCAACGTCAGGAACTTCGTGTTTTCCTGGCCGTTTGAGGCTACGGGCGGTGGGTGGGCGTTCAAGCAGTTCGGGTTCTCCCTCTTCCTGGCCAACCCGGCGCTGCTGTGGCTGGCCGCGGACCTCGGCGCCGGCCTGGTCACCAGGTCGGCCCGGCCCGGCCCCTGGTCGGCGGCGCTGTGCCTCCTGCTGCAGCTGCTCGCGCTGCTTTCCCACCGGACCTTCGGGGGTTTCCAGTACGGCGCGAGATATGCCGCGGACCTCATCCCCTACGCGGCGCTCCATCTGGCGTACAGGAGACCCGGGCCCCGCAGCCGCCTTTTGATGGAGCTCCTTCTGGCGGCGGGCCTGGTCATGGCGGCCTTTGGCAGCTGCGCCGTCCGCCTCCCGGCGTGAGCCGCGCCCGGCTTCGGATTGTTCCCCCTTTGTTTTGCCGGCGTTTTCCGCCGGAAACGGCGCCCGGACGCTGTTGACAGGCTGCGGGCCCGGGGATATAATCGCGTCGTCAAAGGGCGAGGGTGCCCCGTTGATCGCGGCGCCCCCGCCTTTTCCTATTTGCAGGGAGGGAAACGTATGCACAAGCTCAGCAGGGAAGACATCGTCAGCCGGGTCAGGGAAGAGGACATCCGTTTCATCCGCATGCAGTTCACGGACATCTTCGGGCAGCTGAAAAACGTGGCGATCACCTCTTCGCAGATCGAAAAGGCGCTGAACAACCAGGTCACCATCGACGGGAGTTCCATTGAGGGCTTCGTCCGCATCGAGGAGTCGGACATGCTGCTCTATCCCGACCTTGACACCTTTACCGTGCTCCCCTGGCGGCCGCAGCACGGGAAGGTCGCAAGGATGATCTGCGACGTGTACAAGCACAACGGCGCCCCCTTTGAGGGAGACCCGCGGCACGTGCTCAAGAGGGCCCTCAAAAAGGCCGAGGACAGGGGTTACTGCTTCAACGTCGGCCCGGAGTGCGAGTTTTTTCTCTTCCAGACGGACGAGAAAGGCGAGCCCACGACGCACACCGGCGACAAGGCCAGCTATTTCGACCTGGGTCCCCTGGACCACGGCGAGGGCGCGCGCAGGGAGATCTGCCTGACGCTTGAGGAGATGGGTTTTGAGATCGAGGCCTCGCACCATGAGGTGGCCGAAGGCCAGCACGAGATCGACTTCCGATATGCCGACGCGCTCAGGACCGCCGACAACATCATGACCTTCAAGCTGGCCGTCAAGACCCTGGCGCAGAAGAACGGCCTGCACGCGACCTTCATGCCCAAGCCGATCTTCGGGATCAACGGTTCGGGCATGCACACGAACATGTCGCTCTTCAGGGACGGCAAAAACATTTTCTTTGACGAAAGCGACAGGCGGAAGCTCTCCAGGGAAGCCTACAGCTTCATCGCCGGTCTCCTTGCGCACGTCCGGGGCATGACGGCGGTGCTCAATCCCCTGGTCAACTCCTACAAGCGCCTGGTGCCCGGGTACGAGGCGCCCTGTTACAAGGCCTGGTCGGCCAGCAACCGCAGCGTGCTCATCCGCATCCCCGCGGCGCGGGGGCAGAGCACCCGGCTGGAGCTGCGCTCCCCCGACCCGGCGTGCAACCCCTACCTCGCGCTGGCGCTGTGCCTGGCCGCGGGGCTGGACGGCATCGAAAGGAAGCTGACGCCGCCCGACGAGATCGCCGAGAACATCTTCGCGATGAGCGCCGCCGAACGCGAGGGGCGCGGGATCGAAAGCCTGCCCGGCTCCCTGATGGAAGCGCTCGGGCTGCTTCAGGAGGACGCGCTGGTCAGGGAAACGCTGGGCGGGCATGTCCTCGGCCAGTACGTGACGGGCAAGACGAAGGAATGGGACGAGTACCGGACCCGCGTCACGGACTGGGAAATCGAAAAATACCTCCTGCTGTACTGACGGGGGCGGGCCGGGGCTGACCGGAACGGACGGCCGCGATGGACAGGGTGATCGTTGCGTTTCAATCGGAAGGGGACTGCCTGCGCGTGCGCGGCAGCCTCGAGGCCGGCGGCATCCGCGTGCGCGGGACGCACTGCTCGGGCGCCGGCGCCATCCGCGCGGTCAAGCGCATGGGCGGCGGCGTCGTCGTGTGCGGGGCCAGGCTCAGCGATATGACGGCCGGCCAGCTTGCCCGGGAACTGGGGCAGTCGGCCGCCGTGCTCGCCGTCTCGACGCCGCTGCAGAGGGAGTATTGCCAGGGCGACGGCGTCCGCTGGCTGCCGGTCCCCTTTTCCGCGGGCGGCCTGACCGAAGAGGTGCGCTCCCTGATGAACGAGGAAGAAAGCAGCCCCCGGTGGTCCCGCCAGCAGCGGACCGCCGGGGAGGAGGAACTGGTCAGGCTCGCCAAGGAGAAGCTGATGCAAAGCGCCCGCATGAATGAGGAAGAGGCCCACCGTTTCCTCCAGCGCCTGTGCATGCAGCGGGGGATCCGCATGCAGCGCGCCGCGCGGCGGGTCCTGGAAACGCTTGACGCGGAGGAAGCCTGAATGGGGACGGAGCATCGCGGGCTGGTTGACGACCGCTTTGAACACGACGCCTGCGGCATTGGCGCCGTCGTCAGCCTGGACGGCGCGAAAAGCTGGCGGACGGTCGACGACGCGCTGAAAATCGTCGAGAAGCTCGAGCACCGCGCCGGGCGCGATGCCGCGGGCGACACCGGGGACGGCGCCGGGATCCTGCTGCAGACGCCCCACCCCCTGTTTCGCAGGTGGGCGGAGCGCGGCGGGTTCGATCTGGGCGCCGAACGGGATTACGGTGTCGGCATGCTCTTCTTTTCCGGAAATGAAGAGGAGGAGAGGCGGGACAGGGAGGCGCTGGAGCGTGAGGCGGCGGCCGGCGGGGCGGCCCTCCTGGGCTGGCGGGAGGTCCCGGTGTGCCCGGGCGGGCTCGGCGAGGGCGCGCTCAGCCGCAGGCCCCGCATCCGCCAGTGTTTCCTGAAACGGCCGCAGGACGCGGCGCGCGGCCTCGGGTTCGACCGGAGGCTGTACCTCATCCGGAGGAAGTTTGAAAAGGCCGCCCGGTCCTGCTATGTCTGCTCCCTTTCCTCAAGGACGGTCGTCTACAAGGGGATGCTCCTGGCCGGGCAGCTGCGCGATTTCTATCCCGACCTGCGGGACGAGGCGGGCTGCCTTTCGGCGATCGCCCTGGTCCACTCCCGCTTTTCGACCAATACGGACCCCAGTTGGCAGAAGGCGCATCCGCACCGGCTCCTTCTGCACAACGGGGAGATCAATACGATCCGCGCAAACGCGGCGCGCATGCGGGCCCGGGAAGCCGTGATGGATTCCCCCTTCCTGCGCGCGGCTGCCGGCGCGGCCTTCCCGGTCCTGGACGCGGGCGGCTCCGACTCCGCGATGCTGGACAACGCCCTCGAATTCCTCATGATGAACGGGATGGAGCTGCCCGCCGCCGTGATGGCGGCGATCCCGGAGGCATGGCAGGGGAACGCAGAGCTGCCGGAGGCCGTCCGGGACCTGTACCGCTACTGGTCGACGATGATGGAACCCTGGGACGGCCCGGCGGCGCTGCTTTTTTCGGACGGAGACGTCGTGGGCGCGACCCTGGACCGCAACGGCCTGCGGCCCGCCCGCTTCTGCCAGACCCGGGACGGGCGGCTGATCATCGCCTCCGAGGTGGGGGCGCTGGACCTGCCGCCCGAAGGGATCCTGCGCAAGGGCCGCCTGCGCCCGGGAGAGCTCCTGCTGGCGGACACCGTGGGCGGAAGGGCCGTCGAAAACGCGGAATACAAGCGGGACTGCGCCGCGCGCCATCCCTTCGGCCTGTGGCTCTCCCGAAGGATGCTCAGGCTGGACCGGCTGCCGGATCCGGGTCCTGTCCCGGCCCCCATCAGGGGGGAAGAGCTCAACCGCCTCTGCCGGGCTTTCGGCTATACGCAGGAGGACCTGTCCTGCGTGATCCTGCCGATGGCGGAGACCGGGACCGAGGCCATCTCGTCCATGGGCGCCGACGTGCCGCTTGCCGTCCTTGCCGGCACGCACCGCCCCCTGTTCGATTATTTTCAACAGATGTTCGCGCAGGTCACCAATCCGCCCATCGACGCCATCCGCGAGGAGATCGTCACCGACGCGTCCGTGTACATCGGCCCGGAAGGCAACCTCCTGCGCCCGGGCGAGGAAAACTGCGCGGTGCTCCGGGCGGAGGGCCCGGTCCTGACCGGGACGGAGCTCGCAAAGGTCCTGGCGCTTCGGGAAGGGCCCGTGCGCGCCCAGCGCGTTTCGACCCTCTTTGGAAAGGACGCGACGCTGGCGTCGGCGCTGGAGGGCCTGCTGGCCCGCTGCGACGAGGCCTGCGCGCGGGGCGCGAACGCGCTGGTCCTGTCCGACCGGGGCCTTGACGCCCGGCACATGGCGATCCCTTCCCTGCTTGCGGCAGCCGCGCTGGGGCGGCGCCTGAGCATATCGGGAAGGCGCGCCGCGGTCACGGTGATCGTGGAAAGCGGGGAACCTAGGGACGGGCACCATGTCGCCCTGCTCCTGGGCTACGGGGCGCGGGCGGTCCAAGCCTACCTGGCCGAAGACTGCGTCAGGGACCTGTGCGGGCGGGGGCGCGTGACCAAAGGGGAAGCGGAGGCGCTGGACGCCTGGCGGGACGGGATCCTGCACAGCGTGAAAAAGATCGCCTCCAAGATGGGGATCTCCACGGTCCAGGCCTACCAGGACGCGCAGCTCTTCGAGGCCGTGGGCATCGGCGGGGAGCTGCTTGACAGCTGCTTCCCCGGGACGCCCAGCCGCGTGGGGGGCATCGGGCTTGAGGAACTGGAGGAGGACCTGCGCTTTCACCACGCCGCCGCCTTCGGCGCGGCGGACGGGGGCGGGCGCGCGCTGCGGAACCCGGGCCGCTACAGGCTGCGAAGCGGGGAAGGCTGCGAGGACCATCTCTACAGCCCCCGGGCGATCGTCGCGCTGCAGGAGGCCGTGCGCGGCGGCAGCCGGGACAGCTACGCGGAATACGCCGCCCTCATCGGCGCGGGGCCGCCGCACGCGCTGCGCGACCTGCTGGAGTTCCGCTTCGGGGACAGGGCGCCCGTCCCTCTTGAGGAGGTCGAACCGGCCGACGCGATCGTCCGCCGCTTCAGGACCGGCGCGATGTCCTACGGCTCGCTGTCGGAGGAAGCCCACAAATGCCTCGCGGAAGCGATGAACCGCCTTGGCGGGCGTTCCAACAGCGGCGAGGGGGGCGAGGCGCCCGAACGCCTCAACGGGCCCTTCCGCTCGCGCGTCAAGCAGGTGGCCTCCGGCCGCTTCGGCGTGACGATGGAGTACCTCCTCAGCGCCGACGAGATCCAGATCAAGATGGCGCAGGGCGCCAAGCCCGGGGAGGGCGGCCACCTGCCCGGCAGGAAGGTCTACCCCTGGATCGCCCGCACGCGCCATTCCATCCCGGGCGTGCAGCTGATCTCTCCGCCGCCGCATCATGACATCTACTCCATCGAGGACCTGGCGCAGCTGATCTACGACCTGAAAAACGCCAACCGCGGCGCCCGGATCACCGTGAAGCTGGTGGCGGAAGCGGGGGTGGGCACGGTCGCGTCCGGCGTGGCCAAGGCCGGCGCGCAGGGGATCCTGATCTCCGGCCACGACGGGGGCACCGGCGCCGCGCCGCTGTCCTCCATCCATCACGCGGGCCTTCCCTGGGAGCTGGGCCTGGCGGAAACGCAGCAGACGCTGCTGAAGAACGGCCTGCGCGCGCGCGTCAGGCTGGAGACCGACGGAAAGCTGATGACCGGGAGGGACGTGGCGGTGGCGGCCCTGCTGGGGGCGGAGGAGTTCGGCTTCGCGACGGCGCCGCTGGTGGCCATGGGCTGCATGATGATGCGCGTGTGCGACCGGGACAGCTGCCCGACGGGGATCGCCACCCAGAACCCGAAACTCAGGGCGCGTTTCCGGGGTGAGCCGGAGCAGGTGATCCGCTTCATGCGCTTTGTTGCCGAGGAACTGCGCGGGATCATGGCGCGGCTCGGCCTGCGCACGGTGGACGAGATGGTCGGGCGCAGCGGCCTGCTGCGCGCGCGCGGCTGGGAGCCGGGCTGCGGCCGCCCGAAACTGGATCTCGATCGGCTCCTCGACGAGGCGGCCCCGACCGGCCGCGCCTGTTCCGATCCCGGCAAGGCCTTCGATTTCCGCCTTGGGAGGACGCTGGACGAACGGGTCCTGCTCAGGGACCTGGGCGAAGCGCTGAAAAGTGGCGAGAAGGCCTCCTGCAGCCTGGACGTCAGCAGCACGGACCGTACGCTGGGCACGATCCTGGGTTCCGAGGTCGCGCGGCTGCACGGGAACGCGCTCGCGGAAGATACCCTGACTGTTTCCTGCCGCGGCGGGGCCGGCCAGTCCTTCGGCGCCTTCATCCCGTCCGGGCTGACGCTGCGCCTTGCGGGCGACGCCAACGATTCTCTGGGAAAGGGCCTCTCGGGCGGGAAGATCACGCTGCGCCCGCCCGCCGAAAGCCCCTTTGAGCCCGGGGAGAACGTCATCGCGGGCAACGCAGCCCTCTACGGGGCCACGGCCGGGAAGGCCTTCCTGAGCGGCATCGCCGGGGAGCGCTTCTGCGTGCGCAATTCGGGCGCCCTGGCCGTGGTGGAAGGCCTGGGGGACCACGGCTGCGAGTACATGACCGGCGGCGTGGCCGTCGTGCTGGGGCGGACGGGCAGGAACTTCGCTGCCGGGATGAGCGGCGGGATCGCCTATGTGCTCGACGAGGAGGGGGACTTCCTCTCGCGCCTGAACCGCGGGATGGTGCGCGCGCAGCGGCTGTCGGCGCGGGAGGACATCGGGGAACTGCGCGGCCTGCTCGAGGCCCACCGCCGGGAAACGGGCTCAAAAAAGGCCGGCCGGATCCTCGACGGCTTCGATGCCTGGCTGCCCCTGTTCTGGAAGGTGGTCCCGGCGGACTACGGCGGCATGCTCCGGGCGATCGCGGCCTGCGAGGCGCAGGGCCTGTCTGAAGAGCAGGCCTGGGACAGGGCGTTCAGTTCCCTGGCCGGGGGATAGGGGGCGCGATGGGAAAAACCACGGGTTTCCTGGAATACGGACGAAAAAGCGACCGGGCGGGCGCGCCGGCGGACAGGATCGGGCACTTCGGGGAGTTCCGTCTGCCCCTGGCGCAGGAGGAGCGCCGCCTGCAGGGGGCGCGCTGCATGGACTGCGGGGTGCCCTTCTGCCAGTCCGGGCTCCTCTTTGACGGGGCGGCGGCCGGCTGTCCCCTGCACAACCGGGTACCGGAATGGAACGACGCGCTCTGGCGGGGCGACTGGGGCCTTGCCGCGGAGCTGCTGCTCCTTTCAGACGATTTTCCGGAGTTCACGTCCCGGGTCTGTCCGGCCCCCTGCGAAGCGGCCTGCGTGTGCGCGCTCCACGCCGACGCCGTGTCGATCCGGGACAACGAATACGCCATCATCGAACACGCCTTTTCGTCGGGCGTCGTCCGTCCCGTTCCCCCTTCCTCAAGGACGGGCAGGCGCGCCGCCGTCGTAGGCTCCGGGCCCGCGGGGCTCGCCGCGGCGAACCGGCTCAACCGGCAGGGCCACTCCGTCACCGTGTACGAACGCGAGGACCGGGTCGGCGGGCTGCTGATGTACGGGATCCCGAACATGAAGCTGGACAAGGGGGTCCTTGACAGGCGGGTCCGCCTGATGCAAAGCGAGGGGGTCCGGTTCAGGACCTCCGTCGACGTGGGAAAGGACCTCTCCATGGAGGAGCTCCTCCGTGGCCATGACGCCGTGCTGCTGTGCTGCGGGGCCCAGGCGCCCAGGAAACTCAAGGCGGAAGGCGCGCAGGCCCGCGGCGTCCACTACGCGGTGGACTACCTCAAGGCCGTCACAAAGGGCCTGCTCGACGAAACGCAGCCCCTGCCCCCGGATATGGACGCCAGGGGACGCCGCGTGATCGTGGTGGGCGGCGGCGACACGGGCAACGACTGCGTCGCCACGGTCCTGCGAGGGGGCTGCCGCTCGGTGCTGCAGCTGGAAATGCTGCCCATGCCGCCCGCGGGCCGGCCCGAGGACAACCCCTGGCCCCGCTGGCCGCGGACGCTGAAGACCGATTACGGCCAGGAAGAGGCGGCCGCGCTGTTCGGGAGGGATCCGAGGGTTTTTTGCGCCACCGTCAAGCGCTGCGCCGCCGGCGGGGACGGCGGTCTGCGGGCCGCGGTCCTGGTCCGGCTGGAAGCCTGGCGCGATCCCGGCACGGGGCGGGCCGACATGAGGGAGGTCCCCGGCAGCGAATGGACGGAGGAGGCGGAGCTGCTGCTCGTCGCCGCCGGCTTCGAGGGCTGCCCGCCCGCCGCGGCGGAGGCCCTGCGGCTCCGGCTCGACGGCCGGGGGCGCGCGCTGACCCGTCCGGGAGAACACGGGACGGACGACCCGAAGGTCTTCGCGGCAGGGGACCTGCGCGTCGGTCCGTCGCTCGTGGTCAGGGCGATCGCCGAGGGGATCAGCTGCGCCGGGCAAGCCGGCCGCTGGCTGTCGGGACAGGCGGGCGGAGCGCCCCGGTAAGCGGCGCGGGCGGGAACCGGACACCGAAAGGAAGGGGCATGGGCGCGAAATTCATCTTCATCACAGGCGGGGTCGTCTCCTCCCTTGGGAAGGGGATCACCGCGGCGTCGCTGGGGCGCCTGCTCAAGTGCCGGGGGCTGAAGGTCACGATGCAGAAGC
>CAZLYF010000003.1:0-42217 GCA_964563725.1 uncultured Oscillospiraceae bacterium
ACGCGCTTGCAGAAAAACGGCTACTCGAAGTTCAAACTGTAAAAGTCAGGTTATATCCCCGCCGGCGTCGTTTTTCAACCGTCCCGGCGGATTTCCCCCCGACGCCCTCCCTGCTCTCCCTGCAGCGCCGGCGTCGGAGCCTCTTGTATTATTTGAATTCAAAGCGTATACTCCAAACGAACGGAAAGCCTCTCCCGACCCGCATACGCAATCGAATCTCCATCGCGTCAGCCGACCCATACAGGAGTGTGATCCACATGAAACCCATAAGGCGGCGCCTGTGCCTGCTGCTCGCCGCGCTGCTTTGCGGGGTCTGCGCCCTCCCCGCGGCCGCGTCGGAACTTCTGCAGATCACCGCGTTCGCGGCGAGCCCGGAAAGCCCCGCGATCGGCGCGCCCGCGACCTGGACGCTCACCGCGCAGGGCGGCAGCGGGACAAAGGAATACGAGTTCCACATCTACTGGGGGACGGACATCTATGACGACAGCTACCGGGGCAGCGAGGAAGTGCTGTCCCAGCGCTACAGTCCCCTCAACCGCGTCAGCCTCACCCCCGACAGGGAGGGGATCTACTTCGTTCACGGGATCGTCCGGGACAGCTCTGCCACCCGGACCGTCATCCTCCGCCACGCCATCATGCCCCCCCTCTCCGTGGTCCGCGTGGAGGCCGACCGGGAAACGGCGCTGCCCGGGGAGCCGGTCACCTTCTCAGCCGTCACGGCGGGCGGGACCGGCTACGAGATCCGCTACGAGTTCATCCTGTACAGGGATGGGGAGATCGTGGACAGCGGCGGGGTCGGGACGGTCCCCTGGACCACCAGAAGCTTCGCCTGGACCTGCGCCCCAGCGGAAGCGGGCAGATACAGGGCCTGGTTCAACGCAAACGGCCATACGGCCCTGGCCGGCGCTTACAGCCCCTTCGTCGAGGTGCTGGCGCCTGTTTCAGTCGCAAGCGTCACCCCCGACCGGACGCGGCCGCTGATCGGCGCGACGGTCACCTGGACGGTCACCGCCGCGGGGGGCAGCGGAGCGCCCGAGTACAGGTTCGAACTGCTGGATGCGGAGGACAGCTTGGTCATGGAATTCCCCTGGGGAGCAAACAACACGTTCAGCACCGCCGGCCTGGGAGCGGGCAGCTACCGCGGGCTTGGGTACGCCCGGGACGAAAGCGGCACGGACATGCTGCTCAGCGAAGAGGTGCACGTGGGGACCTGGATGCTGCTGCCGATTCAGATCCTTTCTGTGCTGGCGGACAGGGAAACAGCGTTCGCGGGCGACGAGGTCACCTGGACCGTCGTCATGCGGGGCGGCAGCGGCGAAAGGGAATACGATTTCACCCTCACACGGGACGGGGCCTTCGAGTACGGGCTGTACCGCTGGGACGCGAACGCCGTCCGCTGTCTCCTCAGCCGGGCGGGCGTCTACCGGATGCACGCCCTGGTCCGCGACGGCACGGGCAGCGCGGAGGGAGACAGCGCCGAGCTTGTCGTGACGCTGAGGCCCCGGTACACCCTGTATCCCACCTTCACCGTCCTCACCGCGACGCCCGCGCCCGCGACCCGTACCCCTGGGCCCCGCGTCACCCCCCGGCCGCCCGCGGCCGCCACCCCGGGGCCGACGTTCGAAGTCACCGTCGCGCCGCCTCCTGTCACCGATCCGCCCGCCGCGGAAGCCCTGTTCGTCAATGCGGCGGCGAGCCCCGCCTACGCTTCCGTACGCTCCCCCGTCACCGTGACCGCCTGCGCGGGAGGCGGGACGGGCGTCTACCAGTACCACTTCCTGGTCTACCTGGGAGGCGCCGCCACCAGCCTGTCCCGCGCCTATTCCGCGTCGAACAGCTTCAGCTTCAGCCCGGAAAAACCAGGAAACTACAAGGTGCGCGTCATCGTCAAGGACGGCGAGAGCAAGGCCAGCGCCTTCACCGGGAATATCCACGTCAAGTAGCCGGCAAGCCTCCCCGCCCGCCGGTTCCAGAGGAGAGGAAGGAATCGCCATGAAGAAAACGCTGCCCGCCGTGCTGGCGGCCCTCGCGCTCCTTGCCCTGTGCTTCCCTGCGGCAGGCACGGACAACGCCTTCACCCCGGAGGAAGCCCTGAGCTATTTCTACCAGATCGGGGCGCAGCTCAAGTCCCTGGGCCTGTACCCCTTCGCTCCCGTCGGGCCCGACGACAGGGGCTACGAGGTCTATTCCCTCCAGTCCCGCCTATACGACCTGCACTACTATGGCCTGGCGCTGGACGGCATCTACGGCCGGGGGACCCGCGCGGCGGTGGAGCTGTTCGAAGCCGTCAACGGGCTCAAGCGCGACGGCCTCGCGTCCGCGGAGGACCAGCGCCTGCTCTTCAGCGAAAGCGCATTGGCCAATTACGGCACGATCGTCATCGTCACCCCGGAACGGGAAGACGGACGGACCCCGGGCCCGGGGGAAGAGCCGACGGCGACCGCCCTTTCCATCCAGACGCCGGCGGCGCACAGCACCTTCCGCCCCCACACCGAAGCGCCGGTCCCCAACACCAAGGCTCCGCGGACCCCGACCCCGGCGCCGACGTTTGGGGGGCTGATCCTGGAGCTCGGGCCCCTCTTCACCCCGGCGCCGACGTTTGGGGGACTGATCCTGGAGCTTGGGCCCCTCTTCACCCTGTCGCCCTGAAGGCCCGCAAGGCCGCGCAAAAAGGCCGCCCGTTTCGCGGGCGGCCCTCTTCGCGGCCTGATCCGGCGCCGCGTCCCTGTCCGGGCTTACTTCTCTTCTTCGGGAGGGGTGCTGATCGCGATGCGCCTTTCGGCCTTTTTTGGCTCGGGCATCTGCTTGGGGAGGGTCACGTACAGGATGCCGTTTTTATACTCGGCCTGGATGCCGTCCTGCTTGATGCCCTCCAGGTTGAAGCTACGCTCGCAGTGCCCGTAGCGGCGCTCCCGGTAGTAGTACTCGCTGTCGTTTTCTTCGCCGCTGGCTTTCGTCTCGGCGCTGATCTTGAGGGTGTTCTCGTCGACGGAAAGGTTGATCTGGTCCTCCGTCAGGCCGGGGAGCTCCGCCTCCAGGACATAGCTGTCCTTCTGGTCCTTGATATCCACCCGGAAACCGCAGCTGAGCCCGGAGCTGCCCATCATGTCGCTCATGTCAAAGAAAGAGCGGAAGAAACGGTCGTCAAACAGGCTGTTGAGCTGCCTGGGCACGCTGAGCGCGCGGCGGCCGCGGAAAGGAACGATGGTGTACATACTGACTGCCTCCTTGAATGTTGGTTTTCAAGCCATTTCGCTTCTCTTTTTTGCCCGGAGCGCCCTGGGCCCCTTCGGCAGCCCAAGAGTAACATAATGGTCAGGAATGGTCAAAGTCAGAAATGATTCATAATCCGCCCCGATCCGCGCCCAACGCGGCAATACGTCAATGATCTTCTTATTATGACGTTTTTCTTCGATTTTCGTGATCTTTCCACACCCGCGGGCGGTTTACATCATGACCTGGCCGTTGATCGACAGGCTGAAGAGATATCCGAGCTTCTCCGCCGCGCGGCGGCAGAGCAGCATACGGCTGAGAAAGATCTCGAAATAATCGGAGATCGGGGACTGCGCCGTATCGATGGTCAGATGGAGCCTGACGGCCCGCTGCTCCCCGTCGACAGCCAGGTCGGCGCTCCGGACCGCGGAGTTGACACGGTCATGGATGTCCCGGGCGCCTTCTCCCTTCCCGCGCACGCGGGTATGGCGCACGTCCGTTTTGTCGGCAAGGATCAGCGCGGCCGCCATGGCGCTGACGGGAAAGGCTGTCCCTTCGTCGTGGTTGCCGATGGCGGCAATGACCGCCGCGATGTCGTCGGGATCCCCGCCCATCCGTGTCAGGAGCGAAAAGGCGATCAGCGCGCCGCTGTGCTCGTGCCCGTCCCGGTTGACAACGTTGCCGATATCGTGCAGGTATCCGGCAATCGCGGCCAGCTCCGCCTCCCGCTCCGCGTGCCCCGTCTCCCTAAGGATCCTCGCGGCGGTGAGTGCCGTGCGCGTGACATGGGGAAAGGAATGCTCGGTGTAGCCCCTTGCCTCCAGGGCTTCGTCCGCCCTGCGGATGTAGGCGCTGACTGCCTCGTCCGCCCGGACTTCCTCGAATGTGAGCGCCATCGTCCGCCCTCCCCGCCGTGCTGCATCAGGCCGCGCCGCTGCCCTGCGCGCGGCTCCGGCCTCTCCAAGTATACGTCCTCTCCAGCCGCGTGAACAGCCTGCGCGCGTTGCCCCTGCAGGAGGGAGATGCTATACTGCGCCGCGAGAGGCCCCGCAGCGGTCCCAGCCCGATGGTCACAGCGCTGCCGGCCCCGGCGCCAGAAAGGTTTCCGATGGCAAAGGCCGTGGTCCAAGGCGCGAGGCGCCACGCGATTTCCTACCGGGTCATGAGGGTTCTCCTCTGCCCCTTTTTTGCGTACGCTTTCCGGTTCAGGGCGGACAGGCAGCCGCGTCTCCCCCCGCCCTATCTGGTGATCTCCAACCATGTGACCGAGTATGATTTCATCCTGGCCGGCCGCAGCTTCTCCCGGCCCATGTATTTCGTCATCGGCGAAGCGCTTTACCGCAGCCGCTGGCTGGCCGCTTTTCTCCGCTTCTTTTTTTCGCCCATCCCCAAGCGCAAGGGCAGGGCGGACATGGGTACGGCCATGGGGCTGCTGCGGCGGCTGCAGGCGGGGAAAAACGTCTGCCTCTTCGCGGAGGGCAACACCACCTTCGACGGCCTGACCGGGGAGATCCCCCCCACGACGGGCGCGCTGGTGCGCGCCTCCGGCGCCGGCCTGGTCACCTACCGCATCGAGGGCGGGTATTTTTCCCTGCCCCGATGGGGGCATACGCTCCGCAGGGGAAAAGCGCGCGGATCCGTCGTTAAGGAATACGCGCCGGAGGAGCTCGGCGCCATGAGCCCCGGGGAGATCAGCGCCGCGATCGCCAGGGACATTTATACAGATGCCTACGCCCGGCAGGAAGAGAAACCGGTCGCATACCGGGGCCGCCGGGCGGCAGAAGGGCTCGAAAACGCGCTGTACCTGTGCCCGGCCTGCGGGGGCATCGGCACGCTGAGGGGCTTGGGCGACAAGCTGTCCTGCGCCTGTGGCCTGAAGGCGAGGTACACGGAGTTCGGATACCTGGAGGGAAGCGTCCCCTTCAGGAGCGTCAGGGACTGGGCGCTCTGGCAGAAGCGGCAGCTGCGGGAACGGCTTGAACAGGCGCCCGGCGGCACCGCGCTGCTCGACGAGGGGGAGACGCTGCGGCTGCTGGAGGGCGGCCACCGTTTCAGGACCGTCGCTTCCGGCGCCCTCAGGATGGACGCGGAGGAACTCTCCGTCGGGGATTTCCGCCTCCCGGTCGAGGAGATCTCAGGCATGGCGATCTTCAGAAAGAACACCCTGCAGTTCACGGACATCCGGGGGAACAGCTACGAACTTGAGCCCCGCCGCGCGCGGAGCGCGCTCAAATACCGGGATCTGTACCAGATCCTGCGCGAGAAGAAGGACTGAAGGCATGGATTACTCAAGCGCGAACCACGGGCTGTGGAATTTTTTCATCTGGATGGGCGTGATCGCCGGGCTCCTGCTCCTGGCCAACGTGCTCAACCGCAAGGTCGCCTTCGTCCGCGAAAGCCTCATCCCCGTCGCAGCGCTGGCGGGCTTCATTTTGCTCGCCCTGCGGGTCACGGGCCTGCTGAGGGTCCCGACGGAACTGCTGGAAATGGTCACCTACCACGGCATCGCGCTGGGCTTCATCGCGCTGTCCCTCCGCACGGCAAAAAAGGGTCTCGGGGGGCTGTTCGCCTTCAAGAGCGGGGCGCTGATCGTCAGCACCTACCTTTTGCAGGCGGTCGTGGGACTCGCGATCTCCATCCTTCTCTCAGCCACCTTCATGCCGGAGCTGTTCCCCGCCTCAGGGATCCTCTTGCCCATGGCTTACGGGCAGGGCCCCGGGCAGGCCAACAACGTGGGCAGCACCTACGAAAGCCTGGGGTTCGCCGGGGGCCGGTCCTTCGGGCTGTCGCTGGCCGCGAGCGGGTATCTCTGCGCCTGTCTGGTGGGGATCTGGTACACGAGGCGCCTCGTCAAAAACAAGCGCTACGCCCCCTCAAAGGCACAGCCGGTCTCCGGTTCCATCGTGACGGAGGCCTTCCAGGACGAAAACGAGGTCCCGCTCTCCGATTCGGTGGACCGCCTGTCCATGCAGTTCGCGCTGGTGCTGCTGACCTATCTGATCACCTATCTGGTCACCCGGGGCCTCACGGATGGCATCGCGGCGGTGATGCCGGGCGCGGCGAGGCTGCTCACGCCGCTGTTCTGGGGGTTTAATTTCATCACCGGTTCCGCGGTCGCCATGGGAATCCGCAGCCTGCTCACCGTCCTTCGGAAAAAGCGCCTGATGAACCGCCAGTACCAGAACAACTACCTCCTCAACCGTCTTTCCGGCCTGGCCTTCGACCTGATGATCATCGCCGGCATCGCCTCCATCGACATCGGCGACCTCAGGGGCCTGTGGCTGCCCTTCGCGCTGATGGCGGCGGCAGGGGGCTGGGTCACCTACCTGTACCTGAAACGGGTCACCAGGGAGCTCAGCCCGGGCTTCGCAGAGGAGAGCTTCGTGGCGATGTACGGGATGCTCACGGGCACCATCAGTTCCGGCGTGCTGCTGCTCAGGCAGATCGACCCCTCCTGCAAAACCCCCGCAGCGGACCAGCTGGTGGTCGGCAGCGGCACGGGCATCCTCTTTGGCGTGCCCATCCTCGTCATGGTCGGGCTGGCGCCCGATTCCCCCGCGATGCTTTTCCTTACGCTCGGGCTCTGCGTGGCCTATCTGGCGGCGCTTCTGCTGTTTGTGCTGAAATGGAAGGGGAAAAGGGCGGTCGGCGCCTGAGGGACGGATGCGGCAGAGGCCCCCGCGCATATGCGCGGGGGCCTCTGCCGCGTTGATAGGCCGATCCTATTCGGTCACCACCTCGTAGGGCCAGCTGCCGATCCCCCCGAAATCGTAGACCCCGGTGTAGCCCATGTCCACCAGCTTCTGCGCCGCCTGGCGGCTCCGGTTGCCCGAACGGCAGTAGACCAGGATCTCCGCGTCAAGGTCGGGCAGGAGCGCGGACCTTTCCGTGCCGATGGTCTCGTTGGGGAGGAGGACCGCGCCCGGGATATGGCCGCCGTCGTATTCGCCCTGCGTGCGAACGTCAAGGATGACGACGGGGTCGCCGCTGTCCATGCGCGCCTTGGCCTCCTCGGCGGTGATTTTGCGGTATTCCGCCTTTCCGGCCGGCGCTTCCGTCGCCGGCGCTTCGGTCACCACCTCGTAGGGCCAGCTGATGATCCCCCCGAAATCGTAGATCCCGGTGTAGCCCAGGCCCACCAGCTTCCCCGCGGCCTGGCGGCTGCGGCTGCCTGAGCGGCAGTAGACCAGGATCTCCGCGTCGAGGTCGGGCAGGAGCTCAGGCCTCCGGGCGCCGATGGTCTCGTTGGGGAGGAGGACCGCGCCCGGGATATGGCCGCTGTCGTATTCGCCCTGCGTGCGAACGTCAAGGATGACGACGGGGTCGCCGCTGTCCATGCGCGCCTTGGCCTCCTCGGCGGTGATTTTGCGGTATTCCGCTTTTCTGGCCGGCGCTTCCGCCTCAGCGGGAGCCTCCGTCACGGCAGCGGGGACAGTCGCCGTCGCCGCGGGAGAGAGATCCTTGGCCGTGCAGGCCGTCAGCGTCAGGGAGAGGAGCAGCACGGCCACCGGGAAAAATAATTCTTTCATATCGGCCACGTCCTTTCGTCTGTCGATCCGCCCGGACAGCAACGGCACAGCCGGGGGCCTTTACAGCATACCCGGGACCGGCGGGCTCAAACGGGCGGGCGCGGGGCCCGGTCCCTGTCAGGCCTCCTGTCCCCGCGTCTCCTGCCTGCCGGCCTCATCCGCCCTGAGGACCAGCTGGCTCGCCTCAATGTCCACGCGGATCATCACGCAGCGCCCGTCCTCCGCAAGCCCCTTGAGGTCCGCGTTGACGCGCAGAAGCTGCGCGAGCATGCCGCCGTCCCAGCGTTCCCTGGGCAGCAGCGCGGCTGTCCCATGCAGCGTGAGCGCCGCGACGGGCCCCCGCCGGCCCCTTGTGTCGATGAGTACGCTGACCTGCCGGTTCTCCGCGATGTCCTGGGCTTTCCGGCTGTCGCGCAGGGACAGCATATACAGCCGCGTCCCTCCCTCGCCGGCCGCATACTGCATCAGGGACGCCTCGGGCCGGCCCTGCCCGCAGGTCGCCAGCGCGCAGAGGTCCTGGGAGCGGATCAGTCCGGCGGCTTGCTCCTTCATTTCGGTTTCCTTCCCCGGGGCTGTCCGGGACCGCCCCGCGCTGCCGGTTCACGGCCTCTGTAACGAGAGGATCTCCTCCCACACGGCGTCATCGACGGGGATCCCTTCCCTGAGGTTCCTGTCCCGGACCTCCGGCGCCTTCTGCCCCGGGTACCTGACCGGGCCTGCGCCCTGCGCCTTCCGGGATCCCAGGAGGAAGGAGAGGGCGTCGTCCGCGATGGCCTGCGCCTGCGCGGGCGGCGCGATCTTCGCCCAGTCCACGGCGATGAACAGCTGCGAGAGCCCCCGCTCCCCTCCGCCCAGGCGGCCGACCGCAGCGGTGCAGTTGCCCAGTGACAGGCAGGCGGCGAACAGGTCCAGCAGCAGCGAAAGGCCCGCTCCCTTCCACATCCCCGCGGGAAGCAGGCGGCTGCTGCTGAGCACCTCAGAGGGGTCGCGCGTCAGGTTCCCGTCCCTGTCGTAGCCCGCGTCCGCCTGCATGGCGCGCCCCTGCAGTTTCGCCAGCTCCAGGGCACCGTAGGAGAACTGCGACATCGCCATATCCAGCACCACGTGTCCTCCCGGCCGGGGGAAGGCGAGCGCGAGCGGGTTATTGCCCAGGCGCGGGTCGGACGCGCCCCAGGCGGGCATGTTGGGACGGGTGTTGCTGAAACAGATCGCCGCCATGCCCGCTTCGCAGGCCTGGAGGCCGTAAGTCGCCGCGCGCATCCAATGGTTGGTGTTGCGCAGCGCCGCCAGGCCGATCCCGTGCGCGCGCGCCAGCGAGACCGCCCTGTCCATGGCGAAAGCCGCGTTGACCACGCCCAAGCCCAGCTGTCCGTCAAGGCTGAGCAGCGCGCCGAAAGCGTTCACTTCCACCGGCATCACGTCCAGGCGCACCGTCCCGGCGTCGATGTCCCGCAGCAGGCGGGCAAAGCGGTTGATGCCGTGGGTGTAGGTGCCTTCCAGGGAATTGCGCGCCATTTCAAGGGCGACCTTCGCGGCCTTCCTGGGCGGGCAGCCTCTCCTGAGCAGCGCCTTCTCCATCAGGCCCGCGGCGTCCTCAAACTGCACGAACACAGCGTTCCTCCTCTCCCCCTTGGGGCCGTCTTCGGCGGGCGCTCAGCTGCGCCGCCGGGGACGCGCTTCTGAAGCGAGTATAGCATACCGCGGGGTCCCCCGCAGTCCTGTTCACTGGGTTGACTCCCCTCCGGCGGAGGGATAGGATGCCCCCTGACGGGTCCCCCGGCGCCTGTTCGCGCGGCGGGACCGGACCGAGCCCCGAAAAGGAGCCCCGGATCATGAAAACAGGCGTCGCCCTCGTACTGCTCTCGCATACCGTCTGGGGCCTGCTCCCGGTGTTCTGGAAGCTGCTGGCCGCAATGGACCCGGTGCTCATCCTCGCGGAGCGCGTGCTGTGGTCCCTCCTCGCCGCGTTCGCGCTCCTGTCTTCCGGCGGGAGGCTCAACGAGATCGGGAAGCTTTTGCGGGACCGGAGCCAGACAGGGTATCTGGCCGCCTGCGGCCTGCTGATCTGCGGCAACTGGGGACTGTACGTGTACGCCGTCAACAGCGGCCGCATCCTGGACAGCAGCCTCGCCTATTACCTCTCCCCCATCCTGTCCATCCTGATCGGTTCGGCTTTCTTTCGCGAACGCCTGGGCCCGCTCCAGTGGCTGTCCGTCGCGCTGGCCGCGGCGGGCGTGGCTGTCCCGGTGTTTCTGAGCGGCCGCTTCCCCTGGCTGAGCCTGGCGATCGGCGCCCTGTTTTCCGCGTACGGCGCGATGAAAAAACGGGTGAAAGGGCGCGCCGAGCTTTCCCTGTTCATGGAAATGCTGCCGGTCGCGCCCTTCGCCCTCGCGTTCATCGTGCTGCTGGAGCTCAGGGGCGGAGGGGCAACGGCGGTCCTCTCAGGCTGGCGGCTGCTCCTGCTGCCCCTGGCCGGGGTCGTGACGGCGGCGCCGCTGCTGCTCTTTTCGTCCGGCGTCAGGCATGTGCCCTACTCCGTCAGCGGCATGCTGACCTTCATCAGCCCGACGCTGCAGCTGCTTATCGGGGCGCTGATCTACAGGGAGCCGGTCACTCCGGCGTCCCTGCTGACCTTCGCCCTCGCCTGGGCTGCGCTGGTCCTCTTTTTTGCCGGGAACCGGGCGAACAGGCCCCCCGTTCCGGCGTCTTTGGTCCGGCAGGCTCCGGACGCCTCCCCGCCGGGCGCCGATCCCGTTCCCTAAGGCGCCGGGGTCGGGACGGGATCGATCCGTTCAACGAATTTTTCCATCACATAGCCTTCCGTAACGTCTGTCCTGACCCGCAGCCAGCCGTCCACGGACTCCCCCTCCGCGATGAGCTCCTGGCCGTACAGGAGCCGCATGAGCACCGCGCCGGCCGTTCCGGGGAGGTTGCGCAGGTTCAGGGAGGAATCCGCCGCGATCAGGCTGACCCTGACACGGTATTCCCCTTCCCGGAGGGGCTGCGTCGCCGGCATGAGGGTCGGGCGCGGCGTGGGCGTCGCGGCGGGCCCCGGCGTGGCGAGGTAGGAGACGAACAGTTCGGGAAGGAGCGGGGGGGCGTAGGTCCGCTTCTCCAGCGTCATCCCGGGGTAGTAGAACCCCAGGATCTCTTCGTAGCTCCAGCCATGCTGCGCCGCCATCTGCTGGGCGCCCCGCTGGCTCATCCCCACGCCGTGCCCGTACCTGCGGGACTCGATCACGAAACGCCCCTCTTCCCGACGGACGGTGACCAGCTCGTTGTCGTCGCCGTTGATCGACAGGCCCATCATCCGCTCAAGATCCGGAAAGATCGGCAGGTCGACCGGCACCGTGCCTTCAAATGGCAGCCAGTCGGACCAGACGGGCGTATCCGGCGCGGCGGCCGGGACAGGCGTTGCCGTCACGGTCGGGAACAGGTGGATCTCTTCCTCCTCCGCGCCGGCGGCCGGGACAGGGCGCTGCCACTGCAGGCGCAGATCGAACCTCAGGCGGGTCATCAGCATCGAGGGCGCGGCGTAACGGGGGCTGTGCGCCGTGAGGCCCGCGACGGAAGCGACGCGGAAACGGCTGGTCTCCGGGCTGTAGCCTCGCGACCGCATCTCTTTTTCCGCTTCGCCGGAAAGCGTCTCCCACAGCGCCCGGACGGTGCCGTCTCCGCCTTTCTCCAGGGGCAGGACAAAGGTCCGCAGTTCGCTCAGGGGGTTGGCGAGATCGTAGGGGTCGTCGGTCATGGCCAGGTACCCGTAGTCCCCCGCGCCCCAGACATGTTCGGGCAGTTCGGTCTGGCCGCCGTTGCTCGCGGAATAGAAGGTCTCGGCCAGCCGCCCCCGGTAGGTCCCGCAGACCCCCGTTGTTTCCATAACAGCCCGGGCCGCGCCCGCGTTCTCCCTGACGGAACCGCGGTATACCTGGTCGTTGGCGTTGTCCACGACGTCATATTCGAGCGCGCTTCCGGCCTTTCTGAGCGCGTAGCTGCGCGCCGCGACTGCCTGCGCCTTGAGGGCTTCCAAAGGGAACGAGTCGCTCATTTCATGCGGGACGACGCCAAGGAGGTATTCCTCCACAGGGATATGCAGCACGGCCTGCAGCATCCCGGATTTCGCGGCGAGGTGCAGGTCGCCGGCGAAGAGCGGGTAGCCGCCGTTGAAGCGCAGGCCGTTCTCGAGGCCCGCGGCGACGGCGTGCCTGCCAAGCGCGAGGCGCTCGCCAAAGTCCATCACCAGGCCCTCGTAGTACAGCCTGAGCGTCCCGCCCGCGGAGGAAACGATGATTTTGCTGCCTCTCTGGAAAGCGATCCTGCCGCCGATGCTGTAGCTCCCGTCAAGCGCGATGTCCAGGCGGTCGGTCAGCTGCAGGTTCGTCAAAAGGACCCGGAGCAACCCCGGCGCTTCCGCCGCGGAAGCGGCAGGCGCGGCCGCGGTCAGGAAAGAAGCGGCCAGAACGGCCAGCAGCGCCCGTCTGATACAGTTGAGCATCGTTCCTCTCCTTTTGCGCTCGGACGCGCCCTCTCATCGGATGTCCCGCGGGTCGACCGCGTCCCTGAAGGCGTCGCCGACAAAGCTGATGGCCAGCACCAGCAGGACGATCAGCAGCCCCGGCGGCACCCACAGCCAAGGCCGGGTGGTCAGGACCGTGATGGACTCCGCCCCGCCGAGCATGTTGCCCAGGCTCGCGGTGGGCGGCTGCACGCCCATGCCCAGGAAGCTCAGCGCCGCCTCGTCCAGGATCGAAAGCGCCACGACCGAGGTGGCGTACACGAGGATCGGGGCGACGGTGTTGGGCAGGATGCCGGAAAACAGGATATGGCGCGGTGGCAGGCCCGCCACGATGTCCGCCTTGACAAAGGTGGTTTCCCGCAGGGACAGCACGTTCCCGCGCACGAGCCGCGCGACGCCCGGCCAGTCCACGAAACCCAGGATCAGGATGATGTTCCACAGCCCGGGCTTGAAGATCGCCGCCGCGACCAGCACCAGCAGGATGTAGGGAAAAGACATGACCATGTCCGTGAAGCGCATGATGAGCATGTCCACCCAACCCCCGAAGTAGCCCGACAGCAGCCCGAGCAGGACGCCCATGGCGGTCGCGATCGCCGTGGACGCGAAGCCGACCAGCAGCGAAACGCGCGTCGCGTACAGCAGGCGGGTGAGCACGTCCCTGCCCACCTGGTCGGTCCCCAGCAGAAAACCCTGCCCGGGCGGCGAAGAGAACTTCCCGGCGATCTGGTTGGCGCCGTAGGGGCTGAACAGGGGCCCAAGCAGCGCCGCCGTGATCATGAAGGCCAGAAACAGAAGGCTGACGACCGCGAGCCTGTGCCGCAGGAAGCGCCGCCAGACCAGCCCGGCCCAGGACTCGGACGTCCGGGCGGCCCCGGCCCTCCCGCCGGCTTTCGTGTCATCCCCCTTCATCGGTACTGGATGGTGGGGTCCACCATCGCGTAGACGATGTCGGTCAGGAGGTTGCCCGCCAGCACGATCGCCGCCGAAAACAGGCAGACCCCCATGATCACGGGATAATCCCTGCCCATGATCGCGCTCATGGTCATCAGCCCCAGCCCCGGCCAGGAGAAGACCTGCTCGACGATGACCGCGCCCCCGAACAGCATGGGGAGCTGCATGCCCATGACCGTCACGATGGGCAGGAGGGCGTTTCGCAGGGCGTGCCTGTTGACGACCCGGAAGCGCCCGATGCCCTTGGCGCGCGCGGTCCTCAGGTAGTCCTGCTGGAGGATCTCCAGAAAGCTGGAGCGGACATAGCGGATGTTCGAGCCGATCAGGGAAGCGGTCAGCACGATCACGGGCATGACCATATGCGTAACCACGTCCAGGAAGCCCCCGCCCGCGCCCAGCGTCGTCATGCCGCTGGAGGGGAGCCAGCCGAGCTGCACGGTGAACAGGTACACGCAGACAAGCGACAGAAAGAAGCCGGGGATGCTCGTCCCCAGGAAGGACAGGGTGACGAAGGCGTAATCTCCCCGGGAATACTGGTGCGTCGCGCTGTAGATCCCGATGGGGAGCGCGAGCGCCATGCCCAGGAACTGGGACGTGCCCATCAAAAGGAGCGTGGGGCCGATACGGTCGGCGATCATCCCGGCGACGGGCAGGAAGGTCTTCGCGGAATACCCGAGGTTCCCCCTGAAGATCTGCAGCAGCCAGGTCCAGTACTGCACAAGGAAAGGCTGGTCAAGCCCCATCTGGATCGCGCGGGCCTCGACCGCCGCCTGCGACACGCGCGGTCCCTGCAGCATCTGCAGGGGGCTGCCCGCCCTGCTCATGATGAAGTAATCGATCAGGGTGATCCCCAGCAGCACCGGGACGGCGATGAGGAGCCGCTTGATGATATACCGCGTCAAGGCTTCAGCCCTCCTTCCGGGCTGCCGGGCCCGAGGCGCCCCGCGAAGTGGCAGGCTGCCCGGTGGCCTCTTCCAAGGCCCGGCACGGGCAGGAGTTCCGGCTCCCGCTCGCTGCAGAGCGCCTGCGCCCAGGGGCAGCGGGGGTGGAAGCGGCAGCCCGCGGGCGGGTCGGCCGCGGAGGGGATCTCCCCCTTCAGCAGCAGCTTTCGGCGGCCCCGCAGCGCGGGGTCCGGCGCGGGCGCCGCGTCGCACAGCGCCCTGGCGTAGGGGTGCGCGGGGCTGAGGAAGAGCTCCCCTGCCGGCGCGGTCTCCACGATTTTCCCAAGGTACATCACGGCCACGCGGTCGCTGACATAGTTGACCGCCGCCAGCCCGTGGCCGATGAACAGGTAGCTCAGGGTGAGCTCTTTTTGAATGTCCCTGAACAGGTTGAGGATCTGCGCCTGGATGGACACGTCCAGCGCGGACACCGGCTCGTCGCAGACGATGAGCTCGGGCCGCAGCGAAAGCGCGCGGGCGATGCCGATGCGCTGCCGCTGGCCCCCGGAGAACTCGTGGGGGTACCTCCGGGCGCTGTCGCGGGAAAGCCCCACCATGTCAAGCAGCCGCTCCACCTCCCCCGCGGCGGAGGCGCGACCGACGATGCCGTGATACAGCATCGGGGCCGCCAGGATATCGCCTACGTGCCGGCGGGGATTCAGGGACGAAAAGGAGTCCTGAAAGATCATCTGCAGCCTGGTGCGGCCGGACCTGTCCCCGCTCCTGCGCGGGCCCGCGAGGTCCTCCCCGTCAAAAAGCACGCGGCCGGCGCTTGGCGTTTCCAGCGCGACCACCTGGCGGCCGACGGTGGATTTGCCGCAGCCTGACTCGCCGACCAAGCCCAGCGTTTCGCCCCTGAAGATCTCAAAATCCACGCCGTCGACGGCCCTGACGCTGCCCGTCACGCGCGGGATGAGCCCCCCGCGGATGGGATAATGCTTCTTGAGCCCCCTGACTTCCAGCAGGGGCGTCCGGGGCCTGGCGCCGGTTTTTTCCATGCGCTTCCTCTCAGCCGGGGCCGCCCCGGCCCGCCCGCGCCGCCTCCACCTGGCAGCGCACCGCGCGCCCGCTCCCAAGCGGCGTGAGCTCCTGGAAGGTCCGCTCGCATTCAGGCAGGGACACATCGCAGCGGTTGAAGAAGCGGCAGCCCTCGATGAACTCGTAGCGCTCGGGGACCTGGCCTTCGATGGACTTCAGCCTCCGGCTTCCCCCGTCCCGGAGGCTTGGGACGGACTTGAGCAGCGCGCGGGCATAGGGATGCCGCGGGTCGCTGAAAAGGGAGGCCACGTCCGCTTCCTCGACCGCCTGCCCCGCGTACATCACCATCACCCGGTCCGCCATTTCCGCGACCAGCCCGAGGTCGTGCGTGATCAGGATCACCGACAGGCCCATCTCCTTCTGAAGGTCCTTCAGCAGCCGCATGATCTGCGCCTGGATGGTCACGTCCAGCGCGGTCGTGGGTTCGTCCGCGATGAGGAGCCTTGCGCCGCAGGAGAGGGCCATGGCGATCATCACGCGCTGCCGCATGCCGCCCGACAGCATGTGGGGGTACTTCCCCATCACCCCGCCCGCGTCCGGGAGCCCGGCTTTTGAAAGCATTTTGACCGCGCGTTCCCTCGCCCCGGACGCGGACAGCCCCAAATGGACGCGGATGCCTTCCGTCATCTGGCTGCCGATGGTGAGGACCGGGTTGAGGGCGCTCAGGGCGTCCTGGAAGATCATGCTGAGCCTGCTGCCGCGCAGGCGGTCCAGTTCCCTTTCGGTCATGGCAAGCAGGTCCTGCCCCTCAAAAAGCGCCCGGCCGCCCACGACGCGGCCGTCTCGTCCCAGCAGCCCCATCACCGACAGAAGGCTCACGCTTTTCCCGCAGCCGGACTCCCCCACGATGCAGAGGATCTCGCCTTCATCCACGTGGAAACTCAGGCCGGACACCACGTTGCCGCCGCCCGGGTCAATTTGGAAGGCAGCCGACAGGTCTGTCACTTCCAGCAAATGCCCCATGCTCCCCCCCGACAAGGCAAAAACCGGAAGGCCGCGCGGGCCTTCCGGACGGCTGACCCTGGCAGCCGTTTCAATCGGCGACTTCCCAACGCTCGATATGGCTGAAGGAACCGTACACCCTCGGCTCCGCATTGAGGAGCCTGTTGTTGACGGCGCCCAGGGTGCGGAGCACGTACACGGAGAACAGGGGGACCTCCCGCTGCACGATGGCGTTGATCTGCATGAAGGCCTTCCTGACTTCCCCGGGGTCCCGCTCGCTCTGGGTCAGGGGGAGCAGGCTGTCCACAAGGTCGCTGCGGTATCCGATGTAGTTGTCAGGCCCGCCGACCAGCCAGGCGACATCCAGATAGGGATCGACGGGCGGGATGGTGTACTGCACCACATAGATGTCGAAATCACCCGCCTGCACGTAGGCCCAGATGGAGGCGAAGTCGACGGTGCGGATCTCGACCCTGATCCCCGCCTCCGCCAGCTGCGCGGCGATGACGCTGGCGGCCTGCACGAAGGTCGCGTCCCCCGCGTTGACAAGGAAGGAGAGCTTGCGGCCGCTGTCCCAGCCCGCGTCCGCAAGCAGCGCCCGCGCCTTCGCGGGGTCATAGGGGGTCACGGCCGCACCGGCGTCGAAATAGGGGCTGTAGGAGCTGAAGAAGCCGTCGACGACCTCGCCCCTGTCCATCAGCAGGCCCGTGACCAGCAGCCTGCGGTCGATGGCGTGGAGGATCGCCTGCCTGACGCGGGGGTCCGGGACGGTGCGCGTATTGATGAAGGCCAGCTGGTTGGTGAGCGGCTCCTCCAGGACCGCCGTCACGTTGGGCAGCGCGGCGATGCTGTCGTAGTCCTCCGGCGGGATCACGCCCGTGGTCTGCTGCACGAAATCGATCTCGCCGGACTTGAGGCCGGCGTAGATCTGCGCGCCGGCGACAATCTTGATGTTCAGCCTGTCGATCTTCGGCGCGCCCCGCCAGTAGGCGGCGTTCGCGCGGTAGGAGATGTAGTGGTTGGGATCAAAATCCGTCACGATGAACGGGCCGCTGACCACGTCGGGACTGTTGAACCAGGGATCCGTTTTGAGCGCCGCGGGGTCCCTGCCGCCCAGGACGTGTTTGGGAAGCGTGAGCAGATAGCGCGCATACGAGTTCTGGAAGGTGACCAGCGCGGTTTGCTGCCTGAAGGTGAAGCTGAGCGTCTTGTCGTCGATCTTCCTGACGCCCTCCACGCTCTGGGCGCCGTCGGGCGAAAATCCGTTCTCGTCAAAGCCCACGATGGCCGCATACCCGCCCATCGTGATGTTGCCCACGGCCCTGCTGGTCAGCTGGAGCACAGTGAAGATGACGTCGTCCGCGGTCACCGGCACGCCGTCGGACCACGCGGCGTCCTTGTACAGCCGCACCGTGAAGGTCAGGTTGTCCTCCGTGGTGACGGATTCGGCGAGCTGCCCTTCAAACTGAAGGTCGCTGCCGAGTTCCACCAGGGGCAGGAACTGGAGCCCGGTGGCGTACTTGTTCAGTTCCCCGCCGTCCTGAAGGAGGGGGTTGAGCGTGCCGAGGGAATCGGTCACGCCGATGTTGACGACTTTTTCGGCCGAGGCGAGCGCAAGCAGGGGCAGCGCCGCCAGAGCCAGCATCAGGGCGGCAAGGAAAGCGGCCACTCTGGCCGGCCGATGCGCAGCGTTCATAAATACATCCCCCTTTGTTTCCTGCAGCCTTCGCGGACGCGCCGCCTTCAGGCTCGCGCCTGCGCACATTATCGCCAAAGTAGCGACGGCCGTCAAGGAAGGGCGCCGCCCGCGCGGCCCGAGGCTTCATTGACACGGGAGCGCTTTTCCGATACGCTTCGGTGAGCTTCCCGAAAGGAGGTCTGGGATGGATTTCAACAAAACATTCGGGGGTTCCGCGGGGCAGGGATTCCGCTTCCCGAAGGGGAACCCCAAAAAGACCAGGCGGCTGGTCCTCGCCGCGGTCCTGGTCATCATCGCGGCGGTGATCGCCTCCACCTCCTGGTATACGGTCGACGACAAGCAGCAGGCGGTGGTGACCACCTTCGGCAAGGTGACCGGCGTCACGGACGCGGGCGTGCACTTCATGCTTCCGTTTGGCATCCAGCAGGCCCACAAGGTCGACGTCAACGTGTACCAGCGCATCGAGCTGGGATACCGGACGGACAATCGCTCCTCCCTGGGCTACACCCTCGTCAGCGACGAGAGCGTGATGATCACGGGCGACTACAACATCGTCAAGGTCGAGTTCTTCGTGGAATACAGGGTCTCCGACCCGGTCAAGTACCTCTTCTCGTCCTACGAGCCCGAGATCGTGCTGCGCAACCTCGCCCAGAGCCAGATCCGAAACGTGGTCGGCTCCACCAAGGTGGACGCGGTGCTGACCTACGGGAAGGAGGACGTCCAGATGCAGGTCAGGGAGCTCATCACCGAACTTCTGGCCGAATACGATATCGGGCTGATGCTCACCGACGTCAAGATCCAGGACAGCGAGCCGCCCACGGACGAGGTCATCTCCGCCTTCAAGGCGGTCGAGACCGCCAAGCAGAACGCCGAAACGGTGATCAACGAAGCCAAGGCGTACCAGAACTCCCAGCTCCCGGCCGCGAAGGCCAGGGCGGACAGCCTGACCCAGAACGCCGCCTATCTCAAGCAGAAACGCATCAACGAGGCCATCGAGAAGGTCGCCATGTTCGAGGCGGTCTACTCCGAATACGCCCTCGACCCCCAGATCACCCGTTCGCGCATGTACTTCGAGATGGTCACCGAAACGCTTCCGGGCGTCAAACTGATTGTCGACCTGACGGAAGGCGGGGTGGAAAAGATGCTGCCCATCGAAACCTTCGCGGGCCTCGATTCCACGCCGGCGTCCCCGGCGGAAGGGGGGCGCTGATCGATGAAGAACAAAAAAGCCCTCTACGCGTCCCTGGCCGTGCTCGTCCTGGCCCTCGTCCTCGTCCTGTCGGGCCTGTACGTCGTCAAGGAAAACGAGTACGCCTGCGTCGTGCGCTTCTCCAAGATCATCGAGACGACCGACGCGGCGGGGCTGCACCTGAAGGTCCCCTTCCTCGACGGGGTCAAGATCTTCCCGAAAGCGATCATGCTCTATGACATCAAGCCCTCCGAGGTCCTCACCTCCGACAAGCAGAACCTCACGGTGGACAGCTACGTGCTGTGGAAGGTGCAGGACCCGAGGCTCTTCTTCCAGACCCTGGGCAGCCTCCCGGTCGCCGAGCAGCGTCTAGACGCGATCACCTACAACGCGCTCAAAAACGTCATGGGCACCGTCGCGCAGCGGGACATCATCAACGAGGACGACGCCGCGGGCAGGAACCGCATCTACGACGCGATCGCCGGGAATGTGGCCACGATCGCCAAAAACTACGGCATCACGGTGACGGACATCAAGATCAAGCGCCTGGACCTGCCCGAAGCCAACGAGCAGGCGGTCTACTCCCGCATGATCTCCGAACGCAGCCAGATCGCCGAGAAATACCTCGCCGACGGCCAGTACGAAGCGTCCATCATCCGCAACGACGTGGACAAGCAGGTCAACATCATCGTGTCCAACGCCAACGCCGAGGCCGCCAAGCTGGTCGCCGAAGGCGAACAGGAGTATATGAAGCGCCTGGCCGAGGCCTACGACAGTCCGGACAAGCAGGCTTTCTATGAATTCACGCTCGCGCTGGACGCGCTCAAGGCTTCCCTGGCCGAAGGGGAGAAGACCGTTATCCTCGGGCCCGATTCCCCGCTTGCCAGGGCACTGCTGAACAAATAAGACCCACCGGCTCCCGGCCCCCCCCTCCCGGGGGGCTTTTTTATATGCCGGGGGAGGGCGCGTCCGGCCGGCGCCCGTCCGCGTCCCAGCCGTAGCCGCCGACCAGCTCGACGAAGCTGACCCTCTCGATGCCTTCCCGGGCGATCTTTCCGGAAAGGTCTCTGGTGACCAGCATCAGCATCTGCACGCCGCGACCGCCCACCGGGATCACCATGCGCCCGCCCGGCGCCAGCTGCTCCTCAAGTTCGGCGGGGACGGCGGACGCGGCCGCGGTGACCATGATGCGGTCGAAGGGCGCGTGCCCCCTCAGGCCCCGGCTCCCGTCGCCGCATACGTACACGACGTTACGGTAACCGAGCCTTTCCAGGCGCTCCCGGGCCTTTCGCTGCAGCTCCGCGATGCGCTCCACCGTGTGCACCAGCAGGGAGAACTCCGCCAGGAAGGCCGTCTGGTAGCCGGAACCGGTGCCGATCTCAAGCACGCGGCTGCTTTTCTCCGGGCTGAGCCACCGGGTCATCTCCACCACGAGGCTGGGCTGCGAGATCGTCTGCCCGAAGCCGATGGGCAGCGGCTGGTCGAGCCCCGCCAGGTCCCTGAGCCTGCCCTCGAGGAAGGCGCCGCGGTCCAGGCGCGCGTAGAATTCATCCAGGCTTTTGCGGTCCATCCGCTGAACCCCCCGGCCTCTGCCCCATCCCCCCGCCCAAACGGGGGATTTCAGTACATCCGCGCCTTTTCGCTCCCCCGCCACGCGGTCATCACCGGCAGGGCTTCCTCCCTCAGGCAGGGCAGGAGCTCAAGGTCCATCGCGCTCCCGTCCCCCCCGATGTAGTCGTAGATCGCCCGGTCGTCAAAGCCGATGGCGGCGGCGTCCTGACGGGTGCAGGCGTAATGGCAGGTCCTGATCCTCGCCCACAGGATGGCCCCCAGGCACATCGGGCAGGGCTCGCAGGAGCAGTAGATCTCGCAGCCGGACAGGTCGAAGCTGCCGAGCTTCGCGCAGGCCAGCCGGATCGCCGCGACCTCCGCGTGCATGGTCGGGTCATTTAGCTCAAGCACCCGGTTGCGCGCGCCGGCGATCACCTCGCCGTTACGCGCGATCACCGCGCCGAAGGGCCCTCCCTGCCCCGCCGAAAGGTTGGCGCGGCTCTCTTCGATGGCCATCCGCATCAGATCCAGTCCTTTGTCCATGATCCCCACCTCCGGGTGAAAGGGACCTCCTGGGCCGCCGGGACAGGACGCGGCGCAGGAGACCCCCCGCGATTCTACTTCAGCAGCTCCCCGTTGATCTCCACGATCCGTCTCTTCATGCGGACATCTTGACTTTGATGACGACCTTGTGGGTCACCCCGCTCCCCAGCCGGGTCTTGTGGGCGTCCTGCGGGAAAAACACGGCGAAGCTCCCCCTGCGCATGAGCAGCGGCGAGCCCCGGCCCGGGCTTGGGGACTCCGTCCGGTCGGCCTGGGCATCGTAGTTCTCCCAGCCCTCCACCGTGTCCGCGGGGGCATGGCCGATGACCTCGCCGTCCGCCAGGGCGATCTGGATGTCGATGTGCTCGCGGTGGCATTCCCACCGGTTCTCCTCCATGAGCGCGGGATGCTGAACGATCAGGTACAGGCGGTCGCCGTCGATGTCGTGCCTGCCGGTTTTCAGCGCCGTGATATCGTGGTCACGAAGGTAATCGATCGCCCGGTCGATCCCCGGATGGATGCCCCGGTAGAGGGCGAGACACCAGGTCTGGTCCAGGATCATCGCGCATCCCCCTTTCCGTCTGAGCGCCGGCGCTTCTTCCTTCCGTCCGCGACGGATACGGAGCCCTATCCCGCGCCGGCCGCGGCAGGGACAAGCGGCGGATCGGAAGAAAAAGCGCTTTTCTGTCGGCCTGATTGTAGCCATTCCGCCTCTCCCCGTCAAGCCGCGCCCTGGCGGCGGGTGGCGAGCGCTGAGCGCTGAGGGCTGAGGGACGAGTGATGAGTGATGGGTCGCAGAACCGCGAAAGTACAGCCGTCCCGTTGACAAGCCCGGACCCGCCCCTTATAGTGCATCCAGGCAGTTGGCCGCAAGGCGGAAGGAGGGGTCCTCGTGAAGCATATGGCGATGTGCGAGGGGATGCCTCCGCGCCGTTTGTGCCGCGCCTCCTGACAGTCAAACGTGATCACAGGGCCGCTTCGCAGATGCGCGAAGCGGCTTTTTGCAGCAGAGGGGTCATCAGATGCAGGGAAGTCCGGACAATGCCTGCCCCCAGATCAGGCTGGACGGGGTCAGCAAGACCTTCGGCCGCTCGGGGAAACATATCGTGGATGCCGTGCGCGGGGTGTCGCTTGAGATCCGCAAGGGTGACATCTATGGCATCATCGGCTTCTCGGGCGCCGGCAAATCGACGCTGGTCCGCTGCATGAACCTTTTGGAAAGGCCCACGTCCGGGAAGGTGTTCCTTAACGGAAAGGAGCTGACCGCGCTGGACGAAAAACAGCTGCGCTCCCAGCGCCGGAAGATCGGCATGATCTTTCAGCTGTTCAACCTGATGGGTTCCAGGACCGTATCCGGGAACGTGGCCTATCCCCTGTTCGGTTCCGGCCTCCCAAGGGCGGAGAGGGAGAAAAAGGTCAAGCGTCTCCTGTCCCTGGTGGGGCTGACCGACAAGCAGGCTTCCTATCCCTCCACGCTGTCGGGCGGACAGAAGCAGCGCGTTGCCATTGCCCGCGCCCTGGCCAGCGACCCCGACGTCCTGCTGTGCGACGAGGCGACGAGCGCGCTGGACCCGCAGACCACCCAGGACATCCTGGGGCTGCTGAAAGACCTCAACAGGAAGCTGGGCATCACCATCGTCCTCATCACGCATGAAATGGCCGTGGTCAAGGAGATCTGCAGCCGTGTCGCCGTGATGGAGGAGGGGCGGGTGGTCGAAGAGGGAAGCCTGTATGAGATCTTCTCTTCCCCTAAACAGGAGATCACGCGGCGCTTCATCGACGTGACCAGCAACATCAGAAAAACGGAAGATATGCTCAGGGTCGACCCTTCGGTTCTGGGCATCGGGCCGGGCGACGTGGTGGCGCGCGTGGACTTCAACGAGCGCAGCACCAGGCAGGCCGTCGTGTCCTATCTCTCCCGCCGCTACGCGCTGGACGTCAATATCGTGTTCGGCAACGTGGAAATGGTGTCCAGCCTGCCCCTGGGGACGCTGGTGGTCTCCTTCCGCGGCGATCTGGGGGCGATCGGGCAGGCGCTCGCCTACCTCAGGGAGAACGACGTCCGCGTGGAGGTGATCCCGCATGGCTGAATGGTTCGCCCGGTATTTCCCCAACGTGGTCCGCACCGCCGCGGAGCTGCAGCGGAGCGTCGGACAGACGCTGGAAATGGTGTTCGTCAGCGCCTTTGTCAGCGCGGCGCTTGGCCTCCTCCTCGGCGTGACCCTGGTGGTGGTCTCGCCCGGCGGCATCCGGCCCAGCCGGCTCGCCTTCCAGCTGCTGGATAAGCTGATCAACGTGTTCCGCTCCATCCCCTTCGTGATCCTCATCGCCCTGCTGCTTCCCCTGACGCGCCTGGTGGCGGGGACCTCCATCGGCACCAGGGGCGCGATCTTCCCGCTGATCGTAGGCACGGTCCCCTTCTTTTCCAGGCAGATCCACGCGGCGCTGTGCGAAGTGGACCCGGGCGTGGTCGAAGCCGCGCAGGCGATGGGCTCCTCTCCCCTTGAGATCATCGGACGCGTCTACCTGCGAGAAGGGCTGGCCGGCATGGTGCGGGGCGCCGCCATCACCGTCGTCAACCTCGTCGCGCTCTCGGCGATGGCGGGCATCGTGGGCGGCGGCGGGCTGGGCGATTACGCCATCCGCTACGGCTTTCAGCGCTCGCAGACCGACGTGACCATCGTGACCGTCGTCATTCTCCTGGCGTTGGTGACGCTCATCCAGTCGGCGGGGAACGTCCTGACGCGCAGGTTGAATCATTGAAAGAAGAGGAGGAACAGCCAATGAAAAAGAGGAGTGCCGCGCTGCTTGCCCTGCTGCTGGTCCTGTCCGCCGTCCTGCCGTCCGTCCTGTCCGAGACCGTCCGGGTCAAGGTGGGCGTCGTGGGCGAGAACAACGAACAGTGGGAGCAGGTGATCATCCCGACCCTCAAAGCCGAGGGGATCGACATCGAACTGGTCAAGTTCAGCGACTACATCGTCCCCAACCGGGCGCTGGCCGACGGCGAGGTCGACCTCAACGCCTTCCAGCACTACAACTTCATGAACAAGTGGTCCAAGGAACACGGCGTCGAACTGACCGCCGTCTGCGAAACGCTCATCGCCCCGCTGTGCGTCTATTCTGAAAAGATCGCCTCCCTTGACGAGGTGAAGGACGGGGACGGCGTGGCGATCATGAACGACGTGGTCAACGAGGCGCGCGCGCTTCGCATGCTGGAGGCCACGGGCCTGATCACGCTCAGGGAGGACATCAGCGAACTGGCCACCGTCGCGGACATCGCGGAAAACCCGAAAAACCTCCGGTTCTTTGAGATGGAGGCGGCGCTGACCGCAAGCGCCCTGCACGATCCCCTCATCGCCTTCGGCTTCCTCAACGGCACCCACGCCAAGGACGCGGGCTACACCAACGACCGCGCGCTGCTGATGGAAAAGTACGACCCGGACAATCCGGACATGCGCGGGATCATCAACGTCATCGCCGCGCGCGCCGACCGCGCGGAGGAGGCGGTGTTCCAGCGGATCGCCGAAGTCTACCAGTCCGACGAGGTCCGCGCGCTGTTTGACACCGTATACAAAGGCGTGTATATCCCGGCCTGGTAAGGACCCCGCCGTCTGAAGCGCCCGTCCCGGCAGCCGGGGCGGGCGTTGCCTTTGTCCTGCGCGCGCGGCGCCCGGCTTGAAGGGGGCGGCCCGGAAGGCTATACTGGGCGGACAGGCGCGCAGCTGGCCGCGCCGCTCCGGCAGAAGCGAAAGGGGTCTGATAAGGCGTCATGTTCAGGCAGATGACCGTGGAAGAAAAGTTTGCGCGGATGACCCGCGAGCCCGTCGACAGGCTGATTTTGCGCCTCGCCGTCCCCACGATCATCAGCATGCTGGTGACCTCGCTGTACAACATGGCGGACACTTTTTTTGTTGGAAGGCTGAACAACACGAGCGCCACGGGCGCCATCGGCGTGGTCTTTCCTGTGATGGCCGTCGTCCAGGCGATCGGCTTCATGTTCGGACAGGGTTCGGGGAACGCGATGTCCCGCAGCCTCGGCCGGCGCGAAACGGGGGAGGCGGAAAAAATAGCGGCCACGGGGCTGTACAGCGCGCTGATCGCGGGCGCCGTCCTTTCCGCCGCCGGCCTTCTGCTGCTCAGGCCCCTGATGAGCCTGCTGGGCGCCACGCCCACGATCCTTCCCTACGCCACGGACTACGGCCGCTTCATCCTGCTCGCGGCCCCTTTCATGATGGCGTCGCTGGTGCTCAACAACCAGCTGAGGCTGCAGGGCAGCGCCTTCTTTTCCATGATCGGCATCAGCGCCGGCGCGGTGCTGAACGTGGCCCTGGACCCGCTGTTCATTTTTGCCTTCGGCATGGGCGTCTCCGGCGCGGCGCTGGCGACGGCCTTCAGCCAGGCCGTCAGCTTCCTGCTGCTTTTCGCGGGGGCGGCCAGGGGAGGGAACATCCTGCCGCGCCCGGGGAGCTTCAGCCCGAGCCCCGGCATGTACCGGGAGATCCTCAGGGGCGGTCTGCCCTCGCTGTGGCGCCAGGGGCTCAACAGCGTCTCCACGGTGATCCTCAACGTTGCGGCGGGAGGCTATGGCGACGCGGCCATCGCGGCCATGACCGTGGTCACGCGCGTGATGATGTTCGCCGCGTCGGCGATCATCGGCTTTGGGCAGGGCTATCAGCCCGTCTGCGGCTTCAATTACGGCGCCAGGCTCTATGGACGGGTGCGCGAGGGCTTCTTTTTCACGTTGAAGGTGATGTTCGTCGTGATGCTGCTGATCTCCCTGTCGGGGCTGCTCTTCGCGCCGCGCGTCGTCGCCCTGTTTTCCAGGGACCCCGCGGTCGTCGGGTTCGGCGCCGCGGTGCTCCGCTTCCACTGCCTGGCCTTCCCGCTGATGTCGCTGATGTTCGCAAGCAACATGATGCTGCAGAACATGGGGCGGGCCCTGCGCGCCTCGGTGCTGGCGCTGTCAAGGCAGGGGATCTTCTTCCTGCCCGCCGTCCTCCTTCTGCCGCGCCTCTTTGGCAAGACCGGGCTGCAGATGGTGCAGCCCGTGGCCGACCTGTGCTCCTTCCTGCTGACTCTCCCGGTGATCCTGCCGGTGCTGAGGGAACTCAAACAGGCCGAGTCGCAACAGGAGAAGGCCCGCGATTTCGCCGGCGTCGCGGTCCCCGCGCCGGGGAGCCCGGAATGAGCGCGCCCGTCAAGGACGCCGGGAGGCCGGCCGTCCGGACAACCTGAACAAGAGGACACAGCGATGAACGGCATCAAAGGGCCCTTCACCGGGCTCGACCTCTCCCTCGCCCAGGTTCCTGAGCTCTTCTCAGGCGGGCAGGCGAGGATGCTCTCCGGCGAAAGCGCCGCCCTGGCTCTGGAGATCGCGGCGACGGCCTACAGCCGCGATCTCATGGCGTGGCGGCAGGCGGGATGGCTGGATATCACGCGGCTCGACTACGTAAGGCCGGGCGTCCTGCCCGTCGCCGGCGCCCTCGCGGGGCTGAGGGAACTGCAGCAAGCCCTTCCGTGGGAGGCCCTGCCCCTTAGGTTTCTGAAGACCGCGGCCGAGCCGCGCGAAAACGGGCGCCCGAACGCGCCCGACGGGGCGGAGGACGGAGACCGCGCCCCCGGCAAGGCCCTCCTGATGTCCAAAGGCGACGGCCGCGGCAGCTTCGTCGTCGTCCTCGCGTTTCGCGGGACAGGCGGCAGCCTCAGGGACTGGGAGCCGAATTTCGACTGTGAGCCGCAGGAAGGCTTTCACGGCGGCTTCCTGGGCCTTGTCAGGCGCTTTGAACGGGAGTCGGCTGCTGTCGGATTCCCGCAGACCGCCGCCCAGGCCGGTCGCGCCCGGCTGAGCTTCGCGGACATCCTTCGGGAGGCGGCGAGGCCCGGGAGCCCCTTCAGGCTCTTCCTGGTGGGATACAGCCAGGGGGGCGCCCTGATGCAGGTCTGGGCCGCGCGGAGGCTCCGGGACGGCGTCCTCCCGGACAACCTGTTCGGCTGCGGCTTCGCCTCCCCGTCGGTCCGCTTCGGGGCGGTCACGGAGGCCGAAAAGGAACTCCCCCTCTTTCACCTCGTCAACAGCGACGACATCGTGCCCCGCGTCGGCGCCGAAGCGCATCTGGGGCGCCTGCTCCGCTACCCTGCCGACGAAGCGCTGCGCAGGGCCTGCTACAACGGCTTGTGGGAAGACGGGGATTTCCGCCGGGCGATCGACGCAGTCTCCTCCGTGCGCGGTACGCGGGAGGCCAACCTGGCCGCCCTGGCGATGTTCAGCGCCCTGGAGACCCTCCCCCAGGAGGAGGCCTCGGCCGTGATCCGCGGGCTGCTGGAAAGCCTCAGGCCGGACCCGCTGGCGCTCCTGTCCGCCGAACGGCCGGCGGCCAGCATCCGCTTCATGCAACGCAGGGCCCGCAGGAACCTGATGGCCATCACCGGCCGCGGACTGGACCCGGAGGCCGTCGCCGCCCTGTCCGCGGCCATCGGGGAGGATGCCCGGCGCGTCGGCGTCCGCCGCTACGCGGGGATGCTGCTCAAGGCCCTGGCGTTCCCGCACCTGCTGGTGCGCGAAGCCGGGGAAGGCATCGGGGCCTATCAGTACATCGTCACCTGGGGAGCGGGCCGCCTCATCTCCTCATGCGGCTGACCGCGTGCCCCGCTTCCCAGAGCCTGTCCGCGGCCGGCGCCCAGCGTTCCGCGGCGGCCGCGCATTTGCCGCACAGCCTCTCCGCGTCCTCCGGATGCTCCAGGTCCGTCGAATGCGCCCCGGACCGCGCCACCATGCCGGCCAGCGCCTGCGGATTATCCAGCAGCGGGCAGGGCCTGAGGTGGTTCGCATTGAACGGCTGGCCTTTGCGGTATTCCATGAACAATGGGGATTTGAGCGCCTCGAGCAGCGTCTTTTCTCTGATGTTCGAGTCGGAGTAGTGGATGAACGCGCAGGGCTCGACGTCGCCGTTGGCGTTGATGTGCAGGTAGGACCTGCCCCCGGCGATGCAGCCGTTGGAAAACTCGCCGTCGTTCCAGAAGTCCAGCGTGAACAGGGGCTTCGACTGGCGGAATTTCCTGACCTGGGCGTACATGTATTCCCGCTGTTCCGCCGAAGCCATCAGCTCCGGCCGGGCGCTGGCGCCGATGGGCATGTAGGTGAAGAACCACGCGAACTTCGCGCCCCGCGCAATCATTTCGTCGAAGAACGCCTCGCTGCCGACCGTCTCCGCGTTCCGGCCCGTATAGCAGCAGGAGATGCCAAACAGCAGCCGCTTCCGCGAAAGCAGGTCCATCGCGGCGATCACCTTTGCGTAGGTTCCTTCCCCGCGCCGGGAATCGGTCTCCCGCCCGAAGCCTTCCACGCTGAGGGCGGGAACGAAGTTTTTGATCCTCAGCATCTCATCGGCAAAGGCTTCGTCGATGAGCGTGCCGTTGGTGAAGGCAAGGAAGGCGCAGTCCCGGTGCGTCTCCATCAGGCGGACGATGTCCTTTTTGCGCATCAGGGGCTCGCCGCCGGAGAAGATATAGACGTACACGCCCAAGTCCTTGCCCTGCCTGATGATGCCGTCCATCTCCTCCAGGCTCATGCTGAGCCTGCCGCCGTAGTCCCCGGCCCAGCAGCCCGCGCAGTGCAGGTTGCAGGCGGATGTCGGGTCCATCAGGATCGCCCAGGGAATGGAGCAGCCGTGGTCCTTCATGAGCCTTTTCTGGCGGGGGGTCCCGATCATCGCGCCGTTGATCACCGCGTTTTCAAGGAGCGTCCTGCGCACGCCCCCGTCGACGTCGGTCCAGAGGCTCTTCACCAGCCGGTACCAGTGGTTGTCCCTGTCCCTGACGGCGTCCTTGACCGTGCGGATCACGTCGCTCACACCGTTGTCCTTGTCGTGCCTGAGCAGCCAGTCCAGGATCTTTGGGATGTTTTCGTCCGGGTCCCTGTCGATGTACGAGAGGACCCGCTTCATCCCAAAGCTCTTCGCGCTTTCAAGAAAGGTCCGTTCCCCCATGTCCGCTTCCTCCCCTCAGGTCAGGCGGCAACGCGGGTCTTCGGTTTGAGGTCCCCGTCCCGGGATGCCCGGGACCCGCGCGGCGCGCGAACACGATACTCTCCCCAGTTCTCTTTATTCTCCGGATCGGCGGGGGATTCCTGCCTGCGCCCGCGAAAAAGCCGCCCGCGCCTGGAAAGCGCGGGCGGCGTTGGAAGGCGGGGAGGCTCAGGTCTCCCTTTCCCGCCTGATCAGCTCCCAGGTCGCGGCCACCAGGTGGCGGAAGGAGGGCTCGGCCAGCTGCGGGCAGATAAAGCTCTGGCGGGGGGAATTGATGTCCTCCCCTGAGATCTCCATCAGGCCCGCCTCCCGGATCTTCCCCTGAAGCCTCGAGAGCTGTTCGGGCGTGTTGCGGGAGGGCATGTAGGTCACGCCGTCGACGCCCAGTTCCTTCAGCGTGTCAAACAGGAGGCCAAGGTAGCCGTCCTCGTAGCGCGCGGCCTTCTTGTCCCCAGTGACCGATACCCCGACGTCCCCCAGATACGGATAGAACAGCAGCGACTGCGTCCTGACGGCCAGGCGTTTGAGCTCCGTCACATGCATCAGCTCGTCCGTGGCCGGCACATAGATCCTGGAAACCAGCTCCGCTTTCAGCAGGCCCAGGAGGTCGTAGCGCCTGAAGGGATTGCCGGGATCGTCGAGCGCCGCCTTCAGCCGCGCGTCCGGGCGGATCGAAAGCTTCCCCGCGAGAAAGGCGCTGACGCCTTCCCCGCCTGCCGCTTCGAGGATCTTTCCGGCCAGCGCGAAGAGGAGGTGGCGTTCCGTCACCGAGCCGCCCTCATGGGCCATGGAAAGCGGCAGGACGTGCTCTTCAAAGCTCGTCATGATCCCAGCCTCTTTGGTCAGCGCGTTCATCTTCGCGGCCATGAGGCGGTTCCTCGCGTTGCGCCTCTCCCTGCAGGGCGCGAAGGCTTCCTGGACGGTTTCGCGGTGCCGTCCGGGGACGCCGTGGAGGGACATGTAGGCGACGCCCGGCTGGTCGGGATTGTTGATCGTCCGGCCTTCCAGGGGCGTGCCCAGCCAGTCCGTCCTGCACTCGATGCCGCAGGTGGTGGCGACGCCGGCCAGCTCGCCCGCCCGCTCAAATTCCTCCGCCCCCGCGATGGAGTCGTGGTCCATGATGCCGGCCGTCTCGAGCCCCGCTGCGCGCGCGTGGTACACCGCGGCCGCGGGCGAGTAGGGCGAGAAGGAGTAGATCGTATGGATGTGGTTGTTGGCGTACTCCGGCCTGACATCCGGCCTGCGCCCCTCCCCGCGCAGCAGGGCCTCCAGGGCGGCCAGCCTGTCCCCGGCGAGGGGCGCGTTGAGCTCCGGGAATCCTGTGACGCTGTCCATGGCTCTCCTTAATTCAGCATGACCTGCCCGCCCGTGACCGGGATGGCCTGGCCCGTCTCGAAGCGCTGCTCGACGCAGTAGAGGACCGCTTTCGCCACGTCCTCGGGGTAACAGCCCCTGCGGATGGGGGATTGGGACAGGTAGAAGTCCTTCACGTCCTGAACGGTTTTCGCGCCGGGGACCTTGCTCGCCTTCAGGTACTGGACAAACAGCCCGCGCTCGGGGTCAGACCAGAGGGGGCCGTCGTAGTAGTTGCCCGGGCAGACCGCGTTCACCTTGATCCTCAGGGGCGCCAGCTCCAGGGCGAAGGACTGGACCAGCCCGATGGAGCCGAACTTGCTCCCGGCGTAGGCAGAATTGTTTCTGGAGCCTTCCAGGCCGGATTTGGAGTTGATCTGGACGATATCGCACCAGAGCCCCTCCCTCGCCGCGGTCTGCGCCGTCATCACCCTGGCTGCGGCGCGCGCGCAGAGGAAGAAAGCGCGGTAGTTGACGCGCGTGACAAGGTCAAAATCGTCGGCCGTCATCGTCTCGAGGCTCCCCGCCCTGAGGATGCCGGCGTTGGACACCAGGAGGTCCAGGGCGCCGAAGCGCTCCACGGCCGCGGCGACCATCCTTTCAACCGACTCCTCGTCGGACACGTCGGCGCGGACGCCGGCGGCGCGGTCCCCGAGCCCGAGCGCGGACGCTTCCGCGAGCTCCCCGTTGAGGTCCGCGAGCATCACGCTGGCGCCTTCACGGTGGAGTTCCCTCGCGATGCCCAGGCCGAAGCCCTGCGCGCCGCCCGTGACCAGCGCGACCTTCCCGCCCACGCGCCCGGGGGCCTCAGGGCGGTCCCTCACGGTCCTCGCCGCCGTGAGCGCGGCGGCGTCAAGCCCTGTCATGTCGCCTGCCTCCTGTCATCCAGCTTTTTCCGGTAGCTTTCGACTTCCCAGCCGGCGATGAAATCGATCAGCTCCTCCGTCATGTGCTTGGGCCCGCCGAAGTTTTCCGAATACGCCGCGATCTTGACCGCGTCCTCAAACAGCAGCGCGGCGGTCTGGGCTTCCCTCCGGTCCTTGCCCGCGGCGAATGCGCCGACGCCGGGGATGAGGACGACCCTGGGCGCCGCCCCGTCCCGTTTCTCCCTTTCCCTGAAGGCTTCCTCCAGCCGCCTGGCCTCCCTGACCAGCAGCGGGTAGGCGCCGCAGTAGACGATATGGTCCGGCGTGAAGGGCTTCAGCAGCGGAGCGGCGGCGTCAGGGTCCCTGAGGAAGCGCTGCGCTTCCCGGCACGCGACGGCTACGGCGTGCCCCGCGGAGAGGGCAGCGAGTGTTTCCCTCGCTTCCTCCGCCGCCTCCGGGAGGACGGCGGGCGAGCAGTCCGGCGCGCGCCGCAGGCGCGCGCGGATCTTCGCGGCCGCCTCGCCGAAGACCCTGTCGATCTGGGCGACGCTGTCGCCCGCGGCGAACACGCCGTGGTTTTCGAGGAGCACCAGGTCCGCTTCGCGCCCCGTCCTGTCCCTGAACGCCTTCATCTGCTCCATGCACAGCTTGGCCAGCACGTAGCCCGGCCGGCAAAGGGGGATCCACAGCGCCGCGTCGCCAAAGACCGCCGCGGCCGCCTTGCGCCCGTCCCTTGAGCAGGTCAGGCCGTTGAACATGGCCGGGTGAACGTGCAGCACGTAGCGCTGCGGGAAGAGGTGATGGAGCAGCGCTTCCACGCTGGGCCGCTTTCCCCTGCTCTCCTCCCGCCGCGCTTCCAGCAGGTCCCTGAGGGCCGCGGCCTCCCGTTCCCGGTCGCCGGACGGATAGGCTTTCTTCAGGATCAGCGAGAGCTTTCCCCGGTCGAGGGCCGCGAAGCCCTCCTCGCCGATGTCGCCCAGCCGGGTCCCGGAACATTTGACATACAGCGTCTCGCCGTCCTTGACCGAGGTGTTGCCCCCGCCGGCGAGCACCAGTTCCGGATCGCTCCCGTAGCGGTTGGACATCCTGACCAGTTCCTTCAGGTCCATGAGGCCCTTCCTCTCCTTTTTCAAGTCGGCGGCGCACGGCCCTCAGACCGCGCGCCATCCCTGTCAGACGCCCAGCTTCGCCCTGCGCAGCTGCCCGGCGTCGGTAAGGTCCACTCCGGATACATGGCCCTTGAGCGGCAGGATCTTCTCGTGGACCGCATCCAGGATCCAGCCTGCCTGCGGGAAGAAATATTCGTCGTACTCAAAGGGCGGGGTGATCCAGTTGCGGGCGCCCACGACCACCGGCGGCGCGTCCAGGTCGTCGAAGCACAGCTCCGTGATGTTCCGGGCCACGTCATTGAGGAAATTCCCCCGCGCGCAGGCGTCGGAAGCCAGGACGACCCGGCCGGTCTTCCTGACCGACTCGACGATCTTTTCGTAGTTGAGCGGCACCAGGCTGTGCAGGTTGATGATCTCGGCGCTGAGGCTGTGCTTTTCCTTCAGGATCTCCGCCGCCTCGACCGCCTTGTAGAGCGTGGCGCCGATGGTGAGGATCGTCAGGTCGGAGCCCGCGCGCACGACGTTGGTGTCCCCGATGGGGATCTCGTAGCTTTCCCTGGGCACCCCGCCCTCGCGGAACAGCTCGCCCACGTCGTAGATGCGCTGGCTTTCAAAGAACACCACGGGGTCGGTGCCGTTGAGGGCCGAGGTCATCAGCCCCTTCGCCTCCCAGGGCGTGGCGGGGAAACAGACCTTGAGCCCCGGGATGTGCGCGCACAGCGCCACCCAGTCCTGCGAGTGCTGCGCGCCGTACTTCGCGCCCACGGAGATCCTCAGCACCACGGGCATCTTCAGGATGCCGGCGCTCATGGCCTGCCACTTGGACAGCTGGTTGAAGATCTCATCCCCCGCGCGGCCGATGAAGTCCGCGTACATCAGTTCCACCACGCAGCGGCCCCCGCTCATGGCGTAGCCCACCGCGGAACCGACGATGGCGGCCTCGGAGATGGGCGCGTTGAACAGCCGGGAATGCGGGAGCACTTCGGGGAGCCCGCGGTAGACCGCGAATGCGCCGCCCCAGTCCCGGACGTCCTCGCCGTAGGCGACGAGCGTGGGATCCGTGTAGAATTTGTCGATCAGCGGTTCGAAGATGGCGTCCCTGATATTGACCAGCTTCATCTTGCTGACGGGCTTTCCGTCCACGACGGCCGCCCGCTCCTTGCCGGCGATCTGCCTGACGCGGGAGCACTCTTCCTTCGGGGCCAGGACCGTGGGGGTCCCTTCGCCCATGGAAGCGACGTGACCGTTTGAGAACATCAGCTTTTCAAGCACGGCCCCGCCGCCGCTGAAGTCCACCAGCGGGGACAGGCCGGGGTCGGCTGCCAGGCGGCAGACCGCGGTCATGCGCTCCCTGGTTTCCGCAAGGATCTCCTCGAGCCTGCCCGCCTGCGCGACCCCGGCCTTCCTAAGCGTCTCCGGGAACACGAGGGCCGGATCGACAGCCTGCCACGTCTCGATCTCTTCCTTGGTGCGGTAGGCGTTCTGGTCCGAGGTGGAGTGTCCGCAGAAGCGGTAGGTGACCACGTCCAGCAGCGCCGGGCCCTCGCCCCTTGAGAGCAGTTCCTTCTTGCGCCGGTAGGCGTCGATGACGGCCAGGGGATTGTATCCGTCCACCCGTTCCGCGTGCAGCTGGGTGGGGCTGATGCCGGCGCCGACGCGCGCGAGGACCTCGTAGGCCATGGTTTCTCCGCCGGTCTGGCCGCCCATGCCGTAGCCGTTGTTGAAGAAGTTGAACACCAGGGGCAGCCCGCCTTTTTTGCCGTCCTCCCAGAGGCTGTTGTACTGGCTCATGGACGCGAAATTGAGCGCCTCCCACACCGGTCCGCAGCCCAGGGAGCCGTCGCCGAGGTTGCAGACCACGATGCCGGGTTTCGCGTTGCATTTCTTGTACAGCGCGGCCCCCGCCGATATGCAGCCCGAGCCGCCCACGATGGCGTTGTTGGGGTAGACGCCGAAGGGGAGGAAAAAGGCGTGCATGGACCCGCCCATCCCCTGGTTGAAGCCGTTGGCCCGGGCAAAGATCTCCGCCAGGGCGCCGTAGAGGGTGAAGCGGACGGCCAGTTCCCGGACGTCCCGCGCCGGGCCCATCGTTTCGACCGTGCGCAGGATCCTGCCGTCAAAAAAGCCCTCCATGATGTCCATCAGCTCCTTTTCGGGGAGCTTTCGGATGCACGACAGGCTCTTGGCCAGGATCTCGCCATGGCTGCGGTGGCTGCCGAAGATGATATCCTCCCTGCCCAGCAGCCAGGCTTCGCCGACCGCGGCCGACTCCTGCCCGATGGACAGGTGCGCGGGGCCCGGATAGCTGGTCTCGATCCCGTTGTAGTTCCCCTGGGTCTTGACCAGGCTGAGCATTGTCTCAAACTCGCGCAGGATGGTGATGTCCCGGTAGATCCCGAGCAGGTCTTCGGGGGTGAAATGCTCCTTCTCCTGCCCGATGGTCCTCGAGTAGGCGTTGAGCGGGATGTCGGAAAAACGGAGGCTGCCCGCGGAGCGGGCTTCGTCGGGGTTCAGGAACAGCGACCTGGGCATAACAACATCTCCTTCTACAGCGCGAACAGCGCTTCTTTGAGTATCTCGCTGACCGTCGGGTGCGGGAAGACGATCTCGCGGAGCGTTCGGACGGGGAGCTCCGTCTCCACCATCATCGCCGCGCCCCAGATGATCTCGGAGGCGTAGGAGCCCATCAGGTGGACGCCCACGACGCGGTCCGTCCCGTTCTCAACGACCACCTTGCACTGGCCGTCCCCGCGCTCGTTCTCGGCCAGGTAGCGTCCGGACAGGTTCATCGAAAGCGTGACGGAGCGCACGTCCATCCCCTTTGCCTTCGCAGCCTCCTCGCTGTCGCCCACGGAGGCGATCTCGGGGTCGGTGTAGATCACCCACGGGACAGCCTCAAAGCGCATCCGGTCCTGCCTGCCCGCCATATGGTTGACGGCGACTTCCGCCTCGCGGTAGGCCGCGTGCGCCAGCATCACCTTTCCGGTCACGTCGCCCACGGCGTACGCGCCGGCCGCGCTGGTGCGCATCCTGTCGTCCACGAGGACGGCGCCGCGCTCCGTGGCGATCCCGGCCGCTTCCAGGCCGATCCCGGCGCTGGCCGGCCGGCGCCCGATGGACAGGAGCACGCGGTCCGCTCCGACTGTCTTCGTCTCCCCCTTCTCCTCGAAGGTGACGGAGCCCTTCCCCACGGACAGGACCCTGCAGCCAAGCCTGAAGTCCATGCCGAGCTTCCTGTAGCGGCGCATGAGCCGCGTGCAGAAGTCCCTGTCGGTGCTGCCGGCGATCTTGTCAAGCATCTCGATCACCGTCACCTTCACGCCCGCGGATGCGAAGTAACAGGCCATCTCCAGCCCGACCACCCCGCCCCCGATCACGACGAGTTCGCCGGGCAGTTCCCTGAGGGCGAGGATCTCGCGGGAGGTCATCACAAAGCCGCTGTCGAGGCCTTCCCGGACGCCGGGCAGCGGCAGGATCACGGGCTCGGAGCCGGTGGCGACCACGAGGCGGGCGGCGCTGAAGGCTTCTCCGCCTGCCTCCAGCGCAAACAGGCCTTCCTTCCTGGGGAGGAGCCTGCCTTCGCCCCGCAGGAGCCGAACGCCCTTCGCCTTCAGCGTCGCCTCGACGCCGGACACCAGGGAGGCGACCACCTTGTCCTTGTGCTCCACCACGCGCCCATGGTCCAGCGCGATCCCCGGGGCGCTGACGCCAAACGGGGCGCCCTCCAGGGCGTGCCTGAAGATCTTGGCCGAATTGAGAAAGGCCTTGGTGGGGATGCAGCCTTCGTTGAGGCAGACGCCGCCCACCGCCCGCTTTTCGACCAGCAGGGTCTTCATCCCCTCGTGCGCCGCGCGTTCCGCGGCCAGGTAGCCGCCCGGGCCTCCGCCCAGGACGAGCAGGTCGTACGATTCCATCCCGTCCTCCTACAGCGCCAGCAGCGCGGTGAACTGTTCCAGGTTCGCCGTCAGGTCCTTCATGAACCTGGCAGCCGGCGCGCCGTCCACGGCCCGGTGGTCGTAGGTGAGCGACAGGCCCATGGCCGGATAGGGCTTGGCCTGGCCGTCCTCCGTTTCGCGCAGCGCCGTCCGGATCGCGCAGACCCCGAGGATCGCCGTCTGGGGCGGGTTGATCACGGGGGTGAACATCTCCACGCCCAGGGTGCCCAGATTGGTCAGGCTGAAGGTGCCGCCGGTCAGCAGGTCCGGGCTGATCTTCCCTGAGCGCGCCTGTTCCGCCAGCGCCTTTGTTTCCGCGGAGAGCTCGCAGAGGGATTTCCTGTCCGCGTCAAACAGGGTGGGAACGATCAGGCCGCGGGGCGTATCCACCGCGACGCCCAGGTGGACCCGCTCGAACCTGCGCAGCACGTCGCCTTCAAGCAGGTGCGCGTTCAGGTCCGGATGGGCGGGGAGGGTCCGCGTCACCGCGAAGACCACCATGTCGTTGAGCGTGACGCCCCTGAGGGCCTCCCGGCCTTCCATCGCCTTCAGCTGCCTGCGGTAGGCGAGGATCTGCGTGGCGTCGAAGCTGTGGTGGCTGGTCAGCTGCGCGGCGGAAGCGAGCGACTCGCGCATCGCCCGCGCGATGGACTTGCGGATCAGCGTGAACTTAAGGTCCGTGTAGCCTCCGCGTTCCGTTGCGGGCGCCGGGGCCGCGGGCCGCGCGGGCGCCTCGGCGGGAACGGGAGCGGGCGCCGCGGCGGGCTGCGCCGGAGCTCCCCTGCCCCCGAACCCTTCGCCGCTGCCGCCGCTGAGCAGCGCGCGCACGTCGCGCTCGATGACTCGCCCGTGGGGGCCGGTGGGAACAGCCGCGGAGAGCTCCGCTCCGCTCCTGCGGGCCAGCCCTCTGGCCCGCGGCGACACGGGCGCCTGGACGGGGGGGCTGCCCGCGGCCTCTGGGGACGGGGCCGCCGGGCCCGACGCCTCCGCCGCCACGGCGGAAGCGGGGGCGGGCGCCGAGGCGCCCGGCCGCAGGGCGGAGACGTCCTCTCCCTTTGTGCCCACCACGCAGACAGGCGTCAGGACGGGGACCTCGTCCCCCTCCCTGAAGAAGAGCTCCAGGAGCTCGCCTTCCGCCGTCGATTCGCATTCGAACACGGCCTTGTCCGTTTCATAGCTGAACAGGATCTCGCCGATCTTCACCGCATCCCCGGCCTTTTTCTGCCAGGCGCCCATGATGCAGCTTTCCACTGTGATGCCGGCCTTGGGCATGATCACCGCCGCTGCCATATCCTCTCCTCCGTTTACGGTCAAATGGGTTTCGCGTTTTTGATGAGGTAGCGCTCCGCCTCGGCGTTCCAGAGCCCGCCGTGCCGCGCCGTGATCTCGTCAAGGGCTTTGAAGAAGGGATCCGACGCGCCTTTCTCCCTGAAATCCGCGATCGCGGTCAGGGGCAGGGACAGGTGCGTGTAGATGAGTTTCTTGCCCCCGGGGATCGCGGGCAGGTTCATCGTCGTGTCCACGACCGCGTCCAGGCCGCCTACGTGCGTCACCAGGAAGGCGGGCGACACCCTGCCTTCCGCGGCCATCTTCGCCATCTCCCTCAGGTCGTCCGTGTTGCCGCCGCTGGTGCCAGCCACATGGGTGCCGCCGTAATGCACGTTGTAGAAGTTGAGCCTTGCCCGGAAGGCGGGGTCGCCGGGGCCGGCAAAGAAATTGAGGCAGCCGTCCGCGGCCAGGATGTCGTCAGCCAGCTCGACCACCGGCGCCACGGGCGCGAACACGAACACGTCGTCATAGCCCGCGCCGCCGTTGAGCCCGAGCATGAACCCCTTCTGGTCCGCGACGCCGGAGGTGTTTTTGTACATCAGGGTGATGCCGTATTTGGCGGCCTCTTCCGGGGTCAGGAGCGCTTCGGCCCGGCTCAGCCGCCTCTCGTCGATGTCCGTCACCACCAGGAGCTTCGGCGTGCGTCCGCAATGGATGAGGTAGTCGATGGCGGCCAGCCCCATGGGCCCCGCGCCCGCCAGGATCGCCAGGCTGCCGCCCTGCCGGATGCCCATGTGGTGCGCATAGCTGCCGCGCGTGATGTGGTAGGAGGCGTGGAAGGCCCCGATCACGCAGCTGTAGGGCTCCGCCAGGGAGCCCGCGAAGAAGGCCTCGCCCTCGTAGTCGAGCAGGCAGTCCATCTCCATGACTTCCCTGGGCATGATCACATAGGTGGCGTCCCCGCCGATGTAGCGGTAGGAATACCCGGGCGACTCCAGGCTGCCCTTGTAGTTGAGGGCCGGCTGGATGATGAAGCGCTGGCCGGGCCGGAATTTGTGCCTCCACTCCGGGCCGATGTCCACCAGCTCGCCGCAGAACTCGTGCCCGATGATGACAGGGTTATGCCTGACGTCGTTCGGGACGCGCTTGTGTTCCTCCCCCTGCAGCGCGGCCTTGTGCGAGGACATGCAGATGCTGTCGGAAACCACTTTGGCGAGGATCTCGTCCTCCCTGAGGGGGGGCAGCTCGAACTCTTCGAGCCGCAGGTCGTTCTTTCCGTAGAGGCGCACCGCTTTTGTTTTCATGTTTCCTCTCTCCTTATACGATCGTGCATTTTCCGACGCGCATCGCCTGCGCGAAACTTTCCGGCAGGCCGTCCTCGCACACCAGGTAGTCAAAGTCGCCCGGCCGGGCAAAGGTGAAGGGCAGGATCCTGTCCAGCTTCGAGTTGTCCATCAGCCCCACCGCCTTGCGCGCCTTGCCGATGACCAGTTTCTTCACCTGCGCCTCGTCCTCCCGCCCGCAGCAGAATCCGTTTTCCTTCCGGAACCCGGAGATGCCGATGAAGGCGATGTCGATGTTGACCTTGCCCAGCATGTCCAGCGCGCTCTGGCCCGCAAGGGCCAGGTTCTCATGGCTGAGGGTGCCTCCGCAGAGGCTGACGGTGAGCTTTGAGAGCCGGATGAGCTCAAGGGCGATGACGGGGCTGGACGTGAACACGGTGACCGGCGCGTCCTTCAGTTCGCGGGCGACCGCCATGCAGCTGGTGCCGGCGTCGAAAAACACGGTCCCCTCCCCGCCGAAGAGCGCGACGGCCTTTTTTGCCATCGCGGCCTTGGCCGCGCTGTTGATGCGGTCCCTCTCCCAGTATCCCGGCTCGTTGACGTGCGGCAGGGCCCGGGCCGCGCCGCGCAGCCTGAGGATCTCTCCCCGGTCCTCCAGGTACTTCAGGTCCCGGTGCAGGGTCATGGCGCTGACGCCGGGAAACCTCCGGTTGAGGTCCCGGACGCTGACCACTTCCTCGGCGGCGATGAAGCGCCGGATCTCGTCCCGCCGCAGGCCCGTCATCCGGAGACCTCCCTTCATGTTATAATCTGTTATAACATGTTTATATCATAACAGACCGTTTCATGCCCGTCAAGCGCCTCGCGGGAGAAACAGTGAGCAGTGAAAAGCCCGCCCCCGAAGGGACGGGCCGCGGTTGGCCGGAAAGGGTCAGTACACGTTCTCCCAATCGGCGATGTTTTCAGGCGTGAAGCGGAAGGGGTCCCCGACGATGGTGAAGGAGCCGCCGTCCGACGCCTCGGAGATCGTCTTCTCGCCAAGGCGGCCGGCCGTGAAGCTCTCGCCCGCGGCGCCGGTGATCTCGCCCTTGACGATGGCGACGGAGGCGTAGGCCGCGCAGTAGCCCAGGTCGATCGGGTTCCACAGATACATGCCTTCGCAGACGCGGGCCTTCAGATACGGGGCCATTTCAGAGGGCAGGCCCAGGCCCGTGAGCTTGATCTTGCCCGTCAGCCCGTTGTCCTGGATGCAGACCGCGGCGGCGGCGACGCCCACCGTGGTCGGCGAGATGACGCCCTTCAGGTCGGGATAGGAGTTGATCAGGCCCTGCATCTCCTGGTAGGACTTGTCGGTCAGGTCATCGCCGTACACGACGGTCACCAGTTCCATCTTGGCGTATTTCTCGTTCTTGAGCTCTTCCTTCATGAAGCTGATCCAGGTGTTCTGGTTGTCCATCGTCGCGCCCGCGGACAGGACCGCGATCTGGCCTTCATAGCCGATCTGCTCTGCGATCTCTTCCACCTGCACGCGGCCGATGTTCTGGGCGACGGACGGGTCGATGTTGAGGTGGCGCCCCTCCGGATTGACCTTCGAATCCCATGAGACGACCTTGATGCCCTTGTCCATTGCGGACTGCAGGACGGAGACGGCGCCCGCCGCGTCGTTGGCGGAGATGGCGATCACGTCCACCTCCTGCTGGATGTAGCCTTCGATGATCTGGATCTGGCCTTCGTTGGAGGAATCGGCGGGCCCGTTGTGGATGAATTCGAAGCCGAGCTCGGCCTTCGCCTCCTCGAAGCCCTTGACCGCAGCCTCAAAGAAGGGGTTCCCGGTCTGTTTGTAGACGACGCCGATGGTGACGGGGTCCTCTGCCAGCGACGGCACGATGAGCGCCGCCAGCGACAGGACCAGAAGCAGTGACAGGAATTTACGCATGGTATGTCCCCCTTTTATGATCTCAACAGGGTTTATGCCCTGCCGGAAACGCTTGAAGCCTCTTCCCGCTGGCGCCGGATCATTGCGCGATTTCTCAGCGCCGCCGTGACGTTGGGCAGCAGCACCACAGCGATCAGCAGCAACCCGATCGCCAGGTTGAGGATGAAGGCGTCGTTGTAGATCAGCATCAGGCCATTTTTCAGGCTGGTCATCAGGACCAGCGCAAGCAGCACGCCAATGACGCTTCCCTTGCCTCCGGCGGTGGAGGCCCCGCCCAGCACCGCGATGGCGATCGCCTGCATCTCAAAGCCCGTGGCGATGGTGTACTTGACCGAACCGGTTCGGGCGCACAGAAAGAAGCCTCCGATGGCAGCCATGACGCCATTGAGGATGAAGACGGTCATCTTGATGCGGTCGGTGCGCACGCCGGAATACCGGCTGGCGCGGAGGTTGGTGCCGGTCGCATAGAGCCTTCGTCCGGAGGGCGTATGCTGAAGGATCACATGAAATACCGGCATGAGTCCCAGGATACATAAAAGCATCACCGGTACCTGAAAGCCCAAGACCGGTATCGAACCGTAGCCAAGGTCCTTGGCAAACCAGGAGGGAAAACCGCCGGCAGACTGATCCTTGAGGATGATGTAGGCAGCGCCGGAATACAGGGTCTTGGTGGCCAGCGTGATGATCATCGGGAAGAGTTCCTTGAACCGTATCACCAGAAGGCCGTTGACCGCGCCGCACAGGATGCCCGTCAAAAGCATGAGGGCCAGCGAAAGGGCGAAGGATATCCCCTTCCCCCCATTGTACAGGACCGCCATGACGGTGCTCGACAGCGCCGCGATGGACGCGACGGAGATGTCGATATCCCCCAGGATGAGCACCAGCATCATGCCAAGCGCCATGAAACCCACGTCCACCATATATACGCGCGTCTGGTTCAGGAGTTTGTCAAAGGTGTAGATCCCGGGCAGCATGCTGCTGAAACGGGTGAACACCAGTATGATCAGGACAGCAGGAAGCCATTCCCATCGTTTGAGCCAGGAAGGAAGCTTTTTCATCCGATGTTCCGCCTTCTGAGGTTCTGCCTGTCCATGATCCGCTGAAGCAGCACGTTGGACATCACGGCGATCAGGATCACTGCCCCCTGGATGGCCTTTTTCCAGAATTCGGAATTGCCCGTCAGGCGAAGCATCGTCAGCCCGTTGTTGATGACCCCGATGGTCAGGGCTCCCAGCAGCACGCCCCAGATTTTTCCAAAGCCACCTGTGACGGACACCCCGCCGATGACGCAGGAAGCGATCACGTACAGTTCATAGCCGCTGGCCATGTC
>CAZLYF010000003.1:42227-44012 GCA_964563725.1 uncultured Oscillospiraceae bacterium
CGCGAGGCGTACATCATTCCTGCAAGGCCTGCGAGGGCGCCCATGATCACATGCGCCAGCACGACGCGGCGCTTCACCGGTATGCCCTGCATCTGCGCGGCTTCCGGATTTGAGCCGACCGCGTACAGGTTCCTTCCAAGCCTGTAATAGGTGATGAACAAAAACATCAGCGCAAAGACAAGGCCCATGATCCAGATCTTCGTGTTGACGCCCAAAAAACCGGACCGCGTAAACTGGAGGAAGTCATCGCTCATGTCCTTGCGGTATACCGCGCTGCCGCCGCTGACAATGTGGCTGACGCCAAAGATGATATACTGCATGCCCAGCGTCGTCACGATGGGAAGCACTCTGCCATAGGCGATGATGGCGCCGTTCACCAGTCCGATGAGACTGCCAACGCCCATGCTGACGAAAATCAGAAGGATGAGCGGCAGTGCCGTGCGCACGGTGACAAGCGTTGCGGCGCCCTCCATGATGCGGGTGCTTTCATGCAGCCCCAGGGTATTTTTCATGATCGTTCCGGCGATCATCGTGGAAAGCGCCATGATGGCGGAGATCGAGATGTCGATGGATCCGACAAGCAGCACACACAGCATCCCCGCTGCCAAAACCGCCAGGATCGACGTGTCTTCCACGATAAACATCAGGTTCGACGGATTGGCGAATGCCGGGTTGCGAAAGCTGATCAACAAGACCAGTATCGCCAGTATCGCCATCAGGCCGATCTCCCGGTACTTGATCAGGAGCGCATACAGGGGCGTCCGATTCGTTCCCTTCGGCATGGATCTTGTCCTTTCGTCTGATTGCCGCACGCCTTTCCCTGGTCCGGGCGGTCAGGATGCCCGCTGTTTGCCTGCCGGCATGGCGGCGGTCAGGATGCCTTCCTGCGTCACCTGTTCCCTTGGGATCTGGGCCGACAGCCTGCCCTCGCGCATGACGAGGATCCTGTCGCTCATGTTGATCACCTCGGGCATTTCGGAGGATACCATCAGGATCCCAAAGCCCTTGGCGGCCAGGTCACAGAGGATCTGGTAGATCTGGGCCTTGCTGCCCACGTCCACCCCCTTGGTCGGTTCGTCCAGGATCAGGATCCGGCTCTGGCCGGCCAGGAGCTTGGCGATGACGACCTTCTGCTGGTTGCCGCCGGAAAGCGAACTGGCCAGGTCCGCGATGGATAGGGCCTTGACCGACAGCTGCCGGGAAAAATGCTCCGATTCCGCATCTTCTTTCTTTTTGTTGAGCAGACGCGCGCGGTTGGCAAAGCGGCTGATCGAGGGCAGGGAAATGTTGCGGCCGACGGACCAGGGCAGGAGCAAGCCCTGTTTCTGACGGTCCTCGGGCAGCAGGCCGATGCCCCTTGAAAGGGAACTGCCGGGATCCCGGATGCTGACTTCCTCTCCCCCTAAGAATATCTTTCCGGCGGTGGGCTTCGTCACGCCGCAAAGCGCCTCGACCACCTCTGTCCTCCCGGCGCCCACCAGGCCTGTCAGGCCGAGAATTTCACCCGCATGCAGCGAAAAGCTGATGTCCGCGAAGAAACCGGTCCGGGACAGGCCTTCCACCCGGAGGAGTTCCCCGCCGACGGAGGCCTCCTTGTGCGGAAAGTACTGGTCGATGCTGCGCCCCACCATGTGCTTGACCAGCATTTCGCTGCTTGCCTCCTCGATATCCCAGGTGCCGATGTACTTCGCGTCCCTGAAGACTGTCACCCTGTCCGCCAGCCTGAAGGTGTCCTCAAAGCGGTGGGAGATCAGGATCACGGAAGTCCCCTGCTTCTTCAGATCC
>CAZLYF010000004.1:0-6788 GCA_964563725.1 uncultured Oscillospiraceae bacterium
GATCCACCAGTACCCTGCGTCCATGGTGCTGAATTGCGGCAGCGCTTTCATCTCCCCGGGGTTGAACGCCACGGGCGTTCCCATTTCCCCGTACGCGATGGTTTCGTTGTAATGGGGACGGTGTTTGAGGTCTTCCTCGCTGAAGGAATACGCCCAGTGCGGCTTTTCAAACTTCACCGGCTCGCCGCGGTCGACTACCTGAAACATCAGCGTGGACCCCATGGTATCGCTGTTGGGCGCTTCCGGCGCGTTCGGCTCCCCATAGGCGTCCCGGCCTTCGCTTCCCATGCGCGATTCCGCGCCCGCCTGCGCGCCCAGCGAGCCGTGGCCTGTGGCGTCGATGAACAGGGGCGCGCGAAACACGAAGCGGGTCTCGGTGGTATGCTGGAAGCATTCCACCGCCTGGATCCGTCCCCCCTCCGTATGCGCCTTCTCAAACGCCGCGTTCAGGTAGGAATCCAGGCCCTCCTGAAAACGCGCCATCTCCCAAAGGATGCCGTCCCATACCGGGAACACCGCGTAGGGGGTTGCGCCGTTTGTTGGTCAAGAGCAATTCCATCAGCAGGCCGGTCTCGTTGAGGTCCTTCTTGGCGTTGTGGCAGCCCGCGCCCACGATGTGCATGCGTATCTCGCTGGACGCATTGCCGCCGAACATGCTGCGCGCCTGCACGATGGCCGTCTTCGCCCCGTGCCGGGCTGCCGCGATTGCCGCGAACATGCCCGAAAGGCCGCCGCCCACCACGACCAGGTCATACTGTTTCTCGATGATCCTCGGGTTGTCTGCCATTGCAGGCGCCTCCTTGCATGTCCGGTCCGCCGCCGGGCGGCGGCGCAGGGGTTGAGCGCTGTCATTGTATCGCGGCGGCGGCCGCGTCCATTGGAGCCGCTGCCGCAAGCGCCCGGGGAAGCGCGTCCGCGGGCGCCGGGGGGTCAGTACAGGCGCACTTCAAATACCCGGGCATCCTTCGCGTCTCTGTCAGCTGCTGATCAGGCCCATCGATCTCACACGCGACTCGCACGCGTGCAAGTTCACATTGAAAAACTCGCACGCGAGTGAAAAATTGTGTGTGAGGTGAGCGTAGATGGGGCGTTTCATTCCGCTTCGTGAGAGTATGGAGGTTGAGGTCAAGAGCGATGTTCGCAAACCGTACGACGAGGGCCTGATTGACGCGGATGTGGCCTTTGCAAACACGCGCGGCGGGGATTTGTATCTGGGTGTGGACCGGAACAGGAAATGGAGACGGGCATGTTTCGCATATCCATTCCTGACTTCGACAAAAGGGCTGTCGGCGAAGCGATCCTTGAACAGTGCGAAAATACCAGTGCCGCCTTTTGCCGCATCAGGAAACAAGGACAGACAAAGAGCGCGGGGTCTCCAAATCAAGCCTGAAGACGAACACGCGGCAACGCCTGTCTCTCTACTGCATAGGGATCAACGTAAAATACGCCTCGGGCATGTGAAGGTGCATCAGGATGGCGGAGCCGTCCTGGCACAGGTTCATCACGCTGGCCACATCCGTGATCGGATTGTGTATCAGCAGCGTCGCGGCGACGAACTGCGTGGTGACAGAGGGGTCCACTGCAGCGCCGTTGAGCGCGACGAGCTTGCCGCCCTTGATGAGGGGATCAACGCGCTCGCCCAACTCGCCCATGGGGATGGTGACACCCATCGCGGTGATCTCGACGCTCATCCAGTTGCCGTCAAAATCTGAAGCTTTCACATCCCGACGATAGTCCGGCCGCGCGTCGGCCGTCTGCTTGGGCGGGGAGCCCTCAAGATGGATGATGAGCCCTTCCTCCTCAGGCACGCTGACCAGGGCGCCGTCTACATAGAGCAATTCCAGAACGCCGCCTTCGTCCCAGGAAATAAGCATACTGTCGCCTTCGCTTGTCCAGGTGCCGGTATCCTGGCTCCCGTCCGGGTCCGTCCGGGTGGCCGTCCCGTCCGCCTCAAGCGTGATCACGATGATCAACCCGGTGTCGCCGGCGCCGAAAGACGCATCGCCTATTTTATACGTATGCACGTACCAGTCGCCAACAAAACGGGGATCAGCTTCCGAGGCCGACCCGGCGCCAAACAACAGCGTCGATGCCAATACGCAGACCAACAGGGCCGTCATCAGTTTCTTCATCGGATTACGCTCCTTTCATGGGACACGGGGGAGGGACGCGCTCTTCCGCGGCCTTCTTTGAACAGAAGTGCGCCACGCGTAAACCGACAGCGCGGCGATGGTGATGAGATAGGGGAACATGCGGGCGATATCGCTGGACAAACCCAGCACCTGCAGGTTGTTTGCAAGCGAGTCGGCAAAGCCGAACAGCAGCGCCGCCAGCGTGGAAAGCAGGGGCTTTCCCTTGCCCATGGCCTCGGCGGCGAGCGCGATGAAGCCCCGGCCGGAAACCATGTCCTTGGTAAAGCCGCTCACATAGGCCATCGACATGAACGCGCCACCCATGCCCGCGATGGCGCCGGAGATCAGCAGGGCAAAAAACCGGATACGGGCGGCCGGGAAACCAGCCGTTTCCACGGCCTGGGGGTTCTCGCCCACCGCGCGGATATAGGTCCCCAGCCTGGTCTTGTACAGCAGGACCGCGACAAGGACCACGACCAGAAAGGCGAAATACGTCAGGATGTTGTGATTGGAAAGGACCTCTCCCAGGAAAGGGATATCATGGATGACAGGGAGAGGCACCTTGGGCATGTTGACGCTGCGGAGGGCCGTGGAAACGCCCCTGTCCCCGGTCAGGACAAACAGGATGAACACCGTCAGCCCGCTGGACAGGCTGTTGAGGGCGATGCAGGTGAGGATCAGATTGGTCCTGAGCTTCAGGTGAAAGAACGCGAGCAGCACGGCGAAAAACATGCCGGCAAGGATCGCGGCGAACAATCCGAACCAGCAGCTTTGGGTATAGGCGCTGCCCACCACGCCCATGAGCGCCGCGAAAAGCATGCTGCCCTCGATGCTGATATTGGTTACGCCCGCGCGGTCGGACACCAGGGCGGCCATCGTGGCAAAAAGGATCGGCGTGCTCAGGCGCAGCACGGAGTACAGGAAGGTGGACGAGCCGATCACGTTGAACGCGGTGGACAGCTCAGCCCAGACCGCGGCAAAGAAGCTACTGATTGCCGGCATTGCCAAGCGCCTCCTTCACTGCGATCCTCTGCTTCAGCCCGCCTGTCAAAGCTGCCGCTGTCACAAGGATCATCATGATGGCCTGGATGACGGTGATCAGTTCCTTTGGCACGTCGGCGTAGGTGTTCATGTTGTTGGCCCCGACCCGAAGATACGCGATGAACAGGGCCGCCAGAGGCACGAATTGCGGCTTGTTCCGGGCCAGGATCGCGATGATGATGCCGTCCCAGCCGTAACCCGGCAGCGCGGTCCACTGGAACCTTTGGTACATCCCCATGATTTCCACGGAACCGCCCAGGCCCGCGATCGCTCCGCCGATGAGCTGAGAGGTGAGGATGACGCGGCCGATGTGTACGCCCGTATAGCGGGCAAAATGCGGGTTTTGCCCAAACACGCGGATATTGTGCCCGCCGCGCGTCTTATAGAGGTAAACATAGGCGAAAAGGAGGACAAGGACCACGACGATCAGGCCGCTGTGGATGCCCGTGCCCTTGACAAGGTTGGAAAGCCTGCTGATGGCGGGGAGTTTGGCTGTGGCCACCTGGCCGGCAGTCTTGTCAATGAAAGAGTTCTTCAGGATATACAGCCCGAGGTATAAAACAGCATAGTTCAGCATCAGGGACGACACCATCTCGTTGGCGCTGAGCCTGGCCCGGAGGATGCCGGGGATCAGGCAGACGATGCCGCCCGTGACCGCGCCGGCGATCATGGGGACCAGGATGGACAGGAATGGCGGCAGGCTGACGGAGGTCGCCACGACCGCGCCTGCCATGGCGCCCAGGAAAAACGCGCCTTCGGCCGCCAGGTTGAACATGGAGGCCTGAAACATGATGCAAACCGCGACGCCCGTGAAGCTGATATTGCTGGCGGTGGTCAGGATGCTGCCCAGCTGCCGTTTTGAACTGAAAGGGCCCAGCAGAAACTGGTAGATCGCCTTGCCGGGGTCGGCGCTTACCGCAAAAATAAGCAGCAGGGCCAGCGACAAGGCGATCGCGATGGCCAGAGCTGTCGTAATGGCATTCAGGGTGGTGTTCCTGTGCCGCAACAGCAAATAATCCGAAAGCTTTCCCCTGGATGTCTCAGGCGCTTGCTTCATCATGGTATGCCTTTCCGATTTCTTCAGGGGCCTGCAGCTTTACGCCGAGCATATAGTACCCGATCTCGGTTTCAGATACGGCGGAAACGTCAGGGAAGTACGCGTTGATCCTGCCTTCGTACATCACGACGGCGCTGTCGGACAATTTAAGAAGCTCGTCAAGGTCCGCGGACACCAGGAGGATGGCGCAGCCCGCGTCCCTCATCCCGACGAGTTTTTCATGAAGAAAGCTTGTTGCACCTATGTCGACGCCGCGGGAAGGCTGCTCAACGATGAACAGCTTCACGTCCCGCTCAAATTCCCTTGCCGCGACAACTTTCTGCATGTTGCCGCCGGAAAGCATCTCCACCTCGGTGCGGGGTGAGGAACACTTCACTTGAAATTCAGTCACCAGCGCCGAAGACAAGGCCCTGGTACGGCGATTGCTGAGAAGTCCGGCGCGATAGAGTACCTTGTTGTCCAGTTTGGTGGCGATGATGTTGTCTTCGATCGACATGGTTTTGGCAAGCCCCAGCGTCAGCCGGTCGGCAGGGATATATGCGACGCCCAAAGCCCTCAGGTCGCGGATGCTTTTCCCTTTTGTGTCCTGGCCCATGATTTCGACCTGTCCGCCAGCTGCATTCCTGAGACGGAACAGGGTTTCCACCAGTTCGTTCTGACCGTTTCCCTCCACGCCGGCCACGCCCAGGATCTCGCCGGCCCGCACTGTGAAGGAGACGTCGTTGAGCACCTTCCTGCCGTGTTTGTTCAGATACAGCGCGTGCTTCACCCTCAGGCGCACCTCGCCCGGCCTCGAGGGCGTCTTGTCGAGTTTTTCGCTGTAACCGGAGCCAACCATCATTTGGGAGATCTGCTGCTGGGAGACATCCCCGATGTTCACGGTGGCGATCATTTCCCCCCGGCGCATGATGCTGCAGCGGTCGCAGAGCTTCATGACCTCCCGCAGCTTGTGGGAAATGAATATGACAGTGTAGCCTTCGTCCCTCAGCTGCCGCAGCTTTTCAAAGAGCTCATTGGTTTCCTGAGGCGTCAGGACCGCCGTGGGTTCATCAAGGATCAGTATTCTCGCGCCTCGGTACAAGGCTTTGACGATCTCAACCTTTTGTTTCAGCCCCACGGGCAGTTCCGAAACCTTCGTGCCCGGGTCCATGCTGAGATCGAAAAGACGCATGATCACGACAACCTTTTTCAGCGCCTCTTCCTTTTTGATGAAGCCGAGAAAGGACGATTCAAAACCAAGCGTGACATTTTCCGCGATGGACATGGCTTCGACCAGCATGAAATGCTGATGCACCATGCCGATGCTTTTTGCCATGGCATCCTGGGGCGAAGAGAACTGCACCTTGTCTCCGTTGATGCGGATCTCGCCCATGTCCGGCTTTTCCATTCCATAGATGATCTTCATCAAGGTGCTCTTGCCGGCGCCGTTTTCGCCGATCAGGGCGTGGATTTCTCCCGCGTCAACAGAAAAATCCACGCTGCGGTTCGCGTAGATCCCGTTTTCGTAGATTTTACTGATTCCCTTGAGTTCCAGCAGCGGAGGCATTGTCGTATCCTTTCGATCCTGCCAACGCGGACGCGTGAGTCGGCGCGTCCGCGTTGGCACGTTCAGGAACCAGCGGGAGACGGGGCAAAATAGACAGCGGGGGGATTCTTCCCCCCGCGTTCATGCTGCCGGAAATTACGGATTGACAGCCGATATGTACGCGGCTACGTCAAGCTCCGGGTCGAAGGCCGTCAGCACAGTGATTTCCCCATTGTTGATCTTCCCGGCCAGTTCGGAGATGGACGCACGCATTTCTTCGTTGGTCATGCCGGCGTAATAGCTGTTGGCTGTCGCAAGCCCCACGGCGTTTTCAGTCATCCCCAGGGCTTCCGCGCTGCCATAGGGCAGTTCGCCCGCGATATGGCGCTGGACGGAGAGATACAGCACCTGGTCGATGTTTTTCAGAACGGAACTGACGATGTTGTCCGCCAGATCGGTCTTGCCGTCGGCGGCCAGCGCTTCGGCCTGGTCAGCGTCGACACCAATGGCGTACACATCCCCTTCGGCGGCCGCTTCGATCATGCCGAGGCCGGCCTGGGAGGCGACGTTGAAGCATACGCTGGAACCGTTGTTGATCTGGATCTCCGCCAGTTCCTTCGCGATGGCCGTGTCGTTGAAGTTGCCGACGTAGGAAGTGATGACCTTGACGCCGGGCTTCACATCGGTCGCGCCCTGGATGTAGCCGACGATGAAGTCGTTGATGACAGGGATCTCCATGGCGCCCACCGTTGAGATGATGTTCTTCCCTTCAGCTTCCGCTAGCATCGCGGCCAGCGCGCCGGCCAGATAGGAAGCCTCGTTCTGTTTGAAGGTGATGGAATAGACGTTCTCGTAGGCGGCCGCGGAATAGTCGACGCTGGAATCAAAAATGATGTATTTGTTGTCGGGATACTGGGGCGCTATTTCCTGCAGAGGATCCTGCAGCTGCCATGTGCCGACGATGATGATGTCATAGTCGCCGTCTGACACGTCGGCAAGCGTTGTGGTCCACACGGAAGAGTCATAGCCCATT
>CAZLYF010000004.1:6849-34244 GCA_964563725.1 uncultured Oscillospiraceae bacterium
GATGAGGGCGATGCCCGCCGCCGCAGAGTCGAAGAAGGATTTGTCGCCCAGCGTACCGTTGAGCAGGCAGATGATCTTGAGGGGCTCTTCCGCGACTGCGACGCTCAATGACATCGACGCCGCCAGGATCAGGGCCAGGACCAGGGTCAGGAGTTTTTTCATGTGCTTGTCCTCCGTTTCAAATATGCCACCGCCGGAGAGTATGTCCGGCGCATCAGCCCGAATTCTTTGGCAGATAGGGTTTCCCCATGTGCCGGGTGATCATATCCACAAAAAGCTCCCGGTTCACTGTCCTTGAGATCCGGCAGTTGGGCGCATGGCCCGTGATGTTCCAAAGGTCCGCCACCGTTTCCCCTCGGGTCAGTTCCTCGCTGATGGAGACGTCCACGTAGGTCCGTTCCCATTTCACCAGATTTTCATCGATGAGCACACCCACACAAAGAGCGTCATGGATGGGGCAGGCGAAAAAGCCGAAGTGCTCCACATGGGTCGCGCCAAAGAAGTCCAGCAGCTCGGCCACCAGCGTTGGTATCCTGCCTCCCTGGGCCCGGATGCGTTCCTTGTCTTCCTCATAGAATACGGCCTTCATGGAGATATCGAGGGTGTTCAGATAGATATCTGCGCCGCTTTGAAACACGATCCGCGCGGCCTCGGGATCCTGATACATGTTGAACTCCGCAGCTGAGGTCACGTTCCCCGGATCATAAACGGCGCCGCCCATGATGATGATGCGGTCAATCTTGGCCTTCACGTCCGGCGCTTTCATGAGCGCCATGGCGATGTTGGTCAACGGTCCGGTGGGGATGAGGATGACTTTCCCGCTGCTGGCGCGCAGGGTGCGGATGATGAAATCCACCGCGTGTTCCGCCGGGACGGGCGTGACCGCGTCTGGCAGCGTGGGGCCGCCCAGGCCGTCCTCGCCGTGGATGATGGCGCCGGTGAGCCTGAACAGCTCACGCATCATGGGTTTTTCCGCGCCAGGATATACATTCACGTCCGTTACGCCCGCGTAATCAAGCACTTTTCGGGCGTTGAGCGTAACATTTTTCAGATAGCTGTTCCCTGCCACAGTCGTGACGCCCAATATGCGGATATTGTCCGCGCGGGAAGCCAGCAGCAGGGCAATGGCATCGTCATGGCCGGGATCGCAGTCCATAATCACATGATACATTTCTCTTCCCTTCATGGAAAAACGTTTTGGATCCTCTTCCTCAGACAATGAATCAGGCGGTGCGGATACGGTCACCGCGGCACCTGACTCCCTGACCGGGATTCTACATAAAACGGGGGGACAAAGCAAACCGGCCGGCGCCGCCGAGGGCGTCGAAACCACTCCGCGGATGCCGGCAGGCTGCGCCGCGCGTCAAGGGCGCTGCGCCCCTTCCACGGCCCTGACATACTCCACCGCGAGCAGCCTGATTTTTTCGTACTCGCCTGCCATGATCCACGATTTGTTGACCAGATTGCCGCCCACCCCCACGCCCGCGGCGCCCGCGCGGATGAAATCGGCGGCGTTGTTTTCGTTGACGCCCCCGACGGCGATCAGCTCAACGTGCGACAGGGGCGCTTTCACTGCCTTGATATACGCCGGCCCAAGGTTCCCCGCCGGGAACACCTTGACAAAGTCCGCGCCCGCCTGTTTCGCGCAGAGGATCTCCGTGGGCGTCAGCGCGCCGGGCAGGGACACAAGCCCCCTCTCCTTCGTCCGGCGGATGATGTCCGCGTCAGTGTTTGGGGAAACGATGAAGCCGGCGCCGGCTTCGCAGGCAAGGTCGAGCTGCTTCGCCGAAATCACGGTCCCGGCGCCGACGGTCAGCCCGCCGGCGAATTCCCTCCGGATCGAAGCGATCGCCCTGGACGTTTCGCTGAAGGTCCCGGGCTCCGCCTGGTCGTAGGTCACCTCCATCATCCTGATGCCGCCGCCTTGCAGGGCCGCCGCCAGTTTAAGCATGTATTTCTCCTGAAGGCCGCGGACGATGACGATGATCCTGTGCTTCCTGATATGCGCTGCCGTATCCATGGTTTTCCCGCCTCCCCGTTTTGTATCGTTTCCGGCGCGCGACGCGCCGCATTTCTCCGCTCAGCCTGATGGCAGCCGCGACTGCAACGGCTCATTATGGGAACATGAATAAAAAACGGAACCAAATAAAAAACTGCATGAAAATGATGTAGATTAATTTGGGGAAAGGCCATTTCTTTGTTGTGAATTTTATCCGACAACCTCATTTGCAAAGAATGTGCCTTCGTGAGCAGTATACCTCAAATCTGTCCGGCGTTCAACAGGATGCTTTCGTGCTCAACTTGACATGAGGCACTACGCAGGAGCGCAAGGCTCAATGACGGTGGTGGGACTCGGTGGACACAGGCCAGACAATTCGGTATGCTGAAGCGCATGGAAGGGTTATGCCGCTGAGGCGTCAAAACCCTGCGCAAGAAGGCGGCCGGTTCATCATGCGTAGATCAACTGAAATGGAGCGGAAAACATGCCTGGAAAATGGTTCGTCAAAAAGGAAGACCTCGCTGTGGTGCAGCAGAAGCCCGGCCTGACCCGCCGGACGATGTCCTGCATAGACGACATCATGATGTGCCTGTTTGAGCAGGATACGGGGATCAATGTCGACCTTCACACGCACGCGGCTGTGCAGAACGGGTACGTGCTTTCCGGAAAGCTCAAGTTTTTCAAGGCGGACGGCAGTTTTGTTATTGCTGAAGCCGGGGACAGCTATGCGTTCGCGTCCAATGAGGCGCACGGCTCCGAGTGCCTTGAGCATGCGGTATTCATTGAAAACTTCACACCGGCCCGCAAGGAATACATGTGACAGGTGAGAGTGACATGAAGGAAAGAAGCGTAGAAGAGCTCAAGGACATCGCCAGGCATATCCGCTTTGGCGTCGTGGATACGATCTACAGGGCAAAGGACGGGCATCCGGGGCCCTCCCTGAGCGTGGTGGACATGATGACCGCCTTGTACTTTTCTGCCATGCGCGTCGATCCGAAAAATCCGGACGACCCTGACAGGGACAGGTTCATCCTGTCAAAAGGGCACGCATGTCCGGCGCAGTACGCGGCCCTGGCCAAGCTTGGTTATTTCAGCGCAGCGGAGCTGCCGACGCTCCGCTGCATCGGCAGCAACCTGCAGGGGCATCCCTGCATCGACACGATCGGGATCGACATGACGTCAGGTTCTCTCGGCAATGGCATATCCATCGGGCTTGGCATGGAGATCGCCCGGCAGCGCCTTGGGAAGGACTACTATACGTACATTATCGTCGGGGACGGCGAGCTCAACGAAGGGGTCGCGTGGGAAGGCATCATGGCCGCCGCGCAGAACAAGGCTGAGAATCTGATCGTCTTTGTGGATAACAACGGGCATCAGAGCGGGGGGCATGTGTCGGAAGTTAGCGGTATCGAACCGCTGGAAAGCAAATTCCGGGATTTCGGTTGGCAAGTCCAGTCCATCGACGGCCATGACATCGCCGGCATCCTTGGCGCGATCAGCCGCGCGAAAGCGGAAAAGGGGATCCCTTCGGCGATCATCGCGAAAACCACCAAGGGAAAGGGCATCTCCTATATGGAAAACAACAACGCCTGGCACAAAGGCGTGCCTTCGGAAGCCCAATGGCGCCAGGCTGCGGAGGAACTGGGGGTGAGCTGTCTATGAGCTATCAGGGTTCACGGGAAGCCTTTATCGCGGCCCTGGAGGAGATGCTCCTGACGGACAGCAGAAAGATCCTTGTATCGGCCGATTCCAAACTCGCCGCCCGCGCCGCGAACTTCGCCAAAAAATACCCCGCGAATTTCGTGGAAGTCGGCATTGCCGAGCAATGCGCCGTCAACGTCGCCGCAGGCCTCGCTTCGGCCGGGATGCTTCCGTACGTGGCGACCTACGCGGGCTTCCTGACCATGCGCGCGTGCGAGCAGATGCGCACCTTTGTCGGTTACAGCCACCTCAACGTCAAGTTTGTCGGGCTGAACGCCGGCATGCTCGGCGGGGAGCGGGAAGGGGTCTCGCATCAGTTCTATGAGGATATCGGCATCCTGAGGTCGATGCCCAACTACACGATCGTCTGTCCCAGCGACCAGAGCCAGGTCTTCCTCGCTTCCAAAGCGATCTCCCAGGTGGACGGGCCGTGCTACATGCGCTGCGGCAGCGGCCGGGAACCGGTGGTGTTCAAGGACGAGATTCCCGAGTTTACGCTTGGCAAGGCGAGGATCATCCGCGACTACGGAAACGACGTTGCCGTGTTCGCGCAGGGGTTCGTGCTGGACCGCGCGATCAGGGCGGTGGAAACGCTGCTTGGGGACGGGATCAGGGCCACGCTTGTCGAGGTGCACACCATCCGCCCCCTGGACGTGGAAACCATCGCGCGGGTCCTGGCGAAATGCGGCAAAGCGATCACCTTCGAGGACCATTTCATCAACGGCGCCCTGGGAAGCGCGGTCGCGGAAGTCATCGCGGAACATCAAAGCGCCAAACTGGTCAGGATCGGCCTGAGGGAATTTCCTGAATCCGGAACCCCGGACGAACTGCTGCGCAAGTACGGCATCGACAGCAGCGATATCGTCAGCGCCGCGAAGCGCATGTAAAAGCGCCGGAAGCTGATCGGCGGGACTTGCGCAGACAGAAGGGAGAACAGCTATGTCAAAAGGGTATTTTCACCGCGTGCAGGAACTGACGCCCACGAGGTTCTGGATCAACAACGTGACGCGGGAACAGGCGCGGCTCGCCATCGACAGCGGCGCGGTCGGCTGCACCCAGAATCCGTCCTATACCTGGAAGATGCTGACCCATGAGACGGAAAAGGCCCATGCGTACGAGGCGCTCAAAGAAATCCTTCGCAGCGAGCGGGACGACAACGAGGCCCTGGTGGGGCTGCAGCGCGCGCTGATCGCAGAGATCGCGAAGATCTTCAAACCGGTCTTCGACGGGAGCCGCGGGAAATACGGATACGTGAGCATCCAGGGAGACCCCTTCCTTGAGGACAAGGAGTCCATCATCCGTTTCGCGCGGTTCAACAGACAGGCGGGCGAGAACATCATGGCGAAGATCCCCGCGGTGGAGGGTGGGCTTGAAGCGATCGGGACCCTCGTCACCGAGCGGGTCCCGATCAACGCCACGGAATGCATGGCGGTCCGCCAGGTGCTTGACGTATGCGAGATCTATGAAGCCACCACAAAAAACATGGTGAACCCGGCGCCGCTGTATTTCAGCGTGATCACGGGCATTTTTGATGAGCACATCGCCAACGCCGTCAGGCGGGACGCGATCGACATCGCGGATGACCTCGTGTGGCAGGCCGGCATGGCCGTCGCCAAAAAAATCTACCAGATCGTGAAGGATCGCGGCTACAACTGCCACTACATCAGCGGCGGCGCGCGCGGGCTGCATCATTTCACTGAAATGGTGGGCGCGGACTGCGCGGTGACCATCAACTGGAACGGCGCGGCCGACAAGCTGATCGAACGAAACGATCCCGTCGTCAGCCGCTTCTTTAATCCCGTGCCCTTTGCCGTCGTTGACGAACTGGAAGAAAAGATCAACGACTTCCGCAAAGCCTATCACATCCACGCCATCCATCCCTCAGAATATGAAGAGTTCGGCCCGGTCGTGTTGTTCCGCTCGCAGTTTGAAAGCGCATGGAAGAACGCGCACAAAGCCATCGCCGAAATGCGATGAAGCGTGAGGAGAATATGAAGATCGTTGTGCTCGACGGGTATACGGAAAACCCGGGGGACCTGAGCTGGAAAGGGCTGGAGGAGCTGGGCGAGACCGTGGTCTATGACCGCACGCCCGCCGGCAGGGTCCTGGAGCGGGTCGCTGACGCGGAAGCCGTGTTCACCAACAAGACTCCCCTTCCCCGGGAAGTGATCGAGGGGTTTGAGAAGGTCAGGTTTATCGGCGTCCTTGCCACAGGCTACAATGTCGTTGACGTGCCGGCGGCCCGGAAACAGGGGATCACGGTCTGCAATGTCCCCTCCTACGGCACCGCGGCGGTGGCGCAGTTCGCGATCGCGCTCCTTCTTGAGATCTGTCACCACGTGGCCCATCACAGCGACGCGGTCCATGCGGGACGCTGGGAGAAATCGCCCGACTTCTGTTTCTGGGATCATCCGCTGATCGAGCTTGCGGATAAAACGATGGGGATCATCGGCTTTGGGCGCATCGGGCAGGCGACAGGGAGGATCGCTCAGGCTTTGGGCATGAAGGTCCTGGCGCACGACCGCGTCGAAAACGACGCGGGACGCGGCATCGCGCGCTACGTCGGCCTGGAGGAGCTGATGAGGACGGCCGACGTGATCGCCCTGCACTGCCCGCTGCTTCCTGAAACGGAAGGCATGATCAACAAAGAAACGATATCGCTGATGAAGGACGGCGTGATCCTCCTCAACAACAGCCGCGGCCCGCTGATTGTGGAGCAGGACCTTGCGGACGCGCTGAACCGCGGCAAAGTCTACGCCGCGGGCCTCGACGTGGTCAGCCGCGAACCGATCGACCGCGGCAATCCGCTGCTGGGCGCAAGGAATTGCTTCATTACCCCGCACATCAGCTGGGCTTCGAAGGAAAGCCGGCAGCGCCTGATGGACGTCGCCGTCGACAACCTGCGTCAATTCCTCAACGGGACGCCGGTGAATATGGTCGGCGTTTAGGCTGCGTTGGTCAGCTGCCGGGAGCCAGGATCTGCCGTCCGCATTCGCGCACGGCCTTCACGACGGCGTTCGCGCGCTGAACGGGCGGCGCACTGACGGGGATGGTCTCGCCTTGCAGGTTCATGGCCATGTTGTCGGTCACGAAGGTGGTGACAAGGATGCCGGTCATGTCCCTGAAGCCGCTGAACATCCTGCCGTAGTAAGCGTCGGCGTCTGCCGGCGCCACGTCCTGTATCTCGATTGCCTTCCTGCCTGAAAAGGTATCGTACAGGCGCCGGAAGGCGTCCAGGTCGGCCATGGGTGAGTTGTTGACTGTGTTGACAGCATCCATTTCCATAATATTCCGATACTGATGCACGCCACGCCCACACCAGTGGAGATGACCACCGCCAAATTCAAGGAATATGCGTTCATAGTGGGGAACAACGAAACGCCGGTAATGCTCCGGCCCGATGTTCACCAGGTCGTCATCCGACAGCCAGACCCCGCCCACCGGCGTGTAAACGCCCTGCAGCCCATGCGACCAGCCTTTCTCCTCTCCCGCGACCTGTTTCTGGCAGTGGACCCATTGGATGAAGGCTTCCGTGACGACGGCCATCACGTCGTCCACTGCCTGCGGCTCCTCATACATCCAGCACAGGAAATTCTCGTAGCCGCAGATCTGCAGTGCCGTGGAAAGAGGGCTGTTCAGGTCCGAGAGCCCGACCGGCATCTCCCCATGTTTCGCGGCGTAATCCATGAAGCGTACGACGCGCGGCATCCAGCCATCCCTTTGGGGATCGGGGGCCCTGAGCTTTGCGATCTCCTGTACGCAGCCGATTGCCGGGCCGAGGATCGTCGGCTCGTCGCCTGCGCCGCGCGACTCGCGCCCAGGGCAGCCGAACGCTGTGGCAAGCACGCCGGTGCCGAACCAGGGCATGAAGTAGGGCACAAAGTCGTCGCTGACCGTGTTCAAATGCTGTTCATACCCATCCTGCTGGAAGGCGAGCATCACGGCCGGATCAGTCCAGTAGTCCTCCGGGCGCGTGGTGTTTCCGAAGGCGAAATAGGTGGGCGTCGCAGCGATCACCGGGATGTCCTCCGCGGTGTCCGGCGGGACCAGAAGCAGCGCCTTCGTGATCTTTTCCTTGCGCCCGCGGAGGTCATGGCCCCTGAAACTGTCAAAATCCATCCTGCTTACACCCCCGCTCCGTGTTGGCCTCAGCGCAATGAGTCAACTGGTTTTTTTGACTGCAGGAGGCCGGACATCGCTGATGCAGCGCGGGAACGCCCCTGCCGCCGACAAATGAACGCCAGCTCTGCAACATAGGACCGGGATACCACTTTGCCCGTTGGGTCAGGGAGCCTCTGAACGCGCCGGCAACCACCAATAACAAACGCGCCGAACTGTGGGGATCCGGAACCCTTCAGATTGATTGCAGGCGCTCGTGAAAATTCCAGGCAGCGTGTAAACGCTTTATTTAGCTGTGACAGGGTCCGCCGGCCCTCCGGATTTGGATGACCTGCCTCTTTTGCCGCGGAGATTCAGTCCGGAGCTCTGCGCGAGGATCGCGACCAGAAGGATCGTTCCCTTGATGGCGTCGTTGATCAGGGAATCCACCTTGGCGGACGCGATGATCTTGTCAATGACCGTGTAGGACAGCGCGCCAAAGAAGATCCCCAGGAACTTGCCTTTTCCGCCCGACATGCTCAGCCCGCCCAGCACGACGGCCGCGATGGCGTACATTTCGTTGCCCTTGCCGGTCGTGGAGGGATCGACCGAGCCTTGCATGGCGACCCATAGGAAGGCCGCGAATCCCGCGAACAACCCGCTCAGGGTGAAAACCCCAATCACGATGCCGTCCGTGCTCACGCCGGAAAGCCTGGCCGCCTTCGCATTGCTTCCCACCGCGTACAGCTTTTTTCCGTATTTTGTGCTTGTCGTCACGTACACGACGATGGCTGTCACGATCACAAGCGCGATGCCGACCATGGGAAGCGACAGGATTTTTGAATTGCCAAACGAGAACAGGGCGTTCTTTGTGGCCGTGCTGGCAAGCTTGTACAGGTTGTTGCCGCCGCCGGTATAGAAGTCCGGGAGCACATGGCAGTAATACTGCACGATCGAGCGAAGGATCAGCATGGTGGCCAGCGTTACGATGAAAGCCGGCAGCTTGGCTTTGCCCACGAGAAAGCCATTCAAAAGTCCGCAGAGGCCCCCGACCAGGACAGACGTGAAAAACAGCAGGACGATATTGTCGGTGATATTGAAGACCACGATGGCGATGCTGGCGGAAAAAGCCAGGATCGACCCGATCGACAGGTCAAAGTTCGCCGTCACGATGACGAGCCCGACGCCAAGAGAAAGAACGCCGATCACGCCCGAGTGCCTGAATATGTTGGTCACGCCCGTCCAGGTGAGGTTCCTGTTCATGGAGTAGTACAGCAGGAAGAGCGCGAGGAACGCAATGATATAGGAGTATTTCTGCAGTATGGAGACGATCGTCCTTTTCCTGTTTCCAGCGACCCCTTTTCCCTGACTCATTGCGAAACGCCCTCCCCGGCTTCAACCGCGTTTGTTGCGTACATCATCACGGTGTGTTCGTTGATTTCGTCGTGCCCCAGGACGACTGCGATCCTTCCCTCGAAAAATACGGCGCATCTGTCCGCGGCCTTGACGAGTTCGGGCAGTTCGAGCGTGTTGAAGATGATGGTTTTACCGGCTTCTGCAAGCCGCAGCATCTGCCTGTAGATCTCCGCCTTGGCGCCCACGTCGATGCCCTGGGTCGGATTGTCCAGAAGCAGGATGTCCGATTCCGTGTTGAGCCAGCGTGCGATGAATACCTTCTGCTGGTTCCCGCCGCTGAGCGACGTGATCGCGTCATACGGCGTGTTTGCCTTGATTGACAGCTGCTGCTGCAGGTCCCTGAACCGCTTTTCCTCCCGTTTGCGGAAGATGTGCTGCTTTTTACCGGACAGCTCATGCTCGGAGATATACATGTTTTCCAGCAGATTGACTTCGCTGATGGAGGAATTCTCCTTGCGGTCAGGCGGAAGGAGTGACACTTGGGACCTCATGGCCTTGTGGATGCTGTTGCGGTCGATCTTCCTGTTGTGGACGTGCATCGTGCCGCCCGTAGCCGGCAGCGCCCCGAACAGCGTCCACAGAAACTCGCTGCTGCCGGAGCCTTGCAGACCGGTCAGGCCCAGGATCTCGCCCTTTCGGACCGTAAGATCGACATCGCTGAACGCGGTCCCGGAAAACTTGCTCAATTCGAGGACGGGCCCGCCAAGCTTTCGCGGAACATAGAAGCTGCGGGAACTATAGCTCTCGCCCACCATCATCCGGGTGAGCGCTTCGGGCGTGACGTCCTTGATTTTTCCCGTCCCGATGAACTCGCCGTTGCGCAGCACCGTGTAACTGTCTGCGATGGTAAAAATCTCCGGCATCTTGTGCGAAATGAAGATGAAGGATTTTCCCTGGCTTTTCAGGTTGTTCAATATCGAGAAGAGATGCTCGATCTCATCGTTGCTCAGCGCTGTTGTCGGCTCATCGAGGATCAGCAGCCGCGCGTCGAAGAAGATGGATTTCGCGATCTCCACGGTTTGCTTTTCGCTGGCCTTCAGGCTGCCTACCGGCAGGGTCGGATCAATATGCGTCCCCAGGCGTTCGAACAGACGTTCGGACTCCCGGATCATGTCCCGTTTTTTCAGCGCGCCGGCCTTGTTGGTGATTTCCTTGGTAAAATACAGGTTCTCATAGACCATCAGGTCGTTGAACAGGTTCAGTTCCTGATGGACGAACGCGATCCCGAGGCCTTCCGTCAGCCGGACGGTGGCATGCCTGAGCGGCTTGCCGTCCACGGCGACCTCCCCGGCGTCCATGGGGAGCACACCGGCGAGGATATTCATCAGGGTGGACTTGCCCGCGCCGTTTTCCCCCAGCAGCGCGTGCACCTCCCCCCGGGCGACCGTGAGGCTGACGTCCCTGAGGACGCTGACGCCGAAGAAGGACTTGTGGATGCCGCGCATTTCAAGTATGTTCATGTCGGTGGCCCACCATCGCGAACTTGAGGATGCGGGCGCAGCCGTGGCTGCACCCGCATCCTTTGTTACTGCTGTACACGAAACTCCGTCACGGATCAGAAGAAGGGCCTGAAGTCCTTGTAGTTCTCGGAGGTGACCACTTCGGTCGGGATCACGAAATCCTTGTTGATTTCTTTCCCGTCCAGATGGTCGACCATCAGCTTGACGCCATCGTACATCATCTCGGGCTCATAGGTGGTGTACATCATGCCGCCGAGCTGATTGTAGATGTCCAGATAGGCCTGGTCGGTGCTGGTGCCGGAAAGCAGGGCGTACAGGTCCGGATGGCCGGAACAGCCGCCGATGTAGGGTTTGTTGGCCAGGAAGGCTGCCTTGATGTTCTCGTCGATGGCTGACCCGCTCAGGGCGTCGAGCACGCCCAGTGCCGTGCCGCTGTCCCAGCTGGCGATGTACTTGATGTCTGTATTGGCTGCGTCGCTCATCAGGGTCTCGAAGAAGCCCTGCGCCGCCGCCTGGCTCCAGCCGGTCACGCCGGAATAGGTGAGCGCAGCTGTGACCTGGTCCTGTGTCCAGGGCGCCGCGATCTTGCCTTCCGCGTACGCGAGCTCGCCGAGCAGGTAATTCTTGAAGCCGTCGTTGCGGGCGACGTTGACGGAGGAAGAGTCGCCTTCCACGATGTACACCCTGTCCCCGGGCAGCATGCCCATGTTGGTCAGGTACCACGCCGCGGCGGCGCCGGTGCCTTCGTTGTCGCCCTTCACGTTGGCGACGGCCCTATCCGCCTGGCTGGTGATGATACGGTCGACCATGATCACGGGGACCCCGGCGTCCATCAGCTGGGCGACCGCGGCTTCGACCGTGTCATCGTAGGGCAGCATGGACACCGAGAACTCGCCGGGCCTGTTGTTGGCGAGGATGTCCTCGATCTGCTGGATCTGCTCTTCGGGCCCGCCCGCGGTCAGCAGCTGCGCCTCGTATTTTCCTTCCGCGTTGATCTCGTCGACTGCCTGTTTGGCGAACGTGGCGATGGACCCTGTCCAGCCGTGGTCCTCGTTGGGGGTCAGTGCGAAGATCTTCATTCCTTCCGCGCTTGCCGCGAAAGAGAACGTGCCCGCTGCCAGAAGCAGGCAAAGCGTGAGCGCCAGGTACCTTTTCATGTTTTTCCCTCCTGTTTTATCAGCTGTTTTTCAACAGCGGTTATTCCTGTGAAAGCGTGCGCGCGGCTGGCGCGGCGGGTCATTCAGCCTTCAGTGCGTTGTCAAAGGCAACGCTGGAGGCTTCGAAGTTATGCTTGCGGATATACTCCAGCGCTTCGGTCGCGCCGTACACCCGGTCCATGCCGCTGTCTTCCCATTCCACGGAAACGGGCCCCTGGTAGTTACCGTAGTTGAGGATCCTGTTGATGCGGTCGAAATCCACGTCGCCGTGGCCCAGGGACACGAAGTTCCACCCCCGCCTGGGGCTGCCGAAGGCGATGTGGGAGCCCAGGATGCCGTTCCTCCCGTTGAGATTGACGACGACGTCCTTGGCGTGCACGTGGTAGACCTTGTCAATGAAGTCTTCAAGGAAGAGACAGGGGTCGATGCCCTGCCAGACCAGGTGGGAGGGGTCAAAGTTGAACCCGAGCGTCGGCCGGTTTTTGAACACTTCCAGCAGCCGCTTGGCGGTATAGTAGTCGAAGGCGATCTCCGTCGGGTGCACTTCCAGCGCGAATTTTACGCCGCATTCGTCGAAGACGTCGAAGATCGGCGACCAGAGATCGTAGATCTCCCTGAAGCCTTCCTCCACCATTTCCTCGCTCGTCTGCGGGAAGGAATACCAGTATTTCCAGATCGGGGAGCCCATGAAGCCCGTAACGATCTTGATGCCCAGGTTCCTGGCCGCTTTGGCCGTCAGCTTCATTTCCTCGATGCCCCAGGCGCGGATGGCTTCCGGATTCCCCGCGCACTTCGCGGGAGCGAAGCCGTTGAGCCTTTCGTCCCACAGGTCGCCCACGCACTGCCCCGCCAGGTGTGCCTCGATCGCCCAGCTTTTCAGGTTGTGCCTTTTCAGCGTGTCCAGGACTTCCTCGCAGTACTTCTTGTCGCTTGCCGCTTTCGAAACGTCGACATGCCCCCACGCCGCCAGTTCCAGGCCATCATAGCCAATGCCGCTCGCGAGCTTGCACATCTCCTCCAGGGACAGGTCCGCGAACTGACCGGTCGCCAGTGTGATGGGTCTGGCCATTTTTCCTCTTCCTTTCCAAATCGTTTGTGTTACTTCACGTCCACCCAGACGTTGCCCTTCTTCTGGCTCTCGATGCAGGCGTGAATGAAATGGATGCCTTCGGCGCCTTCCTCAACAGTCGGGAAATCGATCATCCCCGGCGTGAACATGCCCGCCTGCTTGGCAAAGACGCACTCGTGGAAGCTGCGGTAGATGTTGGCGAGCGCCTCAAACCAGCCCTCCGGATGTCCGGACGGGAGCCTGCCGTACCTGGCGGCGGCGGGCAGGATGGAACTGTAGCCGCGGTGCTGCTCTGTAATGGTGCCGTCCCGCTTGATGACGCGGATCCTGTCGGGTTCTTCCTGGAACCACTCGATGGAGCCGTTCTCGCCGTAGATGCGGACGCGGAGAGGGTTGTCTCCGCCAATGGCGATCTGGCTCGTCCAGTACAGGCCGGAGGCGCCGTTGTCGTACTCGACCATGACGAAATCGTTGTCGTCCAGGACCCTGCCCGGCACGACCACTTCCATCTTGGCCAGCACCCGTTTGACCTTCAGACCCGTGATCGCCGAAACGGTGTTCTCGATATGGGTCCCCAGGTCGCCCAGGCAGTTCGTGCCGCCGGAAAACTTCGGGTCCGTGCGCCAGGCGCCCTGCTTGCCGCCCCACTCCCCCTCATAGGCCAGCCACGCCTGCGGATACTCGCCCATGACCGTCCTGATTTTGCCGAGTTCCCCCGCCTTGACCAGCTCGCGGGCGTACTTGGCTGTCACGTGGCCGATGTAGGTGTAGGTCACCATGAACAGCAGGTCCTTTTTCCTGGCCAGGGCCACCAGCTCGTCCGCCTGCTGCGGCGTCAGGCACAGCGGCTTGTCGCAGACGACGTGGATGCCCGCTTCCAAAAAGGCCTTCGAGATCGGGTAGTGCGAATCGTTGGGCGTCACGATGACGACGTAGTCGATGCCGTCTTCCCTTTCGGCTTCCTTTTTTGCCATTTCCTCATAGGTCTTGTAGCAGCGTTCCGGGGCGACGCGCAGCTGGTTGCCGGTCTTCAGGCAGTTTGCGTGGTCGCGGGAAAAACAGCCGGCCACCAGGACCGCCTGGCCGTCAAGGTTGATGGCCTTGCGGTGGGAATCCCCGATGAAGGCCCCCTGCCCGCCGCCCACCATGCCGTAGCGAAGCACTTTGCCTTCCATGTAGTCAGAGCCTTCCACCGTCAGCAACAAGTCTTTGCCCATGTCGTCTTCCTCCTTCTGCATAATATTCTGCCATGAACATCAAATATTCGGCAGTCCATGATTGAACTGACAGAAGTATAACAAATGAATGTGAAAATGTCAACATGACGGAAGACGAACCTGTGTTTTATGATCGGTGAATATGCTGCATGACTAGCCGGACGGAAGCCTTTATTGTCCTGCGCGCTGCAGTTTCACCCCGATGGGGCACACGGACATGCACAGGTTGCAGAAGCGGTTCCCCGTCTCTGCCAACCGCTTGTCGCGGTATTTTTCACAGGCGAGGCGGTCGATGTACTGAACCGAAGGCTGGCCGGGATCGAAACGCCCTCCGGCGATGGCGGCGGACGGGCAGGCTTCCCTGCACAGCCTGCAGTGTGTGCATTGATCCTGAACGGGCGAACCCGGCGGCAGGGGGCAGTCGGTCACAATGGTCGCGAGCCGCACCCGAGGGCCGTACTCCGGCGTGACGATCATGCCGTTGTCCGCCATCGACCCCATCCCCGACACATTGGCGACCGCCATGTGCGAAAGGATCCCCGGCGCGCCGTCGGTGTAGCCCGTTCCAAGGCCGGGCACGACGAAGGCGCGGTAACCGTTCTCTTCAAGAAACAGCGCCATCTGCTGCGCGGCCTGGTCCAGTACGCCCGCCTGGCTGAGGCAGTGCGCCTTGAAATAATGCATCAGTCCCTGATCGTCCTGATGAAAAACCAGACCGCACGCGGTCTCGGAGAGGCGCTTTGCCAGGGAGATCGCCCGGTGAAACCCGCTGTCCAGCAGAAAGCGCCTGTTTTCGTCCCGGAGCAGCAAGCCATCCCGTGTCAGATCCGCAAAGGTCATTTTATCGACGCCCAGTTCAAGTCCATAGGCCTTCAGACGCCCGATCAGGTCCTGGGATATCGTTGTCATCGTTTCCCTCAAGCGCGTCCTTTCCCCTCGCTGCCTGCGGGGGCCGAGGGCGCCTTTCATGCGGCGGGCTCCCCGCCGAAACGGGGAGCCGCCGATTGCGCTCAATAGAGCTTTGTGTACTCGAAATCCCGCGGGATGTTCAGCGTGTCGTACGCTTCCAAACGCCGCCTGTCGATTTCGCCGTCCATGGCATCGAACATGTTGTTGCCTTCGCAGTCGATATCGACGGAAAAGGGGCCCAGCCTGTCAAGTTCCATGTCCCAGGTCGCCTCGATGGTGCCCAGCTCCTGGAAGTAATCCACGCCCTTGATCCTGATCGAATCGATCCAGAAATTGGGCGTCACGCCGTTGGGGGTGCAGTGGACGCATTTGCGTTCCTTCATCATCGCGGCGGTCTTTTTGCCCATCGTCGTTTTGCCGATAATGAGCCTGAGGTTCCAGTCCCTGACGGACTGGGCGCCCCATTTTTCGAAGCGGATGCTGGACGTGGGCATGAAGGACACGAGGCGCCACCCGTCGTTTTCCTTCACCACGATGGGGCCCACGTGGATCAGAAGATTTTTTCCCTTTGTCGATTCCGGCATCGGGTGGCCCTCGTCAAATACATACCGGTGCAGCCGGGAACGGCAGGTGAAGGCCGGGCCGCTGATATACACCAGGTCTCCCAGCTTCAGCTGGGTGACGTCCTCCTCCTTCAAAGGGGCCTGCAAATTATAAATCGCCATATGCCCTATCTCCCTTCAAACCAGTTGGCGCTTTTCATGAGTTCCACCTTCGAATCAGCGGTGATGCGGGTGGATGCCCTGCGCGCGACCATGCAGTTCGTGCTGGTCGCCACGCAGATGCCCGCGATGTGCGTATGCGCGTATTCAACGTTCACGGCCATCACGGAGGTCGTGCCGCCCGAGCCCATCACGCCGATCCCCAGGGAATTGAGCGCCTTGTACAGGTCGGTTTCGATTTTGTGAAACATCGGGTCCGGATGCTGCGATCCGACCGTCCTCAGGCACGCGGCTTTCTTGGCGAGGTTGGCGGCCACGTTGGCGGTGCCGCCGATGCCGATGCCGAGGATGGAAGGGGGGCAGACCGCGCCGGCTCTGGCAGAAGCGATATAGGAGTCGATCACGAACTTTTCGATGCCGGCGATGCCGTCGGCAAAGGCGATGACGCGGTGCCTGGTCCCGCCGAAGCATTCGGACCCGCCGCCCTTGGCGGCATAGGTGATTTCGATGTTTGCGCCGGGCACGAACTGGTAGGTGAAGTCGGGGATGTTCATGCCGACGTTGTCGCCCGGGTCTTCCCCGGTGAGCGGGTTTTTCATGGTGGAGCGCAGGTAGCCGAGCTTCGTGGCCTTGCGCACGGCCTCCCTGGCCGCGTCCTCGAGCGCCATGAACCCGCCTTCAAGCTTGCATTCGTTGCCCACTTTGAAATAGAAGATCGGCCATCCTGTGTCCGGGCAGGCCGGATTGTCCTTTTCGACGGACAAATCGATGCTTTGCAGCGTTTTGGACAAGCCCTCCTTTGCGCTTTCGGACTGCTCGATGGCGATGGCGCGCTCAAAGGCTTCATGGACGTCGTCTGAAAGGACGGTCGCGCCTCTGCGGATCGTTTCGAACAGGACATCCTGGTACAGGTCCCGCCTGATCATGTTTTCGTCCCCCTTCAATTACGGAATCAGCAGGTTTGCCAGCGCGTACTGCTGCTGGCAGCCGTATACGTCGTCGTCGCCCAGGCCGCCGCTGACGATTTTGCGGGGTATGGTGATCTTCAGCGAGTCGACAACATCGTACATCACGATGCTGACCTCTTCCGCTTTGGCCCCGTAGACTTCCCCGATCTTTTCGGGGGTGAGGACGCCAGAGGCCTTTACCCGCTCATAGGCCTCTTTCCCGGCGAACATCACGTCGAAGGTCACGCTGAGCGGGCCCGCGTTTTTGCTGCGCAGGATCGCGGCAAGGTCCGCCAGTCTGGTCATTCCCGATCACCCACCTTCGTCTCGTACATCTTTGAGGTTTCGTTCAGGTCGTCCGTCTTGACCAGGTGGTAGATCCCGAAGGTGTAGACCGGGCCGCAGGGGATGTCCGAGGGAGAATAGGGGAAAGCCAGGTTGCCGGCCGTGGACTTCCTTCCGGGATAGTCGGTATGCAGCGTCCTTGCCCTTGTCAGCGCGCAGATCGTATTGGCGATGTCCTGGGTTTTGGCGACGACCTCGATGACGACGCCCATGCCGCAGTCCGGGACTCTGTCGCCCCATCCTTTGCCTGACAGCGGCATGCCGTACTTATGCAGGAGGATGGAGTAGTCGTCCGGGCTGACCTTGCCTTCCATGTTCTTCCCGACGAAACCTTTCACCGCGTCCATGATGCCGTCAAACCGGAGGATCGTTTCGGGGTCGTTCACCCCGGCGATCGTGATCGTCCGGTATCCCGCCAGCATGGAACCTTCCAGCTTCAGCGTCGGCTCCGCCGCATGGATGAATTTGCTGTTGGTGACGCGCACGGCGCGGTCGCTGACCTGCCGGTAGTCGCTGTCCTTCAGGTCGGCCATACCGTCGGGCTCATAGATGTAATAGGGGTTGCCCTGTTCGTACATGGTGTGCGCGGCGACGCGGGCAATGGTGCAGCGGCGGTCCGGATTGGCCGGTTCCAGCGTGAAGCTGTCCTTTTCGATGGTCGCCACCATGCAGTCCGAGGCGGTCATGGGCTCCGCGCACAGGGCGCCGCATTCCATGATTTTTGCCATATGGACCGCCAGGCCCTCGTCCATCCCCGCAAGGATCGCGGGGGCCGCGTAGATCGCCGTGTCGCAGCAGCGGCCGCAAAGGATCACGTCGGCCCCTGTTTTCATCGCCTCCATGATGGGCCCTACGCCGACCTGGGAGACGATATGCGCGCAGCGTTCCACATTTTCCTTTGTCAGTTCGAAACCGGCGGCCATATTGACGACTTTGCCCTCGTCCATCTTCCGGAGCACATATTCCTTGGGCACCTCGGTCTCGATCACGGCCATCCGGAAGCGGAGGCCGCGCTCCTTCGCGATCTCCTCGATGATCTCCCTGAGCCACTTCACATGCACGTTCGCGCCGGAACCTCCGGCGGTGCCGATGATGAAGGGGATCTTTTTTTCGATGGCGTACGGGAGCGCAAGCTCCACGTCCCGCTTCACCGCGCTGCGGTTGGTAAAGGAGGTGCCGCTCCCCAGATAGTGCGGGCCCGGGTCGGTGGAACCGGCGTCGACCCCGATGCAATCGATTTCCATGGCTTTCGCGGCTTCAAGGCTACCACGGTCATATCCGTAGCCAAGAAGACCGTTCAGCGACAGTATCTTCATTTGGTTCTCACGTCTCCAATCGTTATTTGATGAGATTCGGGATCCAAAGCGAAAGCTGCGGGATCAGCGTGATGACCACCTGCGCGAGCAGCGCAACAAGGAGGAAGGGCATATTGGCCTTGATCAGGTCCTCGATGCTCACCTTGGCGATGGACGCGGACAGGTACAGGTTGACCCCGACGGGGGGCGTGATGTAGCCGATCGCCAGGTTGCAGATCATCACGGCCCCGAGGAACACCGGGTCGATCCCGTAGGAAAGAGCGACCGGCAGGAAAATGGGCGCAAGGATCGAGACCGCCGCGGAACCCGTAATCAGCATGCCAGCCGCCAGGAACACCAGGTTGACCGCCAGCAGGAAGAGGTACTTGTTTGCGCCGATGCTCAGGCTCCACTGCCCGAGCATATGGGGGATCCGCGCGTTGGTCATCACCCAGCTGAACGCGGAGGCCATCTGCATGATGAAAAGAACCACGGCGGTGCTGATGACCGACTTGAGCAGCACCTTTTTCATGACCTTCCAGGGAAGGGCCTTGTCAAACAGCGCGGTCACAATGTAGGCGTACACCGCCGCGACGACGGCCGCTTCATTCGGCGTCACGATGCCCCCGTAGATGCCTCCGAGGATGATGACCGGCATCAGCAGCACAAACACGCTGTGGACCGTCTGTCTGCCAAGGCGCCGGAAGCTGAACTTCCGGATCGTCCCGTAGCCCTTTTTCCTGCTGATGTACCAGCTGACCAGCCAGAACAAAGCGGCCATCAGAAGCCCCGGCAGGATGCCGGCCGCAAAGAGCTTTTTGACGGACGTGCCGGTCACGACGCCATACACGACGAAGGTGACGCTGGGGGGGATCACGATCCCCGTGATGCCCGTCGAGGCGATCACCGACGCGGAGAATTTTTTGGGGTAGCCCTTCTCCTCCATCTTGCCGATCATGATGGAGCCGATGGACGCGCAGGTGGCGGCGGAGGAACCCGAAAGCGCCGAGAAGAACGTTGCGGCGACGCCGCCCGCGATCGCGAGGCCGCCCGCGATGTGCCCCACCAGCGCCTCAGCCCATGCGATAAGCTTCTCCGTCATCGTTCCCCTGCACATGATCTCACCGGAGAGCATGAAAAACAGGATCGCCATGACGGTGAAGGTGTTGATCTGCGTCATCATGCGCTGCACCATCATGAACAGCGGCAGCCCGTCGATCATCAGCGCGGCCGCGGCGGAGATCCCGAGCCCCGCGGCGATGGGGACGCCGATCCCGATCGTGACCAGGAAAACGAGCATCATGATCGCTACCGAACTCATCTACACCGCCCCCTTTGCAGCAGGTTCCGCGGGCTTGTCCCTGAGCTCCCGCATCAGGCGCCAGATGTCCTCCATGAAAACGAGGATGCTGATGGCGGCGCCGACCGGGATGCAGGCGTAGAAATACGCCATGCTCATGCGAAGGTACTCGGAATACTGCTTCGCGCCCATCCTGGCCATGCCGATCCCGGCGGAGATCACCAGCGCGAAGAATGCGACCAGGATCAGGTCGAGGGCGATATTCGCGTATTTCCGGTTATCCGCGGACAGCTTGTTCAGCAGGGCCGTGATGCCCAGATGCGCCTTGGCGCGGAAGGCGAGGGCGCTCCCGAACGAAACGACCCATACGAACGCCAGCCGCACCAGCTCGTCCACGCCGGCGTTCGACTTGTGAAAAAAGTAGCGGGATATGAGCTGAAAGAACGCCACGGCCGTGAGCACGTACAGCAGGACAGCCGCTATGTTTTCCACCACTTTGAAAAGCCTGTCCAGGGCTTTTTGCATAATCATCCGACCTCCCGTAGCAACGGGGCCCGGGATGCCTCCGCCCCATGCGATGAGACCGGGGGCATCCCAGGCCAGGGGCGCGTCTACAGCGCGCGGATCGCTGCAAGCAGCTCCGCCGGGCAGTACTGTTCAAGCAGCGGAGCGGTCATTTCCTGGATCTTCGCGAGAACTTCGGGCGTGATCTCGCTGATGACGCAGCCTTCCTTCTTCATCGTCTCCTGCGCGTCCACGTCCATCTGGATGCTGACCTCACGCTGGTAATGAGCCGACTCCTGGCAGGTTTCCCTCAGGATCTGCTGGTGTTCAGGGCTTAACTTGTTCCAGCTGATCAGGCTCATGGTGATGGGCTCGGCGCCGTACTGGATGGGCAGGTTGGAACTGTAGTACTTCTGCACTTCGTGGATCTTGCTTTCCACCATCGTGGAGGCCGGATTGAACTGCGCGTCGGCTGTGCCCTGCGACAGGGCGATGTAGGTCTCACTCCAGGGGATGCTGATCGCGCTGGCGTTCAGCGCTTCGATCGTGGCCGCGAGCGCCTTGCCGCCGGCGTAGCGGATCTTCAGTCCTGCGATGTCCTCGACGGATTTGATCTCGCGGATGCTGTTGGACAGGTTCTTGAAGCCTGTGTCCCAGTTGGCGAGGCAGACGAGCCCGACGTCGGTGTAGGCCTGCTCGAAATAATCCAGCACGCAGCTGTCCATGGCGGCGAACGCATGCTCGTAGTCCCTGAACAGGAAGGGGAGATCCAGCGCGGTGATTTCCGTCATGAACTGGCCCAGCGTTGCGGGCGCGTTCAGGACGACGTCCACGACGCCAAGCTGAGCCGCTTCCGTCATCTCCTTCTGGTCGCCCAGTTCGGAGTTCGGGTAGATCTCCAGGACGATTTCGCCATTGGTCCTTTCCTTGACAAGTTCCGCCCAGTGTTCGGCGCCATACTGCCAGGAACTGGTCGCGCTTGATTTATGGCCGACCTTCAGCGTGACCGGCGCCGCCATGGCGCCAAAGGCAACGGAAACCAGCAGCAGCGCTGCCAAGAGGAACGCAACGGTCTTTTTCTTCATTTTTTCTCACCTTTCCTTTTCTTGTGCTTTGTGCGCGCGGCGTCAGGTCTTTCCGGACATCCCTCCCCCCTTCGGCCGGCAGACAGAATCACCCGCCCGCTCACACGTGTCCTTTGGTCTCTCTGCCAATATACAAGCAAATCTTGTGCCAAGCTCTGATGGCTTTCGGGCGGACACAGGGGAATGAGGAACCCGGCGGCGGACGGGTCGTGCTGCGGCGTGCTCAAAGCGGGCGGCCCGTACGCAGGCAATAAACCGATCATCCTGTGGCAGCCAAATTTTCGCCTGCGGACCGGCAGGCCCGTCGACCGCATCTGATTGGGGAAGTGCGCGAAATAATGCCGGTAAATTCATGCAAGACCGGAAATAAATTGCCGGATATTGACGAAGGAGTCAGCGGGTTTCGATGCCGTATTCCTTCAGTTTCTGATAGACGGTTCGGACGGACAGGTCCAGGCGCTTTGCCAGGCGGGTCTTGTTTTTTTCCTCCAACAGGTAGGCATCCCGGAAAAGGTTCGCTTCCCAGGCGGCGAACAGTTCCCTGTAGCGCCCGTTCTCGGCCAGCCTGATCCTGTTTTGCGGCCTGCCCGGCTGTGGGTTTTCCAGGAGCTGGACGTCGCCTTTCCTGATCGCGTCCGCTTCCGGGCTCGCGTTCACCACGCTGCGCATGACCGTGTTTTCCAGTTCCCGCACGTTGCCCGGCCAGTCGTGGCAGGTGAGCAGCGGCCAGCACTCGGGATCTATCGCGGAGACATGCCTGCCGAATTCCATGGAATACCTGCGCAGGAAGTGCTCGGTCAGTGAAACGATGTCTTCCGGTCTTTCGCGAAGAGGCGGGATATGGATCGGGAATACGTTCAGCCGGTAGTACAGGTCCAGCCTGAAGGCGCCGGCGGAGACCTTCGCCTCCAGGTCGGCGTTGGTGGCCGTGATGATCCGCACGTCGATCGTCCTGGGCTTTGTTTCCCCGATGCGCGTGACCTCCTTTTCCTGCAGGACGCGCAGCAGCGTCATCTGCAGCGACGGGCTGATGTCCCCGATCTCATCCAGAAAGATCGTCCCGCCGTCGGCTGCCTCGAACAGGCCGGTCGAACCTTCTTTTTTGGCGCCTGTGAACGCCTGCCCCGCGTACCCGAAGAGCACGCTTTCAAGCAGGGATTCCGGGATGGACGTACAGTTCACACTGACGAATTTCTTGCCGCTGCGGGCGCTTGCCCGGTGGATCGCGTGCGCGAAGAGCTCCTTGCCTGTGCCGCTTTCACCTCTCAGCAGGACCGTGACGTGGGTCGACGCGGCTGTTTTCGCCCGCGCGATGAGCTGTTCGATGCTGCCGCTGGCGTGAACGATGTCCTCAAAGGAGTATTTGGCTTTCTGCAGCGTCGCCTCGCGCAGGTTCAGGTGGGCATCATTGAGGGCGGACATCTGCCTTTCGACGGAGGAGAATTCGTGGATCACGGCGACGCTGCAGACCATCCGGCCGTCAATGAAAACCGGGAAGCCTTCCACCTGCACCAGGCGTTCGTTGCGCCCCATGATCTTGGTGCCGGAATAGTACTGCTGCGTGCTCAGGACGACCTTGTGGATGCTTTTTTCGTCCAGCCCCACATGGATGGAATAGTGTTTGCCCAGGAGCTGCTCGCGCTTGATGTTGAACACGATCTCATAGGAGCGGTTGAAGAGCGTGAACCGCTCGTCCAGGTCGACGACAGAGATCGGCACGGGCTGGTTTTCGATGATCTCCTCGATCACCGCGGAATAATCCGTCCGCCCCTGTTTCAGACTGTTGTACAGGTTCACCGGCATGGTCGCTTGCTCCTTGGCTTCGTATCAGGCGCGCGCGCGCCTTTCATAGGAATCGGGGACCCCCAGCTCTTTGCGATATTTGGCAACGGTCCTTCTTGACAGGTGGACGCACATGGCGGCCAGGCGTTCGCGGATCCTGTCGTCCGAAAGCGGCGCCTGCCGATCCTCCAGACGGATCACCTGCGCGATCAGGGCCTTGACGGTCCCGGCGGACGCGCAGTTTCCGCCCGGATCAGGCAGTCCGTGTCCGAACAGCGATTTCAGGCTTACCGTGCCCTTGACGCAGACGACATATTTGTGCCTGACAGCGCGGCATACGGTCGATACGTTGAGCTTGAGGCAGCGCGCCACGTCCGACAGCTTCATGGGCGCAAGATCCGTCCCGTATCGGAAAAACGCGGGCTGCATGTCCACGACGCACCGGAGGACCCGTTGGAGGGTGACATTGCGGTTTTCCAGGTTCCTGATCAGCGCTTTTGCCTGGGGAAGCCGCGTTCTGTAGTAGGAGACGGCTGTCTCGTCCGCGCTGAAGCGAAGCAGCCTGCCGTATTCCTGGTGAAGGGCCAGCGCCGGCAGGTCCCGGTCGTTCATCGTGATCACGTATTCGCCGTTTTCATACCTGACCGAGGCCTCCGGTATCACGTATTCGGGGTCGCAGCCCGTGTCAAAGCCGCTGGATGGGATGGGATCAAGCGACCGGATAAGCTTCGCGGCCCGCTCCGCCGCCGCCTTGCCGCAGCCCAGCAGCTCCGCGACAGCCCGCATATCCTGTTCGGCCAGAGCCGGCAGGCCTTCCTTCACGAGCCTTGCGGTATCCGGACTCAGCAGCCCCCGGCTTTTGAGCTGCAGCAGCAGACATTCCTTCAGGTCCCGCGCCCCGACGCCTGCGGGTTCAAGAGACTGGACGACGCGCAGCGCTTGCAGCGCCCTGTGATGCGGGACGCGAAGGTCGCGGGCGATTTCCGGCAGCGGCGCCTCCAGGTACCCTCTCCGGTTCAGGCAGCCCACCAGGCGCCTGCACAAAGCGGAAAGCCCTGGCTCAAGCGGCAGGAACCTCAGCTGCTCAAGCAGCATGTCTTCAAATGTGCACTCGCTCCGGGCGGCCTTCTCCTGGAAACAGTCGCCGCTCCATCCCGCGGATGCGCCGCGGCGTTCCGCGTACACGACGATGGTATTTGATCGGCTGCTCTCTTCAAGCGCCCCGGACGCAGGCCTGTTGGGCAAAGGGGAGGCGGGGAGCAAGCCGGCCGCGCCGTTTTCTCCCATTGGACGGATTCGAAGCAGGACGTTTTCGTCAACGGCCTGCAGGATCAATTCGCTCAGCTCACAGGCAGGCATGGACAGGATCTTCAGCGACTGCCGCATCTCCTGGGTCAGGGACAGCTTCTGCTGCTGCTGAAGGGTCTGGGTGTTGCAAAGTTCCATGCGTGCCCCTTTGGGCTGACAAAGGATCAAAGCCCGTATTGGATCTGCGTCAAAGTGTACAGCCGGCAGCGCGTGAAACGCAAGTCCAGGCGGGAAGCAGGGCGGATTGCGGGCATGATATGTCGTGTGCTATCATGGCGCCGGAATCAGGCAAAACATTCGGGAGCTGAAGACGGTGAGGCTTCCTCCTCCTGCGGCGGTGGCTGTCATAATGCCAGCGTCGCCTCGGCTGCCCGTGCTGACCTCCCTGGCATCCTGCTGAAGACGGTCAGGGGCGGCGATTACCAATAGAAGGACTATCGCGCATGAAGAAGATCCTGCTGTTCCTCGCTTGCCTGACGATCGCTTTTCTTCCCGCCGCCGGCCTGTCGCGGACGGCGACGTTTCAGCAGGATTATGACGCGATCGAGAAAGCCTCAAATTCCGTCCTGTTCCTGGAAATATACGATGATGGCGGCGAACTGGCAGCCACCGGAAGCGGTTTTCTCGCGTTCAACGACAGGACCTTCGTGACGAATCAACACGTCATCGAAGACGCTTACCGCATCCGGGCCTATGACGAAGACTACGCTGAATACAGGGTCGGGGACGTGCTGGCGGCGGATGAGGAATGGGACATCGCCATCATGAGCCTCACCCGCGCCTCCGGCCTGACGCCGCTCCCGCTTGCCGAAAACGCCTCGCTCAAGCGGGGGCAGCCCGTCGCGGCCATCGGGAGCCCGCAGGGTTTCGTAAATACGTTCAGCACAGGCATCATCAGCGCGGTGCATGAACTGGAAGGGACCCGGATCATACAGTTCACCGCTCCCATTTCCCCGGGCAGCAGCGGCGGCGCGCTGTTCAACGAGGCGGGCGAAGTGATCGGGATCACGTCGGCCTACTATGAGGATGCCCAGAACATCAACTTCGCGGTGGACATATCGCACGTAATCAACCTGTACCGCAAGCACGCGCCAATCGATCCGGCCCGGAGCCCATCGCCGGCGCCCACGGGACAAGGGGCGACGCCTGCCCCGACAGCCGCGGAGACGCCCGGCGTGCCCCGGAACGTCAGTGCCCGGCCGACCTGGTCGAGGGTCACTCTCGGGTGGGCCGAGGTCGAGGGCGCGGCCGTATACCGCGTATTCCGTTCCCTTGAGGAAGCAGACGGGTATGAGCTGATCGGGACAACCTTAGTCAACGTGTATTTTGACGATACCGTCGAGCCGGGAACGACGTACTACTACAGGGTGGAAAGCCTGAATGACAGCTGGGCCCGCTCCGTGCAGTCCTCAGCCGTCAAAGCCGTCACGCCTGATCAGCCTCCCGCGGTGTGGCCGGGGCCTGGGCGGAAGCCGCCGGCCCCGACAGGCCTGAAGGCTGAAACGACAGCCTCAGCGGTCTCCCTGAGCTGGACAAAAACACAGGGAGCGGCAAGGTACAGGGTCTACCGGTCGTACGCGGCGAATGGCAGCTATACCCTCATTGGCGAAACGGCCGCGAACGCCTATGCCGATACCGACGTGTCCATGGGTTCAAGGTATTATTACAAGGTCGCGGCGTTCGACGGCACGGCTGAGTCGGACAAGTCGAAATACGTCCAGGCGGTCATGCCGACGCCGGCGCCGACATGGTCTGCCGGACAGGAATATCCGATCATTCTGGGCGATGACGGCTATTTGAGCACCTTCGGCGGATATCCTGAAATCGATCCTGAGATCATCAATGTCAGCGATCACATCATTGTGGACGGCTTCACCCTCGTGTTCTACTGCGAGGACGAAAACGTCGAAATCATCAGAAATCCGGAAGGCGATGTGTACTCGTACTATACATACTCAATCACATTACTGCCCGGCGAGTCGGCCTACCCGGGAAAGGTGTATGTGGACGGCTTCACAGGGGTCAAATTCCTGAATGTGGCAGTCGCGGACATCCTCACACGGGAAGGCCTTACGATCACGATCCCAGAACCGGAATGGGAGTTCGAATATTGGATGTATTGAGCTGCCGACGCCGGCCGGGCAGGAGCGGCTCCGCATTCCGGCCAGCCGGGCACGCCTGAGGCGCCAATGCCCGGCGGAAGCGGGGCGGAGAAAACCGCCCGTTCGGAGGGGGCCGCATGAAGGTATTTTCCTGATCGGGAGCGCAGTGGGGGTCGGAAGGACCGCCGTGGGCCAGCGCATGAAAGGCTTGCCGGACCGCTGCGTTCTTCTCGACGGGGACCGGTGCTGTGACATGCGTCCGTTCAGCGTGACAGAAGAGACCAGGCGCATGGTGCTCCAGAAGATCTGATAAGCTGCGCGCCTGGAAGGCGGACGTATCTTCCCGCAGCCCTGACAAGACGGCAAGGGTCATCATTGAACACTGACTTCCGCGTTTCGGACAAACGGAGGACCGCCGTCAGGAGCTATCCGAAACGGGCTTGGAAATGCGCTGAAGCCAGGCAAATCATGACCGCAAAGGGACAGGCAGGCTTTCATGCCGGCCCGTCCCTTCGCGGCTTCTTTCTATTGCGAACCGGCCTTGGAAAGGCCTCGGGTCATCGCGCCGCGGCGGAATCCTCGTACGCCTTGTTCACGGCGTCGACCACGGCGTCGGTGGTATAGGTGGCGCCGGCGATGGCGTCGATGTCCCCGGCGGTCAGCGGCGGGACCTTCCCGAGGAACTGGGCAGAAAAGGCCTCTTCCCTGGCTGCCGCGCCAAAGCCCGGCGTCTCCGCGAAGCTTTCATCGCCGATGACGATCGACGCGATGGCGCCGCCTGCGTCAAAGGCGACGGTGACGGCCACCGGGCCCGCGAAGCCCTGGGCGGAGGCCGTGAACGCCTCCGCTTCGCCGGAGGCCGGCCCCTGCGCCGCCATCGATTCGTACGCCTTGTTCACGGCGTCGATCACGGCGTCGGTGGTGTAGGTGGCGCCGGCGATGGCGTCGATGTCCCCGGCGGTCAGCGGCGGGACCTTCC
>CAZLYF010000004.1:34344-42739 GCA_964563725.1 uncultured Oscillospiraceae bacterium
TCTTCCCTGGCTGCCGCGCCAAAGCCCGGCGTCTCCGCGAAGCTTTCATCGCCGACGACGATCGATGCGATGGCGCCGTTTGCGTCAAAGGCGACGGTGACGGCCACCGGTCCTGCGAAGCCCTGGGCGGAGGCTGTCACTTCCGCCGTGGAAGCCTGGGCTGCCGGCGAAAAACCGGCGAATGCCAGCGCGCAGAGAAGCAGCAGGACCATGAGCTTTTTCATGACAGGTATCCTCCCAGTATGATTGTATTGAACCGGACCTGTCTTCATTATGCCTCCCGTTCAGCGCTTGTCAAGAGTTTTCACCAAACAGAAAACACCCGGTCTGCCAAACGTCCCGAAGCCCGGCGCGTTCCGCGCCCTGGTCCCGGACAAATGCGAAAGGCGTCAGCACAACCCGGATTTGGACCCTCAGTTCGCCGCGCTTTCCCTGTCAAGCCTTCCGTTGCGGGCATACATGAGGATGTCGAGCGTCACGAAGAACAAATTGCAGCAATAGACCGCGATCACCCAGGAAGGCCTGAAAAAAATCTTGCCGACGATGCCAAAGAGATAGCCGCACTCGACCAGCAGGAGGAAAAGAAGGCTTTTGCCTTTGTTGCTGCGCGCCTTCCACGACTTCCTGACGGATATGGGCCAGGATACGCCGAAACAAACCAGCATGACCGCCTCAAGTATCTCCGCCATGGTTTGACCCTCCTGAAGAACCTTATGGACCTCCTGGCTTGCCGCCCGGGCTGGAGCGCTGCGGCAAGGCTTTGCCGTCTCAGCGCGGCGCGCCATGCCCCAGGCCGGGCAGGGGGACGCAGACCTTTTGAAACACCTCATCGCAATAGCCGCAGCGGTCGCAGGCGTGGCCGCAGGAGGCGCGGCGGTCGAACCAATCGTCCGGGAAACGGGAACTGTCGATCCAACAGGGGCCCAGCAGCGGCGAATGCGAGGGTTCCATGAGGTCGAGCAGGTTGCCCGCGTAGGTACCGGAAGCGTAGGCCCGCACGACGCGGACGGGGTGGGAATGCATGCGCGTGGCCAGCTTCAGCAGGTCGAACAGGCCTTCGTAGCGCTGGATATCCTCCGGTCGTATCCAGGTGTTGCGCAGGAGGTCCGCATGGTTTTCCGGCTTGCCGTAATGCCGCCAGCAGACATAGGGATTGAAACCCGGTTCATTGACCGCTTCCCGCAGCTCTTCCTCATGCGCTACGAGGTTGTCGTGGAAAATCTGCCCCGGGCAATCGGTCATGCAGCCCGAATTGACCAGCAGGTGCAGGCCTTTGCCGCGTTCGCCCAGCTTCCGTTTCAGTCCGCGTATGAAATCAAGCTCGTAGTTGCGGTCCCGGAACAGGTAGAAGCCGTCGAAGAGGTCGAACAGCTTTTCCATCTGCCAAAGGCTGTTCAGGCGCATGTTGACCGAGGCGCGTACTTCTGTGGCCGGCATGCGCGTTTTGATCAGGTGGGCAACAAACGGCGAGGTGGTCGTAACGGATTCGGGCGTCAGGCCTTCGGCCGCGAGTTCGCTGAAGGTTTCCTGAAGCTGTCCGGCGAGCTTTTGCGACAGGGAATCGCCCCCATAGCAGTTGGCGTTGACCAGAAGGCAGAGTTTGATGCCTGCCTCCCTTGCGGCGCGCAGGCCGTCTGCCAGCCAGACTTTGGCATCCGGCAGCTTCAGTTCGCTCCTGCAGGTGCGCAGGCCCGGCCATGGGAAGTAGACTTCGCCCACAAACGCCCGCAGGTCGAAAAGGGCGTCCGCGAAAGAACGCCCGTATTCATCCTCGTCGAAATAACCGATGCTGAACTTCATTACTCTTCTTTGTTGCCCAGCCCAAAGCCCGCGAAGTTGGCGGGATTTTTCTCCGTTCCCAGGTTCGAGGTGCGGTTGTAGTTGATGTAGTCCATGTAATCTTCGACCTTGCCGGTGTTGATGTATTCCTCCTGCACGCGCCGCGCAACCTTGTTCGGGTCGCGGTCTTCCGGGGTCAGCTTCCACTGCGGCTCCGTTCGGAACCTTGTCGTAAATTTTTTCGACAGCCGGCCGGTGCTTTCAAGGTGCACCATGCAGGCTCTCATGCAGCCCGCTGCGCCTTCGATGGCCCGGCCGTAGCCGAACTGCCGCGGATACTCGCCCAGGAAGGGGTTTCTTTCGCCGTTGTACCCGCCCTTGATCCCTTCCTCGCAGGCATGCGGGTCCAGCTTTGCCCATTCCAGGTCATGACCGGCAATGTGTACCCGGACCGTTTCAGTCGTGGAGATGGCTCCTGTCGTGCAGTTTTTGGCGCACAGCATGCAGCGGTCGCAGATCGGCGGGCCTGAGTAGATCGGGTCCGGCTCCAGCTCCGCGGTGGTCAGCAGCAGATTGAAGCGCTGGCGGGGACCGAACTCGGGCGTCAGGAACACCTTGGAGTAGCCGATTTCGCCGAGGCCTGCCAGATAGGCGGAGAGCCTGTAATGGATCAGCACGTCGGGATGCGGCTTTTCGCCGTCCACCGAGACGGACCATCCCTGGCGGAAATTGCCGGTCAGGGTGGAGACTGCCTCGCCGCCGTTCATGTTGGCGATGGGGATCGTCTCAAAGCCCTCGTCTTCCATCCAGCGGTTCATGTTCCACAGAACCATCGGGCCGTAGATGAGGTTGATGCCAGCGTAGCCCAGGGAGGGATAGTTGATGAAAAAAGTCCCTTCCTCGATGCCGCGGAACGAGCCGCGCGGGATGCGGTAAGCCAGCACGATCAGCGATTTGGCCGCCGGGAAAATGAAGCGCGGGTCCATTTGGATGGGCGCGCCTTCATAGCGGTCCATCGAGGTGATCCCGACCAGGTCGGCGCCGAAGCCCTTTGCCATGCGTTTGACGTCTGCGGAAGTGATCATGATGCCGTATCTCTCCTTATCCTTTGACCGCGCCTGCGGTGAGTCCCGAAATCATGTATTTCTGGAAGAACATGAACAGGATGACGATCGGCGCGGAGCCCGCGACCGAGAAGGCCATCATGGAGGAGTAATCGTGGGCGAACTCGCCGAGAAAGCTTTGGGCGATACCGACCGGCAGGGTCTTCAGCTGGCTTTTGGTCATGATGATGAGGCTGAACAGAAACTCATCCCAGGTATGCAGGAAGGCGTAGATGCCTACGGCGACCAGCCCGGGCAGCGTAAGCGGCAGCAGGATGGCTGCGAGGATGCGCAGGCGGCCGCAGCCGTCGATGCACGCCGACTCGTCCAGCGAACGCGGCAGCGTATCGAAGAAGGATTTGAGCAGCGTGATCGCAAGCGGCAGGCAGAAGGTGGTGTTGGCGAGGATAAGGCCGCGAAAGGAATTGAGCATGTTCCACTTCATGTAAAAGGTGTACAGCGAGATCAGGATCGCGACGATGGGGAACATCTGCACCGACATGACGCCTGTCAGCGTCGCGGCCTTGCCCTTGAACACGAAGCGCGAAAACGCGTAGGAAGCGAGGATCGACACAAACAGCGTCAGCAGCACCGTGCCGCCGGCCGAGATGAAACTGTTGCGGAAATAGAGCAGGTATTCATGGGTCTTCAGGATTTTCACATAGTTGCCCAGCGTGGCGTCGACCGGCCAGAAGTGCGGCGGCAGCGAAAAAAGGTAGTGCTTTTCCATCAGCGAACAGACCAGCATCCAGTACAGCGGGAACAGCAGGACGACAAGCAGGACGCCCAGGACCGGATAGGTCACCCAGTGATATCTGCTCTTCATCGTTTGAGTCCCTCACTGGTACGCGGACAGTTTCTTATCGTTCCAGCGGTTGTAAAGAAGCGTCGCGGCAAACAGCACCGCCAGCCAGAGGACCCCGATGGCCGAGCCTTCGCCGAAGTTGTAGTTCGTGAAGGCGCGCTTGTGCACGGCGATGCCAAGCGTCGTCGTAGACAGCAGCGGTCCGCCTCCCGTCATGTTGTAAACGATGGTGAACATCTGAAAATTGCTCAGGATGGCGATCCAGACCGCGCTGGAGACAACAGGCCTCAGACAGGGCATCGTGATGTGCCTGAACACCTGGAAGCGGTTGCCGCCGTCGATCTGCGCGGCTTCCACAAGCGCCGCGTCCACGGACTGCAGGCCGGCGAGGATCATCACCATCATGTAGGGCAGCTGCCGCCAGGCGGCGGCCATCACCACCATCGCCATCGCGAGCGCCGGATGCTGGGTCCACGCGACATTCATCGTGGGCGACAGGCCGAGCTGGTGAAAGACAAAGTTGAGAACGCCGAACTGCTGCTGGAGCATCCAGCGGAACAGGATGGCGACCACGACCGACGGGATGGTCCACGGGATGAGGAACAGGCCCCTGAACAGCCTGCGCGCCCGTATCTGCCCGTTGAGCAGCAGCGCGATCGAAAGGCCGAGCAGGTATTGCGCGAGGACGGAGAAAAACACATAGACCGCGGTGTTCTTGAAATAGATCAGGACCTCGCCGTTTTTGAAGATGGCGGCGTAATTCGCGAAGTTGTTCCACTGGGCTTCCCAGACGGATTTTTTGACGTTGCCGATCTTGTAGGTGCAGAAGCTGACGTAGATCCCCTTCAGGATCGGAAGGAACACAACGACCCCCAGCACGATCAGGGCCGGAAGGATCAGGAGGAAGGCGAACTGCCCGTTTGTCAGGCAGAAGGCCCCGCGCCAGTTCCGTTTCAGGCGTCGCTCGGCCATGATGTCATCTCACGCTTCTTCCTGTCACAGTAAGGGCGGGAATCGCTTTTGACGGCGATTCCCGCACAGGCGCGGTCAGTGGAGCTTATTGCCCGTAAAGCGCGGACACCTCTGCCTGGATGGAGGCGGCCACCGTGTCCGCTTCGACGCCCAGCGCCAGAGAGGCCAGCGCGTCCTGGAATTTTTCGTCGGACAGCATGAAGGCGGCGTTGTTGACGGGCAGCGCGTGCGAGGTCTCCAGTGATTTGACGAAAATCTTGGTCAGTTCCCTGAGCGGGTTGACGAAGATGTCCATCTGCGTGACCGACACGCGGTCCGGCATCTTGCCCATGCCCGCGTCATAAAGGATCTGCAGCACGACGGGGCCCGTCAGGTGCTCGAGCAGCGAACCGATCTCCTGCATCGTTTCGGCGTCCTTGCCGTTGTCGATGACCGCGAAGGCGTGTTCGATGAAGTAACCTGCGCCCACGGGGCCGTCCATCGCCGGGATGATCATCGCGCCGAACTCGTCGTAGAAGGCCTCGCCTTTGACGCTTGTGTCCGCGAACACCTTGGCGGCCATCTCAAGATCGTAGTAGAAGCCGATGACGCCCTGCGCGAACAGGTTGCGCGCGTCCTTGAAGGCCAGGCCGTTGGGCGAGATCTCCTTGGTATAGAGCCACTGCGCCTCGGCATAGGCGGCCTTCGCTTCCGCGGTGTCAAGCGTGACCTTGCCGTCGGTCAGCAGATCCGCGCCATGCACCCACAGATGCGGCAGGAAATTGTACCCGGTGCCGACCGCGCCCTTGGCGTTTGGCAGCGCGTAGCCGTAGATCTTGTTGCCGTTTTCGTCAGCGCCGAGCGCGCTGATCTTTTCTGCGGCCGCCATCAGCTCCGGCCAGGTGGTGGGCACTTCACAGCCCGCTTTCTCAAGCAGGGTCTTGTTGTAGAACATTGCGTAGGGGCTGTTGAACCACGGCGCGTCCACGATCGCGCCGTCGATGGTCACGGCGGACAGGATGTTCGGGAAGTAATCGGCCTTCAGCTCCTCAGACATGACGGCCGTCAGGTCTTTGAGCACGCCCAGTTCCAGCAGTTCCGGCAGCCACTCCGCCTTGATGTGGCAGACATCGGGCGCGTTTCCCGCGGCTGATGAAATGATCAGCTGGTCCTTGTACTGCATGTACGGCCAGCTCACCACCTCGATCTCCACGTCCGGGTGTTCCGCCATGTATGTTTCCACCATGGACATGTAGGTCGGTTTCAGCGATTCCTCGGAAACGGCCCACGTCGCCCAGCTGATTTTTTTCGTTGCGGCGGACGCGGCGGTCATCATTCCGATCGCCAGAGCCAGGACCAGTACGACGGCGAAAGTTTTCTTCATCTGGCACCCTCCCTTATTGTCGCTCGTGTTTACGTGAGCGTCTGCCTTCAAGTGTAGTGATTTTTCTGCCGATGTCAACTGTTTCTGAAAATATATGCCGGATAAAAACAGAAGTGTTTGGTTGATTACCGTTTTATTCATTTGCCTGGAGTCGTTTAGATTTATGATGAACTTCTGTTTCGCGCCGCTCCTTTCCCTCCTCCCGCCCGCACTGTATAATCGATCCGCCGGCGAAAAGAAGCCAGCGCGAACATGAAGGGGAGGCATGGTTTTGGAATATGACGCCATCGTCATCGGCGGCGGGCTTTCGGGCCTGACGGCCGCCGCTCTTCTGGCCAAGCGCGGCCTTTCGGTGGCGGTGGTCGACAAGGGGGCCGATCCGGGCGGGTCCTGCGGCGCGTTCAGGCGCGGCAATGTGACCTTCGATCAGGGCGCCGCGATGCTGTACGGCTTCGGCGAGGCCGGATTCAACGCGCACCGCTTCGTCTTCAACTGCCTGCAGGAACCCATCGACGTGATCCGCCACGACCTGCTCTACTGCGTCCACTTCAAGGGCAGGCGGGTTCGCTTCTGGCCGGACGTCGAACGCTTCGCCGGCGAGCTTTCGGAGCTGTTCCCCGCGGAAGAGGGGAACATCCGCCGATTCTACCGCGACATGCTGACGATGTACCGGCACGTCATGGTGGAAACGCCCAGCTACACCACCCCCGACGAAACGAACCGCAGAACCGCCCTGAAAAGCCTGCTCAGGCACCCGGTTTCCTACGCCCGTTTCCTGGGGTACCTCAACCAAAGCGCGAGGGAATTGCTTTCGAAATACTTCAGCGGCCCGGAGATCTTCAAGTTCTTTGACAAGCTGACCTCCACCTACTGCTACGCCACGGTGGAGGAAGCGCCCGCCGTGCTCGCGGCTGTGATGTTCGTGGACAACCACGTGGGCGGGAGCTTCTACCCGGCGGGCTCGACGCTGTTCCTGCCTGGCAAGCTGGAGAAAGCGATCGAGGAAAATGGCGGAGACATGCTGCCTGGGCGCGAGGCGGTTTCCCTGCTGTTTGAAAACGGAAAACCTTCAGGCGTCGCGCTGGACGACGGCAGCGCGCTCAGGGCGCCCCACATCGTCTATTCCGGCACCGTCTGGAACCTGTACGGCAGGCTGATCGACCCCGCCCGTACGACGAAACGGCGCAGGGACTGGGCCGCAGCCCAGGCGCCCACCTGGCCCAGCGTGGTCCTCTACGCCCTCGTCAGCCGCGGCGTCATCCCCGACGACACGGCCCCTGTCGAGATGCTGGTGGGCAACCCCGACAGGCTTGACGAAAGCGAGGTCACCGCCTACATCCTCAGCATCGACGACCGGACGCTCTGCGCCGGGGACGAGCACACCGTGGTCGCCATCGGCCCCACCTTCGGGATCTGGGACAAGCTTGACGAGGCGGAGTACCAGCGAAGGAAGGGGAAGGAACAGGAGCGGCTGATCGCCGTGCTGGAGAAGCGTTTCCCGGGTTTCGGGCAGGCCGTGCGTTATGCCGAGCTGGCTACGCCCCGGACCATCGGGCGCTATACCCTGAAAAACGGCGGCGCGGTCGCTGGCCCCAAGCAGATGCTGGGGCAGCACATGTTCCGCAGGCTGCATACCCGCGCCGAATGGGACAACCTCTTTTGCTGCGGGGAGTCGACCGTCATGGGGACAGGGACGCCGACGGTCACGACCTCGGGGATTGCGGCCGCCAACGCCCTTCTGAAAAAGCTCGGGAAGCAGCCCTTTGTGTACCGCGAAGGCATGCGCAATTTCGTGAGGCTGGTGGACAGGCCGTTCACCGCGGACAGGCTGTACGAGGGCTACGGCGAGCCTGAAAAAAAGGTGATGCTTGCCGCCCTGCGCTGCAGGCGCTGCGAACGCCCTTCCTGCACCGGGGAGGAGCCGACGGACGTCCGGGGCGTGATGCGCCGGGTCGCCGTGGGCAACTTTGCGGGGGCGCGGAAGCGCTGGCTGCAGTGCCCGGCCGGTCCGGAGGCGCTGGCACGCTACGAGGCGGACTGCGTCTGCGCCCGGGAGGGCGGGCGGGCCGTCGCGATCCGCGATGTGGCCGCCTGGCTTGACGGCATGAAGGCGTGAGCGCCGGCGTAGTTCTGCAGACTTGTATCCATGTTCAAAGCGTTTCGCCACGCGATGGAGGTATTCTGACATGAAGCTGGAATTCGGCTTTGGCACAGGCGCCCAATCGGTTGAACTGCCCGGGGAGAATCTCCTGGGCGTGCTTGAAGCCAACCATGTCGGGTTGGGGCTGACGGGGGAAGCGGAAGTCAGGCGCGCCCTTGATTATCCCATTGGAACGCCCCGGCTGCGTGACATCGCGCGGCCGGGCGAGACCG
>CAZLYF010000005.1:0-14858 GCA_964563725.1 uncultured Oscillospiraceae bacterium
CCCGATTTTCGCCACGTACAGCCCTTCGGGCAGGGATCGGACCATCTCCTCTTCGTCATCGGTTCCGGCGGCCAGGAAGGTGTTGCCCATCCTGGAGGCTGGGGCGAAGGAGTAGTGCTGCCTTCGCCCGCAGCCGTTGCTCTCCCTGCCGATCAAACGCCCTTCAAGCCGGCTGCAGAGGAAGCCCTTCAGGACGCCGTTCTCGATGAGGACGTTTCTCCCGCGCGGATGCCCTTCGTCGTCGATGCCTGAACTGCCGTACAGCCCCGGGATCGTTCCGTCGTCGATCAGCGTCACCCTCTCCGACGCCACCTTTTCCCCGATCCTGCCGGCGAAGACGCTGTTGCCGGCCGAGACGGCGCCGGCTTCCAGGGCATGCCCGCAGCTCTCGTGCCACAGCGTCCCGCAGTCCTCGGCTTCCAGCACGACGGGGACCCTGCAGGAAGGAGCCCTGTCCGCCTTCATCCTGTCCCTTGTCCGTTTCACGGCGTCCCGCGCGAACGCCGCGAAGAAGTCCGCGCCGGGGAAGGTCTCAAAGGTCCCGGGCCTCGCGTAGTCCTCCCAGTCGCTCAGGAGCAGGCCCTCCTCCTCCACCGTCACCTGCAGGCGCACCCGGGCCGTGGCCCTCTCCTCCCCGGTGTACAGGCCCTCGCTGTTGGCGACCAGGATCCTCTGCCGCGCAGCGAAACAGTCCGCGGCGAGCCTCCTGATCCCGACGCCGGCGCCGCGGGCCGCCCTGTCCATCTCCCTGAGAAGGCCGACGCGCCCGGCCTGCCCGCCCCCTGCCAAACGGGCAGCCGCCGCGTTTTGGTTTTGCGCCGGCGCAAACACGAGAGAAGAGGCCTGTCCGGGCTTCCCACCGCCAAAGCCCTCCGCCAGTTCGGAGGCCCTGCGCGCCAGTTCCATCAGGGCGGCAGGGGACCTGTCGCTTGAATGGACGTACACGCTGCGCGCGCCGCGCAGCAGCTGCAGCCCGACGCCTGCGACGCGGACGCTGACAAGCCCCTGCGGCGCCCGGTTCTCGAACCGCAGCTGCGTTTCATCGCACTCCTCGAAAAAGAGCTCCGCGAAATCGGCGCCCCCGCGAAGCGCAGCCTCCAGCGCCGCCTGGGCCTGCAGCTCAGAAACCATCGCCGGCCTCCGGGCGCCCCCCCGTCCTGCCGGCGGGGCGGACCAGGTCCTTCATGACCGCGCCGCCGATCATGACCAGCCGGATCCTCTCCGCGTCCCCCAGCAGGCGGATATCCTCGCAGGGATCGCCGTCCACCATGACCAGGTCCGCCCATTTCCCGGCCTGCAGGGTGCCGCAGGCGTCTCCCGTCTTCATCAGCCTGGCTCCGTTGACGGTCCCAGCCCTGATCGCCTCCATGGGGCTGTACCCGCAGCGGGTCAGCGCATGGAATTCTTTTCCGACTTCGCGGTAGGGGGTGTTGGGCGAATTGGAGTAATCGGTCCCCAGGGCCACGCGGATCCCCGCTTCCCGCGCAAGCGCGTAGGAGCGCAGGCAGTGTTCCCTGACGCCTTTCGCCTTTTCAGCCATATACGGGGGCAGGCCCTTCATGTCGCCGATGCCCAGCGCGACCGCGAGGGTGGTGACCAGGGTGACGCCCTTCTCCGCCATGAGGCCCACGCACTCCCTGTCGAGCATCACGCCGTGCTCGACGCTGCGCACCCCGGCCCTGAGCGCCTGTTTTGTCCCGGCGATTCCGGTGCAGTGGGCGGCGACGTAGGTTCCGTGCCTCTCCGCCTCCCCGACGATCGCCCTGAGTTCCTCCATGGAGAACTGGACGTCGTCCACCCGGTCCACAGCGGAGGAGATCCCTCCTGTCGCGCAGACCTTGATGAACTCAGCGCCTTCGCGGAACATCTGGCGCGTCCCCCTCAGGCAGTCGTCCTTGCCGTCCACGAGGTAACCGATCAGGCTCTTCGCGTTGTACTCCTCCCTGGAAAGGGCCGGGTCAAGGTCCGTATGCCCGGAGGAAATGCTCAGCACCCGCGCGCCGGACATGATCCTCGGGCCTTCAAGCGTCCCTTTTTCCACGGCGAGCTTGAGGTGCCTGCCGAAGCGCCCCATGTCGCGCACGCCCGTGACGCCGGCGGCCACAAGGTCCCTGAGGTCCGCCGCCGCCGCGAGCAGCAGGTCATAGGGCGCGTCCCCGGCGCGGTTCACGCTTTCGCTTCCGGTCAGGTGGGCGTGCGCGTCGATGAAGCCCGGCAGGATGGACGCGTTTTGCAGCGCGTAGATCACGGCGTCCGCTGGCGCGTCAAAGCCGCCGGCCTTCCCCGCGTACACGATCCTGCCGCCCTCCACGGCCACCACGCCGCCCTCAAGCGGCTCCGGGGCGATGGCGTCGATCACTCTTCCGTACAGGACGTACAAGGCGATCCCTCCCCTTCAAAGGTATTTCAGGAACCAGTCGGTCATTTCCCGGCAATGGGCGAGACGATGGCGCAGGGGGCCTTCCATGGTCATGCTGTGGTCGCCGTCCGGGAAAAGCGCCATGCGCACGGGAAGGTCCGGATGCGCGTCCTTCACGGCGGTGAACAGCTGGTGCGCGTGTTCCACCGGGCAGCGCTTGTCTTCCATGCCGTGCAGGATCAGAAGGGGGATGACGATCCGGTCGGCGTAGGCGACGGGCGACTTTCTGATCGCCGCCTTCATGAAATCCTTGAAATCGCCATAGTCCCCCGAGCTGCCCGGCATGTCGCTGGAGGCATAGGAGATCAGCTCGCTGGCGATGCACCGCTGGGTCACCGCCGCGCGAAAACGCCTCGTGTGCGTGATGAGCCAGTTGGTCATGTATCCGCCGTAGCTCCCGCCCGTGACGCCCACGCGGCCGGCGTCCACCCAGGGGAAGGCGCCGGCGGCCGCGTCGAGGAACTGCAGGAGGTCCGTCATGGCAGTCCCGTCGAAGGCCTGGGACTGCTCGGCGTGCTCCTCCCCATAGCCGCCGCTCCCCCTCGGATTGCACAGGATCACGCCCATGCCCGCCGCGGCGAGAAGCTGGTGCTCATAGCAGAGCGCAAGGCCGTAAAACGGCGCGGGCCCGCCGTGCACACAGAGGACGGCGGGATATTTCGCCCCCTCCTGCGCCTGCTGGGGCGGGAGCACGAAGCCGTGCACCCTTCCCTTCCCGTCGAGCGTGTCGACCCATAGTTCCTGCGGAAGGCTCAGCGCCCTGTCCCGCAGCCAGGGATTGCTGTCCGTCAGCGCCTCGTCCCGTCCCGTGGCCAGGTCGAGGGAAACCAACTGCGGCGTGGAGGACGGGCTGCCCTTCGCGGCCAGGATCCTTGCGCCCAGCGGGCGGCAGAGGCTGCGGTAGCAGGCCTTCCCGTCCGTGACCCGCGCGATCCCGGGGCCGCCTGACAGGTTTGCCCGAAAGACGTCGCAGGCGCCCTCCCAGCCGGATATGAAATACAGCCCTTCGCCGTCCTCGGAAATCTGGGCCGTCTGCGCAACGCGCCCGAAGTTCTCTACGTTGTACACAAAACAGGTCGCTTCGTGGCAAGGCGCGCCCTGCGGCCACAGGGACCTGGGCTCGCCGCCTTTGGAAGGGATCGCGAACAGGCGGGTCGGCGGAAAGCCTTCATGCTTGTGCATCTCCAGGGCGCCGATGATGATCTCGTCGCCCCCGGGCGAGAACAGCGGCTGAAAGGGGACGGGATAGCAGGCGATCCACAGCCCTTCCGTCAGCCGGGTGACCGGCCCTCCCTCCGCCGCGATGACGAACAGGTCCATGGCGACGCCTTCGTCCCTCTTCCGGCAGCGGTCGCTGACAAAAGCCAGGCTCCCGCCATCGGGGGACCACGCCGGCATCAGGTGGTCCCTGTCCCCGTCGGTGAGGCGCCTCGCGTCGCCTCCTTCCGCAGGGACGACGAACAGGTGGCGCGGCGCCCTCGTCTTGAAGCCTTTCACGCCGTCGCGCTTGTAGCCGATCTCTTCGATCACGGCGGCCTGCGCGGGCGCCTCCGTTCCCGTCGCGCCGCCGCCTTTGGCCGGCGCGCAGGGGGACACGACCGCCAGCCCCTTCCCGTCGGGCGACCATGCGAAGCTGTCCACCCCTCCTACAAGGCGGGACAGTTGACGGACGGTCCCGTCGTCGAAGCTGCAGGCCCACAGCTGCGGTTCGCCGCTGGCGTCTGAAAGAAACGCGAGCGTCCGCCCGTCCGGGCTGAACCTTGGCATCTCCTCCCTGTTCCCGCCCGCGGTGATCCGGCTGGCCTTCCCCGGGACGGGGACCTCCCCGCCGCCCGGGCCCAGGAGCGCGATGCGCTGGTCGTATCCCCAATCCCGCGGAAGGCTCAGGGTATAGGCGATGAGGCCGCTTACCCGGTCCTGGTCGGGGTCGCTCACGTAGCGCATGAGGGACCAGTCGTCCGGCAGGGATCTCGTCATCGGGCGGTTCCCTCCTTGAGAAAGCGCTCGAACCAGCCGCACATCTCCTGAAGATGACGGATCTGATTACCGGTCTTTCCGCTGCGCGTCATCTCGTGGTTCTCCCCCGGAAAGGCGACCAGCCTCACGGGCACCTCGGGGTTGCGGTCCTTCATCGCGACAAACAGCTGCTCAGCCTGTTCGAAGGAGCAGCGGTAATCGTTCGTCGCGTGAAGGATCAGCAGCGGCGTTTTCATGCAGTCGATGGCCGTGATGGGGCTTCGTTCGATCCGGCTGAGGAAGTTCTGCATCTGCGTGGGCATCCCCTCTTCCTTCCAGATGAAGCCCATGTCGCCCGTCCCGTAGGAGGTGGCGAGGTTGCAGAGGCTGCGCTGCGTGACCGCGGCCCCAAAGCGCCCGGTCGAGGCGATGAGGCGGTTGGTCATCCAGCCGCCATAGCTGCCCCCCGTGACCCCCAGGCGTCCTCCGTCGATGCGGCGCAGGGCCAGGGCGGCGTCCAGGAAGGCGTACAGATCATCGACGGCTTCCTCCCCCCAGGCATGGGCGTCGGACGCGAAACCGGCCCCGTACCCGGCGCTGCCCCTGGGATCGCAGCAGATCACGGCGAAGCCTCTCGCCGCGAGCATCTGCGCCTCAAACCAGAAGTCGCGCGCGTAGAAGGCGTCCGGCCCGCCATGGATATACAGGACACCGGGACAGGGAGGTCCCCCCCTGTTCGCGGCCGGCATCGCGACATAGCCGTGGACCAGGACCTTCCCATCCCTGTTTCTCACCCGCATCCTCCGGGGCCTGGACAGCCTGACGCCGTCCATCCAGCGGTTGAAGCGGGTCAGCCGTTCCGTCGCGCCCGTTTGCAGGTCGACGCGCAGCAGCTCCGCGGCGCACATGTGGTCGCCTCCGAGCAGCAGCAGCGAGTCTCCGGCCGGCGCCCGAAACGCGTGCACCGAGGTCCTGCCGTCGCTCAGCTTCGCAATGCGCCCGCCGCCTTCAAGAGGGAGGCGGCAGACATGCTGCTTTCCCTTCCAGGCAGACAGGAAACAGAGGTCTTTCCCCTCCCGGCCCAGCTGGAAGGAGGGGATCGCGCGGCCCTGGGCCGTGCGCCCGACGGCCAGCCCGCCTACGCCGTGACAAACTTCCTTCTTCGGAAACAGCGGGGTGACCTCGCCTCCCTCGAGCGCAAGCAGGAAGAGTTCCGGGACAAGGGCGCCGCCCTTTTTTGCGGCGTACGCCCCGTATACGAGGGCCTTTCCGTCCGCGGTGAACACCGGCGGCGAGTCATCGGCCACGAGGTCCCCCGCGTCAAGCTGCCTGAGGTTCCCGGCGACGAGGTCCATCAGAAACAGTGCCGGCTGGTTTTCCCTGACATGGCTGAAGGGCTTTCCGTAAAAAGCCAGCTTCGTCCCGTCCGGCGACCAGGCCGGGCTGCCGTACGGGATCTCTCCCGCGGTCAGGCAGACCATTTTCCCGTCAGCCGCCTCCGCCAGGCAGACGCGGCTGACGGACCGGTCCCTGACGCCAAAGCTCCCGTCGCTTTTGTACATCAGGTTTTCGATCGCGACCGGCGCGTGCTTCCTGTCAAATTCCCAGTCCGCCCGTTCCCGCTGCGTCATTTCGCGCAGGAACCGCCCGTCCGTATCCTCGCCGGGCCAGCAGCGGGCCGTGAAGGCCAGCCTCCTCCCGTCGGGCGCCCAGGCGAACTCACTGACCCCGTGGCGCGTCCGGGTGATCTTCCGGGTTTCCCCCGAAGAGCGGTCATGGAGGTATATCTGGAACTCGCCCTGAGGCGACGGCCGCCCCAGGCAGGCGATGAGGCGCCCGTCGGGCGAATAGGCCGGCAGATCCTGCTCGTCCGGGCCTCCCAGCGGGCAGACCGCCTTCGTCTTCAGGTCGATCTCGTACGCGCGCGGCACGGCGCGCCCTTCGGGGTCCGCACGGCTGACCACAAAGGCCGCGAAGGCCCCGTCGGGCGACAGGTCCGGCGCCGACAGGTACTCGAACCCCCACAGGTCCGCGTATTCCAGCAGCCTGAGGCTTCCCCTTCCCTGTCCGGCATCCCGACTCATGCGATGCGCCTCCCTGTCGGGCGGCCGCGGCGCCGCGGCCTGCCCCTTCGCGTCCTTCACGCTGTCCGCCCTGCCCTCACGGGGCCGCGAGGGCCTGCCGGATAAAGCTCCTCAGGTCCCTTGAGAGCGCCGCGGCGCTCCCCTCGCCAAGGTAGGGCATGTGTCCGGACTCATACTCCCTGATGGTCAGCCTGTCCCGGGGCAGGTCCAGATGCGCGGCGAGGTACCTCACCGCGCCTGGCGGGGTGACGAGGTCGTACAGGCCGCTCCCGAAAAACACGCGGAGCCTGCCGTTGCGCCTCATCGCGGACGTGAGGGCCTCCGTCGGCGAGACAGGGCTCTGGTAATCCCAGTCCGCGTTGACCGCAAAGTCGATCGCCCTGTATTCCCTCTCCGGGGAAAGGCCCAGCTCCCTCCTGGCCAGGATATCCATCCCCGCCGTGAAAGCGGGGCTGTATTTGCCCATGGCGGGGTCGTCCATGACCGGATCGCGGGTGATCTGCTGCTCCGAATGAACCATCACATAGCGCCCATCATAGGCGCCGACGTCCAGCCCTTCGCGCTGGAGGACCAGGGAGCGGAACTGCCAGTCGTTCGCCTTCAGGCCGTGGCGGCGGTACCAGTCCGCCGGCAGGCCGGTGAAATACGCGAGCTTTTCGCTTGCGCGGGCCTTCTTCCCTTCCGGCAGCTCCTCTCCCTCAAACAGCGATACAAGATACTCCCCGCGGGAAAAGCGCCACGCCTCCTCGACGAAGTCCCGAAGGGCCGGCTTTCCCTCAGGGTGATGGTAATGGTTCACCGCGGCCTGCGACGGCAGCCACAGAAGTTCCGGGTAAATGGGCGGGAGGTTCCCCATGGCGGAGAGCGTCAGGGAAGTGCCCAGCATCAAAAGGCCGTTCACCGCGATGCCGGCCAGACAGCGCCCCTCGCCAAAGGGGCCGCCCATCAATTCGCCAAGGAGCATGCACGCCCGGAGCGTCCCGTAGCTTTCCCCCGCAAGGAAGCGGGGCGAATTGAGCCGGCCGTGCCGGTTGAGCCATTCCTCGATGAACAGCGCGAACACCCGCGCGTCCTGCCTGACCCCGTAGAACAGGGCGGCCGCGTCCTTCCTGTACAGCCTGGAATAGCCCGCGCCGACCGGATCGACGACGACGATGTCGCAGATGTCCAGAAGGCAGTGGGGATTCGCCTCCAGCTCGAAGGGGGGGAGCTGCGCCGGCTCCTCCGCGGCTGCCGTCTTCACCCTGAACGGCCCGAACAGACCCAGATGGAGCCACACGGAGGAAGAGCCGGGCCCGCCGTTGAAGGCAAACAGGACCGGCCTGGACCCCACGTCCGCCCCGTCCGTCCTCAGATAGCTGTACGAGCAGATCCCCGCGAGCTCCGTGCCGTCCCCGTCCACGGCGCAGGTTTCCTCCGCCTCTGCGCGGTAACGGACGCGTTCGCCCCCGATAGCCGTTTCATGCTCCGTGCAGCGCGAGACCCTTGGTACCCTTTGCAGCGTGATCTGCATCGGCCCGTCACCTTCTCCCTGTCCGCCTTCCCCCTTGGGGCCCTGCCGCCCGGTCATGGGCGCGTCCTCATATGGCACGCGACAAAATGCTCCGGCTCGATCTCCACGAGACGCGGCTTCTCGTGGCGGCACCTGTCCGTCGCCAGGGCGCAGCGGCGGCAGAAGCCGCACTCCTCGCCCAGTCCGACCGGGCTTGCGACGTCGCCCGGCAGCAGGATACGCTCCCGCTTTTCCTCGATGTCCGGGTCCGCGATGGGGATCGCCGACATCAGCGCTTCCGTGTACGGATGCCTGTGCCGGGCGTACAGCAGGTCCGCGGGGGCGGTCTCCACCAGGCTCCCCAGATACATCACCGCGATGCGGTCAGAGATCTGCCTGACCATGGACAGGTCGTGGGTGATGAACAGGTATGCCATGCCCAGCCTGTCCCTCAGCTTCATGAGGAGGTTCACGATCTGCGCCTGGATGGACACGTCCAGGGCGGAAATTGGTTCGTCGCAGACAAGGAGCTCCGGTTCCAGCGCGAGCGCCCGCGCGATTCCGATGCGCTGGCGCTGTCCGCCCGAAAACTCGTGAGGGAAGCGGTTCGCGTGCTCTCTGGAGAGCCCGACCATCTCAAGCAGCTCCAGGGCGCGGGCATAGCGCTCGCGCTTCCCGCACAGCCCGTGGATGCTCAGCCCTTCGCAGACGCATTCGTGGATCACCATCAGAGGGTCCAGGGAGGCGTAGGGATCCTGAAAGATCATCTGCACCTTTCTCGCGTAGGCCCTCCGCTCCCGCCTGCCGTAGCCCCAGACGTCGCGGCCCCTGAAGAGGACCTTCCCTCCCTGCGGCTTGTAGTGGCGCACAATGGTCTTGCCAAGCGTGCTCTTGCCGCAGCCGGACTCGCCCACCAGGCCCAGCGTCTCCCCTGCGCGCAGCACGAGGTCCACGCCGTTGACGGCCTTCAGCAGGCCCCTTTTGACCCGGAAGTATGTCCTGACGTCCGACAGCTCAAGAAGCGCTTCCCTATCCAACGCGCACGCCCTCGGCCGCCCTTCCGCCTCTCCTCTCCCCGTACGCGGGGTGATGGAGCCAGCAGGCGGCGTATTGTTCCCTGGGGAAATCCACGCGGGGGGGGGACAGCCTGCGGCAGATGTTCATGGCGCTGCCGCAGCGGGCCGCGAACGCGCAGCCCGGCGGCGGGGCGATCAGGTCGGGCGGCGTCCCGTTGATGGAATACAGCCCTCCTTCCATCCTACGGTCCAGCCGCGGCACCGACCCCAGAAGCCCCTTCGTATAGGGGTGCCTGGGCTCCCTGAAGATGTCGCGCGCGCTGCCGTGTTCGACGATCTCGCCCGCATACATGATGTAGATACGGTCGGCCATATTGGCCACAACCCCCATATCGTGCGTGATGAGCACGATGGAGCTGTCCACGCTGCGTTTCAGGTTTTTCATCAAGTCGATGATCTGCGCCTGGATGGTGACGTCAAGCGCGGTGGTGGGCTCGTCCGCGAACAGGACCTGCGGCTGGCAGATCAGCGCCATCGCGATCATCACGCGCTGGCGCATGCCTCCGGAAAGCTGATGCGGGTATCTGCGGACGTTCTCTTCCGGCGACGGGAAGCTGATGAGCCGCATGATCCGAAGCGTTTCCGCCAGGGCTTCCCGTTTTGAGGCTTTCCTGTGACGGCAGTAGACCTCCGTGACCTGGTCCCCGACGCTCATCGTCGGGTTCAGGAAGGTGAAGGGATCCTGGAAAATGATGGAGATCCTGTTGCCGCGGATCCCTCTCATCTCCCGGTCCGGGCAGCGCAGCAGGTCCCTGCCGCCAAAGAGGATCTCCCCCTCCTTCACGCAGCCGGGCTTGCGGGCGTTGAGACCCATGACGGTCTGGATGCTGACAGTCTTGCCGCAGCCCGATTCACCCACGATGGCGATGGTCTCCTTTTTGTCCAGGTGCCAGCTGACGCCGCGGACAGCCTGCACGGTGCCGGCGAAGGTAATGAACGAGACCCTGAGGTCCCTGACGTCGAGCAGCCTCTCCCTGTCCATCGCCCGGCCCTCAGCTTCGCAGTTTCGGGTCGAGCGCGTCCCTGAGCCCGTCCCCGACGAGGTTGAAGCACAGCATCGACAGGCTCACGAACAGGCAGGGGATGATGAACTGGTAGGGATAATACCGGAATGTTTCCCCGGCCGATTTGATCAGCTGGCCCCAGCTGGGGTTCGGCGGCACGACGCCCAGGCCGATGTAGCTTAAGAAAGCTTCGTAAAAGATGACGCTCGGGATCGACATCGTGATGCTGACGATCCTGATCCCCATCACGTTTGGCAGGAGGTGTTTTGTGATCACCCACCCCGCCCTGGCGCCCAGCGTTTCGCTCGAGGCGATGAATTCGCGGCTCTTCAGTTGGAGCACCAGCCCCCTCGTTCCGCGGGCGGAGCCCATCCACCCGGTCACGGATACCGCGATGACCAGCGTGAGGATGTTCCCGCTGCCCAGCACGATCATCAGCAGGATGATGTAGATCAGGCTCGGGATACCCATGAGGACGTCGATGGAGCGCATGATGAACATGTCGAGCTTCCCGCCGAAGTATCCGGATATGCCGCCGATCATGATGCCGATGGCTTCCGGGATCAGGGTGCCCAGGATCGCGATGAGGAGGGAGACCCGTCCCCCGACCCACACCCTCGCCCAGAGGTCCCGGCCGAGCGCGTCGGTGCCAAACCAGTGGACGCCGTCCGGCGGCCGGTTCGCCGCGCCATAGTCATTGGAAAAGTAGTCGAAGCCCACCATCTGCGGCCCCAGCAGCACCAGGAACACCAACGCCCCCATCACGGCGAGGCTCGCGGCGGCGGCCCTGTTCTTTCGGAAGGTCCTCCAAACATCCTTGATGTAGGAGCTTTGCGTGCGCGCGAGCGCTTCCGCCTCGCCTGCCCCCGCCCGGGCGGGGGCGAAGTCGTCCTCTCGGAAAGGCGCCCGGCCCCTCTGTTCCATGTTCATGAAAACCTGATCCTGGGGTCGACCAGGCCGTACGCGATATCCACCAGCAGGTTCATCAACACCAGGAAGGTCCCGAAAAAGATCGTCAGGCCCATGATCAGCGTATAGTCGAGGTTGCTGATGGAATCGACGAAATACTTGCCCAGCCCCGGGATGAGGAAGATGCTTTCCACGATGAAGGAGCCCATCAGGGTGGAGGCGATCTGGGGGCCCAGGCCCGTCAGCACGGGCACCAGCGAGTTCTTGAACTGGTGCCTCGCGACCACCTGCGCGGGGCTCAGGCCTTTGGCGGCCGCGGTGACGACATAGTCCTGCGTGGTGACGCCAAGCATGCTCGCGCGCATGGCCCGCGTGTTGCCGGCGATGATGCCCAGGCTCAGGATGAAAGCCGGCATGAGCGCCTGGCCCGCGCTGCCCCAGCCGGTCACGGGGAGCAGCCTGAGCCTGACCCCCAGAAGGTAGCGCAGGAGGGGGCCGGCGACCATCGACGGCAGCGCGATGCCCAGGATGGCGAACACCATCAGCAGGTAGTCCGGCCATCTGTTGCGAAACTGGGCGCACAGGATGCCAAACAGGATCCCGACCGTCTCGCCAAACAGGAGCGCGGTCAGGCCCAGCTGGGCCGACACGGGGAAGGCCCTGGCGATGATCTCCGACACCGTGCGCCCCGTCTTTTTCAGCGAGTACCCCAGGTCGCCGCCCAGCAGGTTTCCCATATAGGTGAAATACTGCACGAGGACGGGCTTGTCCAGCCCGTAGTAGGCCCTCTGTTTTTCCTGGATCGCCATGGGCACCTTCGGGTCGAGGAAGGGGTCGCCGGGCAGCAGCTTCACCATGAAAAACGTGAGGGTCACGAGGACGTACACCGTGCCCAGAGAGATCAGGAGCCTTTTTGCGATATACCTGCCCATCGTCCTCCGCCTGCGGCGGGAGGCTGCCGCTTGACGCATGACAGCCTCCCGCACCTGCGTTCAGTCCGGCGCGGCCACAAGGGCCGCCCCGGCTTATTGCGCCCAGTCGATCAGGGCGTAGTAGGGCGTTCCGTCCGCCCGGAAGTACACGTTGCTCAGGCTGGGCGAGAACACGTAATACGTGCTGGTCCAGGACAGGACGATGTTGAACACGTCTTCGCACATGAACTGCTCAAGCGCGAACTGGGCGTCTTTCCTCAGTTTGTAGTCGGTGTGGAGGACAGCGGCGTCATACAGCGCGTCGAACTCGGGTTTCGTGTATCCCCTCAGCAGCGGCTGCCCCTCATAGCTGCTTCTGTGGTAGCCCAGCGCGAAGCCGGGGATCCAGTCGGGCACGCTGACGCTGTTGCCGCCGAGCCACAGGTCGTATTCCCCGCCGAAGGCCATCGCGATCATGTTCCCGATCGTCTGCGAGGAGATGACGGACTCGAGCCCCAGGTTGCGCTTGAGCATGTCCTGGACCGCGGAAAGGATGGTGACGCTGGATTCCGACTCGTAGCAGAGCAGAACCAGCGGCGGCACCTCCTCGATCGTCTTGCCGAGCTCCGCCAGGGCCTTGTTGAGGTGTTCCCCGGCAGCTGCCGCGTCCGCGGCCGTCGGCCAGGCCTCGTAGGGATACTCCTCGTTGAAGGGGGCCGACACGCCCATCTCGGACGGGGCGGTCAGGCGGAAGGCGGGCAGGTCGGTGGTGAGCACGGTCGCGCAGAGCTGCCCGCGGTCGATGGCCAGGTTCAGCGCCTTGCGGAAATTGAGGTTGCCCATGAAGGGCGTCAGATCGTCCGTGGAGCCCAGGTGGTTGAGGTTCAGGCAACGGTAGGAGGTGGTGATGGACTTGTGGGCGTAGCCGCTCTCGATCAGGGTGTTGATCTTGTTCATGGCCGTGAAATAGCTGATGTCCGCCTCGCCCGCGAGCATCACGTCCACGGCCGTGTCGCTCGCCGCCGCGCCGATGACAAAGGTCACCTCGTCCAGGGCGACCGAGGCGGCGTCCCAGTAGGCGGCGTTTCTGACAAGCGTAAAGGAGGAGTCGGACGCCCAGTCCTTGAGCACGAACGCGCCGTTGCACAGGAGCTTGTCGGCCGCGGTGCCGTACTCGATGCCCAGGGACTCGGCAAGCTCCTTCTTGACCGGGGTGTAGAGGTAATTGGTGAACTCCGATTCAAACACGGGGTGCACGTAGCTCAGTTTCAGGGTGTAGTCGTCCAGCGCTTCCGCCTTCACGTCTTCCGCCGCGGCATTCCCCTTGTAGTACTCGTCCGCGTTGACGAGGTAGAGCAGCGTGGCCGAATTGCCGTGCCCGGCCGCGGGGTCGATGGTGCGCAGGATGGAGTAGCGGAAGTCCTGCGCCGTGATCGGCGTCCCGTCGCTGTAGTCCGCTTTTCTCAGGTGAAAGGTCCACTGGGTCTTGTCTTCGCTGGTTTCCCAGGCCTCGGCCGCGCCGGGGCCAACAACCCCGCCGACGTCCCTGAGCAGCGGTTCGTAGATCAGGTAGGCGGCGTCCATCGCCGAATCCAGATTGAGCTCGGCCGGGTCAAAGGTGGTCGGATCGTAGGACACGCCGATCCGGACCGCCTTGGCGGGAGCGCCGGATGAAGCGAGGGAGACGCCGAGGGTGGCCGCCACGGCGAGGGCCGACAGCAGGGCGACAAGTCTTTTCAGCATTTGCATGGTCCTCCCTTTCATGTTGCGTTTTTTTCGGTCATTTCAGTCTGGCGGGGACAAGGTAGCACAATCCCGCATTCCGCGCAATCGCATCCTGCGTTTTTTTGCTGCACTTCATTTCTGCCCCTGCCTTTTCTGACTTCAGCCGGTGTAACTCAGTCCTTTACACTGGCTTTGTTGGTTACTGTTCTGTCGGCAGGAAGGCTCTTCATTTACTTCCGTGAAACGGTAGGCAGCATAATGCCAACGATTTACATGGAAAGGCCACCGTGATAGCCTTTTCGGCGGCAAGCCAGCCCATTTCGCGCATGGGATGGCTCTCAGGCTGGCGTTTTCACGGTGGCAAAGGTTCCATGTCAATCGTTGGCTGCACATTTTCACGGAGATAGATGAAGAACCGGCAGGAACCATCTCTTGACGAAACGGCGCTTTCGATTTATCCTGCTTCCATAAAGTAAACAAATCCCGGTTTCCCGCGTTGATTCTGGTTGTCATTGTCGACGATGCTCCCCGCGACAGGGGCTAGATCGTGCGGAAGGAGGGATAGCGGAGCGAAAGCGGTTGCTGAAGATATGATGCCGCAGACTTATGAATCTCTAGTATTTTCCGGGTGGCGACCGAAGAGTAGAGAATTTTGAAGCGAGGAGAAACCACCAATGAGAAGACTTATCGCCCTGCTGATGCTTCTTGCCGTTTTGCCTTTTGCCGCTGCAGCCGAATTGCCAGACATCACGACGCTGACTGTGGATGAGCTCCTGTTGCTCTGGCAGCAATCGGGAGAACTGCTCAGGCAGGCTGGGTATTACCCATACGTAGAATTGACCCTCAAAGACAGCGGCGATGATATCACAGCGCTGCAGAGCCGCCTTGCGCAACTGTATTATTTTACCAAGGCGATTTCAGGCAAATATGACAGCAATACCGCCAATGCCATGAAAGCCTTTGAAAAAGCGAACGGGCTTAAGGTTGACGGCGTGGCGTCCATCGACGACCAGAAGCTTCTGTTCAGCGATGCTGCCGCCGCAAAGGGAACCCCGACGCCGAAGCCCTCTCCGACCCCTAAACCGACGCCAAGGATCGCCTCGCCGGCGAACATCAAATGCACAGCGACGACCGGCAGCGTCAAGATCACCTGGACCGCCGTCAAGAGCGCCGAGACCTACAATATTTACCGTTCCACGACGTCTGCTGGTTCCTATACGCTGATCGCCTCAGTCCAGTCAGCTTCGTACACGGATACCAAGGTATCGGAAGGCGCAACCTA
>CAZLYF010000005.1:14868-41649 GCA_964563725.1 uncultured Oscillospiraceae bacterium
TATTACCAGATCGAAACTGTGGCCGGCGATAATGTTTCCAAGTTGTCAGCCGCCAAAAAAGCTGCGGTGCCGACCCCGACCCCGACGCTTGACCCCCGGAAAGCCTACGGTTCCCTGAGTTATACGGAATACTTCAGGTACCCCGAGTATTATCAAAACGATAAATTCAAGGTGACAGGAACCGTATTGCAGGTCATGGGTACACGTTACTCAGGGTTTGATCTGCGGGTTGCGACAAGAGGCCGTTGGGACAATATCATATACGTGACTGTCGGTTTTGATCCGGGTTTCAACATTCTCGAAGACGACAAGGTGACGATCTACTGCCGCGGGGAAGGAACATACACCTATGAGGCCGTCAGCGGGGCAAGCATTACTTTACCCAGCTTCGAGTGTGACATGATCGATCTGCGGTGAGATCAGCGGTTAACTTGATTGGTTGCGGCGCAAGCCTCTTTCCTCAACTCCCCGTACCTGTATCAGCAATAGGAGGAATTCTGTCCATGAAACGGCTCTTGGCCCTGGCCTGCGCGCTGGCCCTGCTCACCCTCGCCCTCCCGGCGGCCGCGGTACAGTTCTCCGGCGACTGGGCCTACATCATCATCAACGGAGGCGCCTGCGTCGTCGGCTACAGCGGCGGCGACAGGGAGATGAACATCCCGGCAAAGCTTGGCGGCTATCCGGTGACGGCGGTCAGCGACGGCGTCTTCGTCGACCTGCCGTCCCTGGAGGTCGTCAGCATGCCGGATACCCTGGAGACGCTGGGCGCGGGCAACTTCGTCCGCTGCGGCCGCCTCCATACGGTCTACCTCTCAAGCAGGCTGTATTCCAGCGGCGCGGGCTGCTTTGAGGACTGCGTCAGCCTCCGCTTTCTCCTGCGCGACGGAATTCCCGTCACCGTTGCCTCCCTCCTCTACGGCGCGCCCGCACAGCAACCGCAGCCTCCGTCGCCTCAGGAGGACCTGGCCCGCCGCGCCCGCGCGCTCAGCCATTATTTCATCGACGGAAAGCCGCTGCCGGAGAATTTTGCATCCGGCGCCCTTCCGGTGTATTCGGGTCCGGGTACGGACTATTACCGCGCGGCGGGCGGCAAGGCCGCAGCCAGTACATCCAGGCGCATCTACAGCACCTATTACGCCTTGCGCCACAACAGCTTCTGGCTGCTGATCATCTACGGCACCAGCGGCGGGGGGAGCCGTTACGGATGGATCGAGTACAAGAAATCCTTCGGCTTCAACCTGGAATCCTACTCCAACCGCGTCGGCTCCATGAACGACCGCTGGTTCAACGACAGCGCCGTCACGGCGCGCAGCACGCCCATCTACGACTACACCGACCCTGCGATGGGCGCCGTGACGACGCTCCCCGCCGGCACGTCGGTGATCTACTTCGCCCTGCGCGGGGGCCTGTGGGCCTACGTCGAGGCCGCGACGGACCTTGGGTTGATGCGTGGCTTTGTGGACGTGAACGACCTGGTCTTCTGAAGCGTCGGCAGCGCGGTCCCCCGGCGACAGGCGCCTTGGTTTCGCGCCTGTGTCCCTTCGGCGGAAGGGGGTGGATGATGCCCGCATCGGTTTCGTGGGCCCAAATGTCGCAGGGCAGGCGCGGGTCCCTGGCGCGCCAGGCCTGTCTCGCCCTGGTCGCTCTGGCCCTGCTTCTCTCCTGCCCGGCGCCGTTCCACGCGTATTCACAGGAGAGCCCTGCCGGGTACCGGACCCTCGCTCCGGGTGACAGCGGGGAAGACGTGCTGGCGCTCAAGCACCGGATGTATGAGCTGGGGTACTTCTCCAGGAAAGTGACCAGCGACAGCTATACGGACACGACTGCCGGGTATATCAAGAAGGCGCAGGCTGCCAACGGCATGATCGAAACGGGCGTTGCCACGCCCGAGTTCCAGTCCCTGGTCTTTTCAGAAAGCGTCGTGCCACAGGAACAGGCCGGGAAGGTCCCCGTCCCGGACGGGAACGCGCTGCAGCCCGTTTCCGTGAGAATCGCGAAAAAGAAGGCGGGCTTGCAGGTGAACCTGTCGTTTCGGAACGTGGGGCAGGCGGATATCGTGGAGTTTGGGGCAGCCTTCGCCTTCTATGGCAGGGACGGCCGCAGGTTCCTGGCCTGGCCCGCCGACCTGGAAGGTTTTGTACAGGAGCCGTGCAGCTGGCGCTTCGTCCCCGGCGGCGCGGGAATCCGGCCTGGGAAGACCTACAATACAGAGGAGGTCCTCTCTGGGGTAAAGGAAGCGGCCGGACTCTTCGTTGCGCTCAGGTACTACGTGAAGGCGGACGGCGAAACAGTTCACTTCCCCGAAAGCGAGTGGGCCTGGGTCGGTTCGGATCGGAGTGTCCTCAACGACCGTGCCGAGCGCGCCTTTTACCATCCCCCCGGCGCCGCGGTCAAAGAGGCAGCGGACAGCTACCGCATCGGCTACGGCTATTTTCTCCTGGACGACTTCAACGCGCCCCTCTATGGCTTCTCCGGGGGCGGAGAGTGGGTCCATTCGGTGGACGAAGGTTCCCTCGCCCAGGCGCTTGGGCTGATGCCGGGCGACCTGATCCTCTCCGTGAACGGCGTGAGGTTTGCGGACAACGTGTACGCGACAGACGAAGGAAAGGCAAAAGCCGCGGGCGGCGTGACCGTCGAACTCGTCGTTGAGCGCGCGGGCGCACAGTATCCGGTCCTGTTGCCCGCCGGGCTGTGACGGCCTCCGCGCTTTTAGAACAACAGGGAAAGAAAGGGACCGACATGGACAGGATCCTCTCCACGGGAGACCTGCTGAGGCTCAAGCGCTGGAACACCCCGACAGTCTACAACGGCTGGGAACAGGTGACGCGCCTTGAGCGCACGCAGGGCAGGTTCAACCGCGAGCCCGTCCGCGACTACATGCCGCAGATGGGCGTGATGGCCGGTTACGCGGTCACGGTCGAGATCGAGCCCGGGAACCCGCGCCACCAGACGGACAATCCCGACGCCCAGATCCAGTACATGGCGTATCTGGCCGGCGTCCCCGGCCCCAAGGTCGTCGTGGTCAGGGACCGGGACATGCCGCATATCGGCTCGTTCTGGGGGGAAGTCAACGCGAACCTGCACAAGGCGCTGGGCTGCGTCGGCACAATCACGCACGGCGCCGTCCGCGACCTGGACGAGATGACGGACGCAGGATTCAAGGCGATCGCGAAAGGGACCTGCGTCGGACACGCGTACAGCACCCCGGTGCGCTGGGGGATCGAGGTGGAGGCCTTCGGCTGCCTCGTGCGCCCGGGCGATCTGATCCACGCGGACAAGCACGGCTTTCTCGTCATCGACCCGCAGGACGCCGGCCGCCTGCTTGAGGCCGTGCAGTTCATGGACGCCAACGAGTGCAGCCATCTCCTGAGTTATTCCCGCAACGCGCAGGGGGTCCCGGCGGAGGAATTCGTCGCCGGATATGCCCGGCGCCTGGCGCAGTTCAGGCGGGAAACCGAGGCGTTCAGGCGAAGGCTCAAAGACCCGCCGGCCGACGGCGTCAGCTGAGCGGGGAAGCAGGCGCGCGGCGGGGGGCGATCCGCAGTGGACCGCCCCCCGCTTTTTGCGCTGCGCCCCCGTCAGGGAAGACAAGCCCCGGCGAAGGCGCCCGCAAAGGTTATTTTGCCAGTTTGGCGAGGAATTCCTGCGCGTTTTCCGGCACGCAGACCTCGCCGCCGACCTTGATCCACTTTTCAACGGTTTCGCCGTTCAGGTACGCAAGGACCGCTTTCACCGCCCCGGAACCCTGCCCGGGCAGGTCCTGGTTCAGTGTCGCGCTGATCGTTCCGTCCAGAACGGCCTGCAGGCCTTCCGGCGCGCCGTCGAAGCCGGAGATCAGCATTTCATCCACGCGGCCGGATGCCTGGATGGCGTTGTAAGCGCCGATGGCCATCTCGTCGTTGAGCGCGATGACCAAGTCGATGTCCGGGTATTTGACCAGGAAATTCTCCATGACTTCCTGCGCCTGTGAGCGGGCGAACTTCGCTTCCTGGCTGTCCAGAAGATTGACGCGGCTGTCTTCTGCGATCGCGGCCTCGATGCCCGCGATGCGGTCCAGCGTCGTCTGCCCCGCGCGGTTCCCGTCGATGATGATCAGGTTGATGGTCTCGCCGGCGGGGAAGAGGCCGAACATGTACTTGGCGATGTCGTACCCGCCCTGTTTGTTCTCCACGCCCACGAAACTGACGACATGGTCCTCGTTTTCAACAAACGCGCGCGTGTTCGTCGTGAAAACGGGCACCCCGGCCTCGACGGCCTTTTCGATCGCCGGAACGATGCCCTTGGAGTCGACCGGGGCAATGATGATGGCGTCGACGCCCTTTTCGATGGCGTCGAGCATGGCGTTGTACTGCGCGTCCGCGTCCTGGGTCTTCAGCGGCGAGGTTTCGGTGACGTTGACGCCGATCTCCCTGCCGGCCGCGACCGCGGCCGCCGACAGATAGCGCCATCCGGCGGAGGTGTTGTCCTTGAGGATCAGGGTGACCTCGTAGTTCTCTGCAAACCCGGCGAAGACAAGGGACAGAAGCATCGCGGCGAGCACCAGGGACAGTCGCTTTTTCATGGTCCTCTCCTCCTGGAAATATTCATCAGCTGCTTAAGCAGTCGATGTCACAGTTTCTTTCTGGCGGTGTTGCGGTCCATCAGCACCGCCAGGATGATCACCGCGCCCGTCATGCCCATCTGCCAGTCCGAATGGATGCCCAGAAGGTTCATGCCGTTGGTGACAAGCGTGAGGATCAGCGCTCCGATGATCACGCCGAACACATTCCCCCGGCCTCCCTTGAAGGAGATCCCGCCGATGGCGGCCGCAGCGATCGCCTTCTGCGCAAAGTCCATCCCGATATTGGGTTCCGCGGCGTTGAGGCGGGAGATGTAGGCGATGCCGGCGATCCCGGCGATCAGGCCCGATAAGGTATAGGCAAGGATCAGCGTCCTGCTGACGTTGATGCCCGAATACCTGGCAGCCCTGCGGTTGGAACCCACCGCGTAGATCGCGCGGCCCAGGGTCGTCCTGCTCAGCATGAAGCCGACGCCTGCCAGGAGAACCGCGGCGATGACGATGGGCATCGGGATCTCCAGCAGCTGGCCGGAACCGATGAACCTGAACCGGTCCGTGAAATTGCTGAACACCGCCCCGGCTGTCAGCAGATAGGCCAGGCCGCGCACGATCTGCTGCGTCCCATAGGTCGCCAGAAAAGGCGGCAGCCTCAGGTATACGACGAGCAGCCCGTTGAGCGCTCCGATGAGCGCGCCGAGGGCGAGGATCCCCGCGATGCCGAAAACCATCTCCTCCGGCGTGCGGCCAAGCTGGAAGAACTTTCCAAACAGGATCGTCGTCAGCGCGATCGTTGCGCCCACGGACAGGTCGATGCCCGAGACCAGCATGCACAGGGCGATGCCGGTGGCGATGATCAGGTCAAGGGACGCGACGCGCATCACGTTGACCAGGTTCTTGCCGTTGGAGAATGAGGGCGAGATGATGACCAGCGTGACGAAGATGACGCCGACCGCGGACAGGCGGGACAGCGTGTCCCTGTTTCTCCTGGCTGCCTGGAGAAGCCTGCTCATCCGGCTTTTCCCCTGCTTCTGAACGCGTCGGCCGCGACGATGGCGATCATCACCGCGCCGATGGTGATCATCTGGACTGAATTGGACATCCCGATCATGTTGAACCCGTTTTTCATCGCGCTGATGATGAAGGCCCCGATGAGCGTCCTCCCCACCGAACTGTTGCCCCCCGCCATGGACACGCCCCCGACCACCGCCGCCGCGATGCCGTCAAACTCGAATCCCAGGCCGTTTGACGCGCTTGCCGCAGTCAGCCGCGACGTCAGGATGACCCCCGCGACCGCCGCGATCAGCCCGTTGAGCAGAAAAACCTTGAACCGTGTCCGGTCGACGTCGATGCCGGACAGCCGGGCAGCTTCGTAATTTCCGCCGATGGCGTAAACGTAGGTCCCGAAACGCGTGCGCTTCAAGAGGAAATGGAACAGGATGTACAGGCCCGCCATGATGAGCATGCTCACAGGCAGCAGGCCGATGGTCCTCCTGCCCACGAGGATGCTGTAGAGAGAGCCTCCTCCGATCATTTCGAAGCTGTGGAAGTCGTTGACCCGGATCGTCGTCCCGCCGGCAATGACCCGAGAGAGCGTCTCGCAGATCTTGAAGGTCCCCAGGGTCACGATGAACGAGGGGATGTTCGTCCTTGACAGGACCAGGCCGTTGAGGGCCCCCACCGCCGCGCCCGTCGCCAGCGCCGCGAGGATGGAGACCGCAAGCAGCCCCTCCGGCGTCGTTTCGCGCAGGGAGGCAAACGCGGGCAGGTCCCAGGTGAGGACCTTCGCGGCGACCATCCCTGACAGGGACACGACCCCGCCCAGCGAGAGGTCGACGCCTGTGGAGCAGATGGCCAGAAAGGACGCGATCGCGACGATCCCCGTGCCGCTCGCACACTGCGTGACGACGTTCATGACGTTTGAGACCGTCATGTATTTGCTGGACATGAGGGAAAAGGCCAGCACCATGGCCGCCAGCAGGAACAGCGTCATGGGGATCTGCGAGATTTTCCGGTATGCGGGAGAACCGCGAAGGCCTTGAAGTCCGTACCGCATCAGGCCACCCCCCCGGCGGCATGCCTGATGACGTCTTCCTGCGATACGCCCTCGTTGACCATTTCCGCGACGATCCTGCCTTCGCGCATCACGTAGATCCTGTCCGACAGGGTGAGGATTTCAGGAAGGTCGGAGGAGATCATCAGGATGCCCACGCCCTGGGCGGCCAGTCCCCCGATCATGTTGTGGATCTCTTCCTTCGCGCCCACGTCGATCCCGCGCGTGGGTTCGTCAAACACCAGGAAGCGCGAATCCGTGCACAGCCACTTTGCGAGGACCACCTTCTGCTGCGTGCCGCCGGAGAGCGCTTCCGCGCTCCTCTCCACGTCCGGCGTCGCCATCCGGAGTTTGTCCCGGTATTCCCCGGCGATCCTCCGCTCCTTTTTCAAATCGACCAGCCCCGAGGGAAAAATCTGGCGCAGCCCCGCATGGGTGACGTTCACGCGGACGGGCAGGTTGAGCGCCAGGCCGAACTCCTTGCGGTTCTCAGAAATGAAGCCCATGCGGTTTCTGATGCATACCATCGGGTTCGGGCGTTCGATCCTCTTTCCGCAGATCTCGATGCTGCCGGTATCGGGACGCGATATGCCGTATACGGCCTGGACAAACTCCGTCCTCCCGGAACCGACAAGGCCCGCCAGGCCGACGATCTCGCCTTGCATCACGTGCAGCGAGAGATCGTGGAGCGTCCTGCCCAGGCTCAGGCCCCTGACGTCAAGCGCCTTTTCTGCGCGGGCGGTGCTCCGGGTGCGGACGCGCTCGCCGCTGATCTCCCGTCCGACCATCAGCCGGATAATCCGCGAAAGATCGGCGCCGTCCGCCTGGCAGGTGCCCACGGTCTGCCCGTCGCGCAGAACGGTCAGGCGGTCGCCGATTTCCCTGAGCTCCTGCAGCCGGTGCGATATGTAGATGACGGAAACGCCCTTGTCTTTCAGGTTTCTGATCGTTCTGAACAGCGTCCTGATCTCTTTTTCGCTCAGCGTCGCGGTGGGTTCGTCCATGATGAGGATCTCGGAGTCGAACGAAAGCGCCTTCGCCACTTCGACCAGCTGCTGATGGGCGACGCCCAGCGTCCCGACCCTTGCATCCGGGTCGATGCCGGCCTGCAGGAAGCGGAGAATCTCCCCCGCTTCGCCGTACAGCTTTGCCTTGTCGATGAGTCCGAACCGGTTCCTCGGTTCGCGTCCGAGAAAGATGTTCTGCGCGACCGTCAGGTTCGGCGCCAGGTTGAACTCCTGGTAGATGATGGCGATCCTTTTCTCGTGCGCGTCCCGGGGCGTCTGGATACGGACCTGCCTGCCGTGCAGGAAGATCTCGCCGCTGTCAGGGTGGTACACGCCGGAGAGGATCTTCATCAGCGTGGATTTCCCGGCGCCGTTTTCCCCGACGAGGACGTGCACCTCTCCCCTGCGCAGGTCGAAGGACACATTCCGCAGGGCTTTCACGCCCGGGAATTCCTTGCAGATATCCCTGACTTCCAGGATCGTCTCCAACAAAGCCGTCCCCCGTTCCCTTCCGCCGCCCGCGCTGCCCCGGCGCCTGGGAATGACCCTACGTCGCCGCCCGGGCAGCCTGTCCCTTTACGTACGCAAGGGTGTCGCGCACGGAGATCTCGTCGTCGTAGGTTGGCCAGTACTCGAACCCGAAATACCTGTCGTATCCCGCGGCCTCCGCGGCCGCGATCACGAACGGATAGTTTGTCTCGCCCTTCGTCAGTTCATGCCTGCCCGGAACGCCCGCGCTGTGGAAATGGCCGATGTACGCGGCGTTTTCGCGGATGCTGTTGACCAGGTTCCCTTCCATGATCTGCATGTGGTAGCAGTCGTAGAGGAGCTTCACATGCGGGTTGTCCACGCATCTGACGATCTCAAATCCGATATAGGAGGAATCCAGGTAATACCCCTTGTGGTCATAGAGCGAGTTGAGGGGCTCCAGCACGACGGTGACCCCGTTCTTTTCACACAGGTCGCCCACGCGCCTCAGGTTTTCGATCAGCAGGGACTTCTGGCTGTCCGCCCTGCACATCGTCTCTCCGCCAAGCGCGATGAAGGTGCCACACCCGATGTCCCGGCCCGCTCTGATCGTGTCTTCCACGCGCTGGAGCACTTTGCCCCTCCCGGCGTTCATGCGCACGCCCCAGGAATCGCACAGGCCGATCGCGGCGACGTCCAGCTTTTCTGCGGCGGCAAGGCGGCCGACGCGCGCGGCGTCGTAGCCGGATGGATCCCAGAACTCGATGGCGTCCAGGCCGCAGGCGGCGGCCAGACGGATGCGGTCGTAAAACGGATGGCCGGTGAACACCGGCTCGATGCAAAGCGAGAACTTCATGGCCATCTCCCTTTCCTATCCTGCCGCGGCTCCCTGCCGAAGCGCCGCCCGGGCTTTCCTGCCGAGACCGGCAAAGCGCGGCCTGCTGGAGCAACTTGTTACAACTTCCTGTTTCGGCGCGCGTCCCCCGGCGCGGGAAGGGGCGCCCGCCCTTCCCTGGTCCGCTGTTCCGCTCCTGATCAGGCGGATGGTAGCATTTGCCTGCGCCGGCCGTCAACTGCCGGGGCACCTGCCCAGGGGAAAGAAGTGCTGCAGCCGGGCTGCCCTGTTCGGATGCAACTAGTTCTCGCACGGATCCTGCTGGTACAGGATCAGCGCGATGAACACAAGGGGCGCGTCCCCCGTGTTTTTCACGGCGTGGCTGTGCCCGGAGGGCGTGTGCGTCACGTCGCCGGCGCCGACGCGGAGGGTCTCGCGGTCGTCGAGAACCTCCCCCTCTCCCTGAAGGAAGCAGAAGGTCTCGGACTCGCCCCTGTGCTCGTGAAGGCCGATGCCGCAGCCGGGCTGAAGCGTGATCTGCGCGAAGAGGCGCCCCTTCCCGGACATTTCCTCGGGCGCGTTGAGCAGCTTTTTGATCTCCGTCGTCCCCTCGCCCCCGTACTTACGTTCCGTCGTCTCGGTCTTTTGATCGCAGGCCCTCCGGATCATGAGCGTCTCCCCCTTATTGCCTTTGTTTTCCCCGGCGCCCCCGCGCGGCCCGGCGGCGGCCCGTCCCCTTGCCGCCATTGTAAAAGGACCGGGGCGTCCGCGCAACAGCAGGCGGCCAGGTTTTTATTGACAGCGGGGGCGAAAGATGTTACCATCGGGCAAACAGGAACATGAATCGCCGCCGAGGTGCATCCAGATGATCGTAGCCGTTGTATACACAAGCACGACCCCGGAATTGACGCAGATGCTCGCCCGCCATCTGGCCGAAGCGTTTTCCGGCGTCCCGCTGGAGATCCGGAGCTATTCGGATCCCTCCATCCTTCAGGAAGCCCGCGAGCGGGGCGGCGTGACGCCGGGCTGTGCGCGCAGGCTGCTGGATCTGTACGAAAAAGGCGCGAAGGAAGGCGCGGACATCCTGCTGAACGCCTGTTCTTCGGTGGGCGGCATCGCAGCCCTGTGCAAGCCGCTCTACGAGGCCATGGGCCTGGGCTTCGTGCGCATCGACGAAGAGATGGCTTTCAGCGCCTGCCGCGCAGGCAGCCGCATCGGCGTGATCGCAACCCTGCGCACGACGCTGGAGCCGACCAGGCGCCTGCTCCTGCGCTGCGCGCAGGAGCTGAACAAGCCCGTCACGCTGGTGGACGGCCTCGCCGAGGGCGCGTTCGGCCTCGACCAGGCACAGTTCAGGGAGAAACTGATCGCGACGGGAAGGCTCATCAGGGACAGGGTGGATGTGCTGCTGTTCGCGCAAGGCTCCATGGCCTACGCGGAAGAGGACGTTTGCCGCGCCCTGGAGATCCCGGTTTTTTCCAGCATCCGCTTTGGCGCGCAGGAGGTCCGCAAAACAGCCGAAAGGCTGCTGCGAATGGCGGGCCTCGGGGACGCGCCGGCGTAGCGCCGTTTCCTTGCCTGCCCCTGTTCCCCAGCCGGCGGGGCCGGCCGTCCGCATGCCCGCGCCGCGAACCAGACAGGCGCCTTTGCCTGATGGGATACGTCGATCCGAATATGACAAGGAGGCAGCCCCATGAGAAAAATGTTCGCGCTCATCCTGGTGTCGGCCCTGCTGCTCGCGGCCCTTCCCATATTTGCGGAAGAGCCGCAGATCACCCTGAAGATCGGCTTCAGCACAAAAATCGAGGACCCCAGGGGCCTGGCGTCCGAGATGTTCAAGGAACAGGTCGAAACCGCGACCAACGGAGCGCTCAAGGTCGAGATCTATCCCGCGGGCCAGCTGGGCGGCGACGCGGCGCTCATCGAAGCGATGGCGCTTGATTCCGGCACGGTCGACATCATCATCTCAGACTGCGCAAACTTTGCCACCTACGAGCCGAAAATGGGCATCAGCGCCCTCCCGTTCACGTTCGACAGCTTCGAGAAAGCCTGGGCCTTCGTCGACAGCGACATCCAGGCCGGGGTCGAAGAACTGATGCTGGAATACAACATCCACTCGCTCGCGCACTACTGCAACGGTTTCAGGTGCGTGACCACGTCGAAGATCAAGGTCATGTCGCCCGCGGACATGAAGGACATGCTGATCCGGACGCCCGAAAACCCCGTCATCATGGCCACGATGCGCGCCCTGGGCGCCAATCCGCAGCCGCTGGCCTTCTCGGAGCTGTACATGGCGCTCCAGCAGGGGACCTACGACGGCCAGGAGAACCCGGTGCCCGTGATCTACAACAACAAGCTCTACGAGGTGCAGCACTATCTGTCCATCACGAACCACAGCTATGCGGGGATGGTCTTTGCGATCTCCGAGAGCGTCTGGAACAAAATGAGCGCTTCCCAGCAGGAGATCGTCAAGAAAGCCGCGCTTGACAGCCAGGCATACAACCGGAGCCTCAACAAGCAGATGACCGAGGATTTTCTCTCGAAGCTGGAAGAGGCCGGCATGGAGATCCTCAGGCCGGACCTCGCGCCGTTTGTCGAAGCCTGCCAGTCCGTCTACGACGACCTTGCGCCTTCCTACGGCGAGGAACTCATGAAAGCCCTCTCCGATTGGGTCGCCGCCAACTGACAAAGCGACCCTGTCTCCGCGCGGAACGGCCGCGGCCGTTCCGCGCGGACGTCTGGGCGATGAAGGAGAACAAGCCATGCGAAAGCTTCAGAGGGCGGTGGACCGCATATCGACCGCCGTGTCAAGCGTCCTGCTGGGCGTCATGATGCTCGTGCTGGTGTACAACGTGTTCGCGCGCTTTCTTGGCGGCGGCATTTCCTGGTATATGGAGTTTTCCCAGTACGCGAACGTGTGGGCCGTCCTCGCTGCCGGGATCGGTATCTGCGCCTGCGGGCAGCACCTGCGCATCTCCTTCATCGACGATCTGCTCAGGGGACGCTGGAAAATCGCCGGCAAGGTCTTCACTGCCGCCCTGACGGTGGCGTTCTACCTGCTTTTCGCCTACGGGACCTTCCTGCTTGCCACGAAGGCCAAACAGAGGATCTCCACGATGCAGACCCTCAGGATGGCCCACGTGTACTGGGCCTTGCCCGTATGCGCGCTGCTGAGCGCCGCCGCGGTCGCGCTCAACGCCGTTGTGGACGTGGATGACCTGCTGAAGGGGAGCGCAAAGGGATGATCGCATTTTTGCTGGTCTGTTTCGCCCTCCTCATCCTCGTCGGGGCGCCCATCGCGGTCGGCCTCGGCCTGTCGTCCATTCTGGGCATCTTCTTTGTCGGCGGCGCCAATCCCGTAACGATCGGGCAGCGCATGTTCGAAGGCATGAATTCCTTCGCGCTGCTGGCGATCCCCCTGTACACCTTCGCGGGGCTGATCATGGGCAGCGGCGGCATCGCCAGGCGCCTGATCGCGTTCTGCTATTCCCTGGTCGGGCACATCTACGGCGGACTCGCGCACGTTAACGTGCTGGCTTCCATGGTGTTCGCGGGCATTTCCGGATCGGCCGCCGCGGACACGGCGGGCGTCAGCGGCATGATGATGCCGGAAATGGTCAAAAAGAAGTACAGCAAGGAGTTCACGGTGGCGGTCACCGCCATTTCCTCCACCATCGGCATCATCATCCCGCCCAGCATCCCCATGGTCGTCATCGCAGGCATCCTGGGCCTGTCGACGGGCAAGATGTTTCTTGGCGGGATCATCCCGGGCGTCATCCTGGGTTTCGCGCAGATGATCGTCAGCTACTTCGTCGCCAAAAGGGAGGGCGTGCCGCGCGAGGAAGGCAAATTTCAAATCGCGTCGGTCTGGGGATCCCTGAAACAATCGGTCTTCGCGCTGCTAATGCCCTTCATCATCATCGGCTCCATCCTGTCGGGCTTCGTCTCGCCCACGGAAGCGGGCGCGATCGCCGTCGTGTACGGGCTGCTTGTCGGAGGTCTGGTGTACCGGGAACTCAGGTGGAAGGACATCGTGCAGGCGATGAAGGAGACCGCGCGGACCAGCGGAAAGATCTTCATCCTCATCGGCGCGGCGGCGCTGTTCACGAAGCTTCTGACCACCGCGGGCTTTCACCTGTACGTGAAGGATTTCCTCCTGTCGATCTCGACGGACCCCACCGTCATTTTGATCCTCATCCTCGCGATCATCCTCGCCGTCACAACCTTCATGGAGTCCATCGCGACGCTGACGCTGCTCATGCCCGTCCTCTTCCCCGTCGCCCAGGCGGTCGGGATCGATCCGATCGTGTTCAGCGTCATGGTGGTGGTCTGCATCGGGGTGGGCCTCGTCACCCCTCCCGTTGGCATGTGCCTGTTTGTGGCCACGGACCTGATGAAGATCCGCATCGGACCGGCCGTGAAGGCCCTGATCCCCTTCCTGCTGGCGACGCTGGTCTGCGTCGCGCTCATGCTCCTGTTCCCGCAGGTCATCACCTGGCCCGCGAGCTTCATTTAGGGAACGCTCTCCACCGGTGCCGTTGGCGCGGCCCATGGGGCGCCCAGGCGCCGGGCTGACGGCGGACGGGATCCGCGGAGGTACTGCGATGGATTATTTCAAGCGGGTGGCAAAGCATACGCCGACCCGGTTCTGGGTAAACAACGCAACGCGCGCGCAGGCGCGCCTCGCGGTCGAGGCGGGGGCGAGCGGCTGCACGCAGAACCCGGCCTACCTGTCAAAACTCATCGGCAGCGGGGACGACGGCGCGTACCTCGATGACATGACCGACGCGCTCCTGCGCGAGATCCCTGATGACAACGAGCTCGTCGCGGAGCTCCAGCGGCGCGCCGTCGGGAACATCTGCGGGGTTTTCCGCGGTGTGTTCGAAGCCACCGGCGGAAGGGAAGGGCTCGTCAGCATCCAGGCGGACCCCTTCCGGGAGGACCCGGAGACCATCCTCGGCAACGCCCGCAGGATGCGCTCCAGCGCCCCCAACGCCATCATCAAGGTCCCCGCCACCAAAGGCGGCCTGGAAGCGGTCGGGGCCCTGGTCAGCGAACGCGTCCCGGTCCTCGTGACGGAGGTGATGTCCGTCAGCCAGTGGCTTGACGCCTGCGGGATCTACGCTTCAAGGGGGAAGTGCCTAAAGGACCCCGCCCCCTACTGGATCGCGCACATCACGGGCATTTTCGATGAGCAGATCTGCGAATCCGCCGTGCGGGACGGGATCGGCATATCGCCGGACGCGCTCAGCCAGGCCTCCCTGATCCTCGCGCGCAGGATCCACGGCTATCTCAGGGAGCGCGGGGAAGAAGGCGTCCATTATCTCGCCGGCGGCGCGCGGGGCCTCCATCATTTCACCTGGATGGTCGGCGCGCCCGGCGGGGTCACCATCAACTGGACCGGGACCGCGGACAGGCTGCTGGGGCAGGACCCGCCGGTCGTCGACGTCTTCAACGCCCCGTCATTGCCGTCGCTCACGGACGAGCTGCTGGAAAAATCGCCGGAATTCAGGAAGGCGTACTTCCCGGGCATGCTCAGGCCGGAAGAATACGAAAGCTTCGGACCCGTCGTGCGCTTTCGCAGGCAGTTCGAGAAGGGCTGGACGGAAGCCCTCGCCTATGTCGCTTCAAGGAGGGCCCGCGCCGGGCGACGCCCCTGAAGCCGCTGGTCATGAAGGCGTCCCCTTCGCCTGTCGCAAATCAAGGTCCCAGCGCTCCTCGGTTCGCATCCCGCCCCAGAGGGGGCGCCGGACGGACTCCGCCAGCCTGAACCCAAAGGCCTGATACAGGCGGCGCGCGGCCGTCATTTCGCTGACCGTCCACAGCAGCGCGCGCCGGTATCCGGCCTCCCTGCAAAAGAGCAGGGCGGTCCGGATCAGCCCGCTGCCGACGCCCTGTCCGCGCGTCCCGGGCTCCACCAGGAACCATCTGAGCTGCGCGGCGCCGTCGTCCGCGCGCACGACCGCGATCATGCCCACGCGCCTGTCCCCCGCCTCGGCCACCCACAGCCTTTCCATCAAGGGATCGCGGGACGCGCCGAAGCGTCGGACAGGGCCTTCCACGTAGGCGCGGAAGCTCAAGTCAAAGCCGTGCTCGGCCGCGTACAGCGCGGCGTGCCGCTCAATCACCCAGTCGAGGTCCCCGGGCGCGAAATCCCTGATGACCGCCGTGCCGCTTCCAGGTTCTGTCATGAGCTCCTCGCGCAGGCGACCGGGTCTCCCTGCTTGAAAGCGCCTTGCGCCCGCCGCTGGGGCGAGCGCGCCCGCGCCGTTTATGCGCTTTCTTCCGCGCCCGTGTTTCCGGAAACAGGCTTGACCGCGCGGCTGATGACCACGCTGATCTCGTACAGCAGCAGAAGCGGCGCGAGGAGCAGCAGCTGCGACACCACGTCCGGAGGCGTCAGGACCGCCGCGGCGACGGCTGCCGCCAGGATAAAATACTTGCGGTTTTTGGAGAGGCTCACGCCGGTCACCTTTCCCCTGCGCGCAAGGATGTAGATGACGACAGGGAGATTGAACATCAGCCCGAAGGGCAGCACAAAGGAAAGCACAAAGTTGAAATATCCGTCCACAGACCACATCGGTTCCGCGACGCCCTCGCTCGCCTCGTAGAACAGGTCGATGGCCAGCGGGAACACCGCGGTGTAGGAAAACGCCACGCCGGCGGCAAACATCAGGACAAAGACGAAAAACAGGGCGATGAAGGCCTTTTTTTCACCCGGATACAGCGCGGGGCCGATAAAGCTCCAGATCTGCCAGATGATCATGGGCATGGCTGCCACGACCGCGGCGACCAGGCAGGTCTTCATCGTCATCATCAGCGACTCCGACACCTTCGTGGCGATGACGCTGATGCCCCGGCTGTAAACGGGAGCGAGGATGAAACCGACCAGCTGCGGCGCCAGAAGATAAAAGATGACGGCAAAACAGATGAAAACAGTCGCCGCCACGACGACGACCATCGTCCGCATCGCGCGCAGATGCGCCGAAATCGCCTGTTTCCTGTCCGGAGCCTCCGCGGGACCGCGGGAGGCCTTTGTCGCAAGAGCCATCCTGAGGCTTCTACGCCTTCGAATCTTTCTGCGCCGCCTCGGCCGTATCCGCCTTTCCGTCTTCAGGCGTGACTTCCTTCTTGAATTCCTTGATGCTCTGTCCCAGGGCCTTCCCTACGCCGGCGAGCTTTTTCCCGCCGAACAGGACCAGCGCCAGCACGAGGATCAGGATGATTTCAGTGATTCCGATGCGCATTCGTGTTCTCCCCTCGCCTTTAGGCCGGCGGCTTTGTGATTCCTGTCGCCTTCTTGATCCCGTCCAGGGCCTTTTTCGTATCCGCCGCCGTCTTGCTCAGGTCCGTGGCAGGGACAGCGTCCTGGATGGTTTTTTTCAGGTCCTTTTCAACGCCCTTGAGTTCGCTGATCGTGTCGCCCATGTCGGTTTCCCTGACAAACTCCGCCCATTTCTCCTTCAGGAAGCGCACGAAGCGTCCGAGCGAGCGGGCGACCCTGGGCAGGTCTTTGGGACCGACGATCAGAAAGGCGACCAGGAGGATGAGGATCAGCTCGGAAAACCCGATGTTGAACATGATTCCAATCCCCTCCCGCGCCGGCATTATACCAGCGCGGCAGAGGGCTGTAAAGCGGCGGCGAAGCCTCATGCGGAAACCCGCCTCGTGACGAGGCGGGTTTCCGCATGCGCCGGGAGGGTCCCCGGCGTCAGAAGACGTACACCATGCTCTGGTATTCCTCGCCGTCAAAGGTCACGGCGCCCGGCAGCTCAGCGAAGTCCACGCCCTCGTCATACAGGCCGGACCAGTACTCGTCATAGCTGCTGACCCCGTAGCTCTCCGGCTCAAACGGCGCGACGGACGTATCGCCGTAGCCGGAGGCTGTCACCGCAAAGGACAGCGCCAGCATGCGCGTGACCCCCGCGTCGTCCGTCACGGCAAAGGACGCCTCGCCCCCGGCTGTGAGCAGGTTCTCCTGTTCGTCCAGCGCGATGTCGCATTCAACGGAGCGCGCCTCAATGCCGGCGAGCGTGCCCAGGAGCTTCCGCGTCACCGTCAAACCGTCCATTTCGTCGGTCGTGTCCATCAGGGCATGACTGCCGTCGCTCCTGACAAAAACGGCGACGGCTTGAGGATCCGCGCCGGCAAGCGCCTTGTAATGCGCGTCCATTTCCTTCCACATGGCCGTGAAGGCTGCGAGGAGTTCCTCGTTGGCCGAATACCGGATGACCTCCTGGGTGGTCTCGGGCAGCGGTTCGCCGGTGGCCTCTTCGTAGAATGCGCGGAAGGAAGCGTCGGCGTCCTGGTAGTAGACGAAGACGATCTTCTCGGCGCGCAGGTAATCGGCCCTCGTCGGGAACCACTCGGTGCGCCCGTCCGCGCGGAACAGCACCAGCCCGCTCGCGTGCTGGGACATCGCCGCCTGATAGTCTTCCTGCATCGCCCGGGTGACCGTCTCGTACAGGTCCCAGTCCGCGCCGCCTTCGTTCGCGTCGTCCAGGAATCCCTTGGGCATGGGCTTTCCCGTCTGCTTCTGGTAATACAGCTTAAACAGCGCGTTCCAGTCCTCATATTCCGCCGCTGCAGCCGTTCTGTACCCGGCGTAGTTTTCGCCCGCGTAGGCCGTGACAGCGAGATTGAAGGCCGCGTTGAGCACGGCGGGAATCCCTTCCCCATGGAGCGACAGGCGGAAAGCGCGCGCGCCGCCCTCTTCCAAGCGTACGATGGCCCCTTCCATCCCGCCGCCCAGCAGGCCTGAGAACTCCACAAGGAGGTCCGCGGCCGCCCGGTTCAGCGCCGATTGCCGGATGAGGGAACTGCCGGGCCTGATCGCGTATTCGGTATAGAACGGCCCGCCCCGCGTTTCCATGGCGTAGGCCCTGTCGCCCTCCGCGACCACTGTATAGCCGCCTGTATACACGGTCCCGCCGGCCTTGGGCGTTCTGAGGGACAGCTCCTGGAAAGACCTGTCCCCGTCCTGTTTGAGGACGAGGTTCGCGGTCTTGAACCATTCGCCATCCAGCGAAAACTCCGCTTCCGCGGTCAGGGTGACGTTGCCGGTATCAAACGCGAGCCTGCGCAGGGACCTCGTCAGGTTGAGCAGGCTGCCGCCGTCCCCCTCCGCCAGGGCGGGGGAGGCCGCGAGCGCCAGGACGCACAGAGCGGCGCAGACGCGCAGAATGGCCAGTTTCTTCCTCATGCAGATTCCTCTCTTTCCCGCCGTCAGGCGGCGGAACGGTTCCCTGTCCGGAATACAACGCGCGGCTTCCTCCGTTCCCTGCCTCGCCTCCCGCCGCGCCGCGGCATTCCGAAGCGGTTTTCCCTGTCAGGCCTTGTTCAGGCTTGGCCGATCACGGCCGTTTCGCCCGTGCGCGTGTCTTCCAGCGCCATCTGCCGCCACAGACAGCGCAGTTTGCCCTGGGAGACGTCGCGGTGGTGGTGCCCGAAATACCACTGTCCGAAACTCTCGGGGTGCTCAAGGAGCCGGTCGAGCAGGAAGGCGGGGTGCGCGCGGCTCCCCTCAGGGAGCCCCAGATGCCTCCAGTACGCCGCCGGGGGTTCCTCGATGGGGATGCCGATCCGCTCGGCGACAAAGCGGCGCGGACCGTCGTGGGAGACCACGTAGCCGACGCGGCGCCTGCGCCCCAGGCGGGAAACGGCCTCCTCCGCGAGGTCGAGGGGAAGCAGTTCATCGGCGAAAACCGTCCTGCCGGGGACGCGCAGGAAGAAGTCCACCGAGAAGCCGCCGGGATAGAACCACAGGCTGCGCCCTCCGACGCGCGCTGTCTCGCCCGCAAGGGGGGCGAACAGGTTCCCGCCAAGCCCATATCCCCTGCAGCCAAAGCGCCTCACAAGAGGCTGCCTCCCGATCCAGGCGTAGTTTTCATGGTTGCCAAGGCAGATGAGGACCCGGCAGGGGAGGCCCCGCCACCAGCGCAGCGTCCCGTCGTCATCCGCAGCCCAGGGCGCGCCGAAGTCTCCGCAATGGACGATGGCGTCCCGCGCCGTCAGGCGAAGCGCCGGGAGGGCATCCGACAGCTTCCGGAGATCCTGCGGCCCATGCGTGTCGCCGACGAAGAGAAACCGCGTACGCCTCACCTCCAAAGCCAGGTCCGAGCCGGCCGGGCATCGCGGACGGGGCGGCCGCGCCCGATGCGCCCACTATAGCACGCCCTCCTGATCCGTCAAAGGGCTGTTTCCGGAGCCCTTCACCGGCCGACGGGCAGCGGTCTGCCGGTCCGCCTTGCGGCAGGGACAAGGCTGCGGTACCATGACGCGGCCGTTGTCGGCGCGCGGAGAGGGATCCGGCGGTTTGTGCCATCCCGGCGTCCGCGCCCGGCAGGGGGAATAAACCCGGCGGAGGGAAACGATGGATGTGGCGGGTCTGCTCGCAGCGGAGTTCGGCGTGCGGGCGGAGCAGGCCGGACAGGTCGTCCGGCTGATCGACGAAGGGAACACCATCCCCTTCATCGCGCGGTACCGCAAGGAAGCGACAGGCTCCCTGGACGACCAGCTTCTGCGGGAAATGGGCAGCCGGCTTGACGATCTACGCGGGCTGGACAAGCGCAGGGAGGAGGTCTCAAGGCTGCTCGCCGGTCAGGAGAACCTGACGCCGGAGCTGTCCGGGAAGATCGCCGCCGCCGTCTCGCTCACGGAGCTCGAGGACATTTACCGGCCTTTCCGCAAAAAGCGCCGCACCCGCGCGGCCGTTGCGAGGGAGGCGGGACTGGAGCCGCTTGCGCAGCTGATCGCCGCGCAGCGGCCTTTCGCGGGGACGCTCGCCCAGCAGGCGGAAAGCTACGCCGATCCCGGCAAGGGCGTGCCTGACGTCGCCGGCGCGCTCGCGGGCGCGCGCGACATCATTGCCGAGACGCTTTCAGACGACGCGGATCTGCGCGGGCGACTGCGCGAGGCCTTCCGCCGGCAGGGCCGCCTCCAGTCAGCGCAGGCAAAGGAGGGCGACAGCGTCTACCGGCTCTACTACGATTTCGCCGAGCCCGTCAGCCGCATCCCGGCGCACCGCATCCTCGCCGTCAACCGGGGGGAGCGCGAGGGATACCTCAAGGTCAGGCTGGTCATGGACGCCGAGGCCGCGCTCGCGATCCTGAAGCGGCACTGCGTCGCCTCATCCGGGGACTGCGCCGGGCAGCTTGCCCTTGCGGCGGAAGACGCCTGGGGCCGTCTGATCGGTCCGTCCCTGGAGCGTGAACTGCGCGCGGAACTCAGCGAGCGCGCCGAGGACGCGGCGGCGCGCGTGTTCGGTCAAAACCTCAGGCAGCTCCTGATGCAGCCCCCCGTGAAGGGGCAGGTGACGCTCGGCGTCGACCCTGGTTTCCGAACCGGCTGCAAGCTGGCCGTCATCGACGAAAACGGGCGCGTGCTGGAGACCGGGGTCGGCTATTTCACGCTCCCCGCCCATGAGGCGCGCAGAGCGAAGGAGCTGCAGGCCCTGAGGGAACTGGTCCTGCGACATGGCGTCAAGGCGGTCGCCATCGGCAACGGCACTGCCTCCCGGGAGGCGGAGGCCTTCATCGCGGAACTCCTCAGGGAAGTTCCCGGCGCCGCCGGGTATGCGGTCGTCAGCGAGGCCGGCGCGTCCGTTTACTCCGCGTCCAGGCTTGCCGCCGAGGAGTTTCCCCAGTTTGACGTTACCCTGCGCAGCGCGGTGTCCATCGCCCGAAGGCTCCAGGACCCGCTGGCCGAGCTTGTCAAGATCGATCCCAGATCCATCGGCGTGGGACAGTACCAGCACGACATCGGGGAAACGAGGCTGGCCACAGTCCTTGACGGCGTTGTGGAGTCCTGCGTCAACGCCGTCGGCGTGGAGCTCCACACGGCTTCCCCGCAGCTGCTGTCCCGCGTGGCGGGCATCGGGCCGGCGCTCGCCAGGAGCATCGCCGCATTCAGGGACGAATACGGCATCCGGTCCCGAAGCGACCTCAAAAAGGTCCCCAAGCTTGGACCGAGGGCCTTTGAACAGTGCGCGGGCTTCCTGCGCGTCCGCGGCAGCGAACAGCCGCTGGACGCGACGGGCGTGCATCCCGAGTCCTATCCTGCGGCGCGGGCGCTCATCCTCAGGCTCGGCTTCCGCATGGAGGACATGAAGGGCGACGCGCCGCCGGCGTTCCCCGGCCGCGTCAGCGAGATCGGCCCGTCCGTCCTGGCGGAGGAACTGGGCATCGGTCTGCCCACGCTTCAGGACATCGTCCGGGAACTGATGAAACCGGGCCGCGACCCGCGGGAGGAGCTTCCCCCCGTCGCGCTTCGAAGCGCCGCGCTCTGCCTGGAGGAGCTCTCGCCCGGCATGGAGCTGGAGGGCACCGTGCGCAACGTGGTCGATTTCGGCGCCTTTGTCGATATCGGCGTGCACCAGGACGGCCTTGTGCACGTCTCCCGCATGGCGGACCGCTACGTGCGGCATCCGTCGGAAGTCGTCAGGGTCGGTGACCTCATCAGGGTCTGGGTCCTGGAGGTGGACGCCGGCAGGAAGCGCATCGCGTTATCCATGCTCAAACCCTGAAGCCCTCCGCGCGAGATCCCTGTCCGGGATCCGTCCCCCCCCTCCCCCTTCCCCCCCCCCGCGCCGATTTGCGCAAAGGGGCTTGCGCGGAAGTCCAGGCAAGAATATAATGTGTCCATCAAGGCGCTTTTTCGGTGGCATTCCAGTCAGGACAATCGATTTTCGCAGTGGAGTGGACGGCCCGCGGACCCGCCGGGGCCGTGAAAGGGAGGGGATTCGTGTGAAAAGGTTTGCAGCGGTCCTCCTGCTGGCTGTCCTGATCGCCGCGTCTGCCGCGGCGGAACAGACATGGCCTGCCGGCACCCCGGAGGAGCTCTTCGCGCTTTGGTACCATGCCGCCGCGAAGATGCGGGAGTCGGAGATCTACCCCTACGTGGAACTCAGACGGGGAGACACGGGCTACGAGGTGCTGTCCCTCCAGGCCAGGCTGGCCCGGCTCAACTACTACGGCAAGGAGATCGACCCGCATTATGGCAGCGGCACCGAAGCGGCGATGAGGATGTTTGAGAAGGTCAACGGGCTGAAGATCAACGGCGTCGCGTCGGCGGAAGACCAGAAGCTGCTCTTCACCGACAGGGCGCTGCCCAATCCGGGGACCGCCATCGGGCTCAGGAAGGGGCAGACGCCGGAACCGGGCAACTGGCTCTGGCCGCAGGAGCCGCCCGCCTGGTGGACCTCGTCGGAGTGGCCGCCCGCGGTCCCCGGCCCCTCGGCTCAGGAAGAGATCGAGATCCTGCCCGGGCTGCCGATCCCGCCTCCGCTTGACGCCGAGGAGATCGAGATCGGGGCGGGTACGCCCGCGCCGGAGCCCCTTGTCCCGGAAGAAACGGAGATCGAGATCGGGGCGGACCCCACGCCGGAACCCGCGTCATCCGAAGGGCTCCCCTTCAGCACAGGCCTCCTCTTTTTCACGGCGACGCCCGCGCCGGTCGTCGAAGAAGAAATCCCGATCCTCCCCTGACCCCTCGTAAACGCGTAAGGCCCCGGTTTCCCACGCAGAAGGACGCCGCCCGTTTTCAGCGGGCGGCGCTTTTTGATGCCGGTCTTGCTTACGGGCGAAGGCTACTTTTTTTCGCCCTTCTCTTCTGAGGCGCTCAGCGCGATGCGCTTGGGGGCCTTTTTCGGTTCGGGCTGCTGTTTGGGCAGCGTCACGTACAGGATGCCGTTTTTGTAGTCGGCCTTGATGTCGTCCTGCCGGATGCCTTCCAGGTTGAAGCTGCGCTCGCAGTGGCCGAACCGGCGCTCCCGGTAGTAGTAGTCCTTGCTCTTCTGCTCGTCGTCCGCCTGCTGCTCGGCGCTGATCTTCAGCACATCCCCGTCGATGGTCAGGCTGATCTGGTCTTGGGTCATGCCGGGAAGCTCCGCTTCCAGGACGTAGCTGTCCTTCTGGTCCTTGATATCGACGCGGAAGCCGTCGTTCATGCCCGAACTGCCCAGCCAGTCGCTCATATCAAAGAAGGAACGGAAGAAATTGTCGTTGAAGAGGCTGTTCAGCTGCCCGGGGACGCTCAGGTCCCGCCTCCCGCGATACGGAACGATGGTTGTCATGTTACGACCTCCTTTTCTGTGTTCGATGTCGTTTGCAGCCTTTGGATGGGACAGCTGGCGCCCCGTCCGCATTCTTTGTACCATATTAGTCAGTAAAGGTCAAAGTCAGAGATGATTCATTATTTCCGCCTGCAGGCGAATGTTAGGCCCATTCTTCATATTTTGCAACATTTCAGGATTTTTTGATCATTTTCTTCGAAAGCCGGCGTCCCCGGCCGCAGGGCCGGGGACGCTTTTGTTTTTCCGCATTGCCGGGGCTTCCGGGCGGTCAGCCGCGTCCGCCCCGTGAAGCCTGGATACTACTGGACGCCCGGGATCGCGGGGAGCGTGTCGAAGCCGGGCTTCAGATCTTCGTCCGTCGGGATGCGGTCGCTCATCGTGCCTGCGATATAGGAGGAATAGGCGGTCAGGTCGTAGTGTCCCGTGCCGGACAGCCCGAACAGGATGGTTTTCCTCTCGCCGCTTTCCCTGCACCTGAGCGCCTCGTCGATGGCGACCCGGATGGCGTGCGCGGACTCGGGCGCGGGCAGGATCGTTTCCGTTTTCGCGAAGAGCACAGCCGCGTCGAACACCCTGGTCTGTTCGACGCCCCGGGCCTCGTCCAGAAAGCCGTCGTGATACAGTTTCGACAGGATCGACGCCATGCCATGGTACCTCAGCCCGCCCGCGTGGTTCGGGGACGGCAGGAACTCGCAGCCGAGGGTATACATCTTGATGAGCGGCGTGAGCCTCCCGGTGTCTCCGAAATCGTAGGCGTAGCGCCCGCGCGTCATGGAGGGGCAGGAAGCGGGCTCCACGGCGATGAAGCGGGGATGGGCCTTCCCGAGGATCCTGTCCCCCATGAAGGGGGCCATCAGCCCGCCCATGTTGGAACCGCCGCCGGCGCAGCCGATGACGATGTCCGGGTATTCGCCCAGGATCTCCATGGCCTTTTTCGTTTCCAGGCCGATCACGGACTGGTGCAGCAGCACGTGGTTGAGCACCGAGCCCAGCACGTAGCGGTAGCCCTCGGTGCCTGTCGCTTTCTCGATGGCTTCCGAGATCCCGCAGCCCAGGCTCCCCCCGCTGTCGGGATTTTCACTGAGGATTTTGCGCCCCACCTGCGTTGTGTCGCTGGGGCTCGGGAAGACCTTCGCGCCGAAGACCTCCATGACGGATTTGCGGAAGGGCTTCTGGTGGTAGGAGACCTTCACCATGTACACGTACAGTTCCAGGCCGAAATACGACGTCGCTTCCGCCATCGCCGTGCCCCACTGCCCGGCGCCCGTTTCCGTGGCCAGGCCCCTGAGCCCCTGTTTTTTGGCGTAGTAGGCCTGGGCGAGCGCGGTGTTGAGCTTGTGGCTGCCGGAGGTGTTATTGCCCTCGAACTTGAAGTAGATCTTCGCCGGGGTATCCAGCGCCTTCTCAAGGTTGTAGGCGCGCACCAGGGGCGAAGGCCGGTAGACGCGGTAGATGTCCAGCAGTTCTCCGGGGATGTCGATGTAGCGCGTCGCGCCGTCCAGCTCCTGCCTGACCAATTCCTCGCTGAAGACGGGATACAGGTCTTCCGCCCTCACCGGCTGCAGGGTGCCCGGATGGAGCAGGGGGTCGGGCTGCTCCTTCATGTCCGCGCGTACGTTGTACCACTGAGTTGGCATCTGGTCTTCCGTGAGAGTGAACCTGTAGGGGATCCCTGCCATGTCGCGCACGTCCTTTCTTCTCTCCGCGCCACCCTTGGCGCCTGCATGCGCCGTTTCCGCGGGCCAGGGTACGAAAAAAGCCCCCGCCCCTGCTGTGAGGGGCAGGAGCCTGGCTCCTGCGGTACCACCCTGATTGGCTTGCGCCCGCTTTCTCCGTATACGACGATATACGCTCCCTTGATAACGGGCGGAGGTCCCGTCAGCGGCTACTCGCCAAGGCTTTCGCGCTGCCCTCGCGGGTCCATTCCGAACGGCGCCCTTTGCCGCGATCCCACCGCCCGCGGCTCTCTTTGAACGGCCTTCCGCGCGTACTCTTCCCGCTCACCGGTTTCCCGCAGGCTACTCCCGCGGGCGCTTCCTGTCAAGGGCCGCGGCAGGGCTGGAATGTACTTGCTTTGTACCCCCGGACCGTACGCCGCGTCTGTAACATTCGGCCGTCGCGCCAGGTCCCGGTTGACGCGGGGGGGAAGCCCTCCCATAATGTCCATGCGCGCGGGCGCAGATGACCGCAAGGGAGAGAACCGACATGCATCACAAGCCTTTCCTCGTCGCCGCGTTGTTCCTGATCCTGTCCCTGGCAGCCGGCGGGCTTGCCGAGGCGGACGCGCCGGTCTTTGCGGACCTGGGGGCGAACGCGCCGGAGGGCACCTTCCTTGAGCCGGGGGCGGAGCCGGTCGCGACGGCGGATTCGTTCAGGAACGAGCATGTCTCCGTGACCGTCACCCGGGAGCGGGTGGACCGCTCTGACGTGACGGTCGCCGACATCCGCCTCTCCTCCGTGGAGTACCTGAGGCGCGCGTTCGGCAACGAAGAATGGGACGGTGAGGCTGAGCGGCTGCACGCCATCGCCCTGCGCAGCCAGGCCGTGGTCGCCATGAACGGAGACTACGCCAGCGTCCTCAGCGCCGGACTGGTGGTCGCCAACGGGGAGACGCTGCGGGACACGCGCAACAGGCAGCGGGACCATTGCCTTTTCCTCAGGGACGGGCGCATGGTGCTCTACCTCAGGGGCGAGATGGACGTCGAAGAAGCGCTGTCGCAGGACGTATGGCAGGCCTTCCTCTTCGGCCCCGCGCTTGTCAGGGACGGGAAAGCCATCGAAAACATCAAGACCAACGTCGGCCCCGCGAACCCCAGGAGCGTGATCGGCTACTACGCGCCGGGGCACTACTGCTTCGTGCAGGTGGACGGCCGCTCCTCAAACAGCAGGGGCCTGACGATCACCGCCCTCGCGGAGTTCATGGCAAGCCTTGGCTGCCAGGCCGCCTACAACCTGGACGGCGGCCAGTCCTCCCTGATGTATTTCCGCGGGGCGATCATTACGGATCCCTACAGGGGCGGGCGGCAGGTGACGGACGTCGTATATATCGGGCGTTAGGCGCCGGCCCGGCAGCGGCGTTTGCGTTTTGTTGACCCCGGAAGATGCCTGAACAGCTCCGCCTGGAGATGCAGCCGCGGGACGCGGATCCCGGGCCCTTGCGGTTTTCGCTCCATTCCATATAATGTTTGGTTGAAGGAGGACGGGAACAGGCGCAGAACACGCGCGGCGGGACACGCGCGGCTCACGTTGGAGCCCAAACGCGGGCTCGGCATTTTATAGCGCGGGGCGCAGGAGCCCCGTGGGTCAAGTGGAAAGGGGCTTTCCGCCTGCACTTGTATAAAACAACATGAGAGCAGCAAAAGTAGACCGTTCCTGCTTTGCGGACGACCCCTCCGCTTTGTTCGCGCTCGACTTTGTGCGGGAGACCCTTGGGCAGGGCAAGCCCGTCATGATCGGCTGGAACGACTGGGGCGGACACTGGCAGGTGATCATCGGCTACGAAACCATGGGGACCGATACCTGCCAGGACGACGTGATCATCACCGGCCCCGGGGATGTCCGGGACACACGGCATTCCACCCACCGCCACCACGAGCGCGTCCGGCTTCTCCTCTTCGATGACCCGCTCGACCAGGTCGGCGCTTTCGCGCGACACGTGGGCCGTGCCGATCAGGATGATCTCCCGTCCGTCCAGCGATAGATGGTGTACGTTTTCGTGTTCCAAAGATTTTCCTTCCATCTCTTTTTTGCAAGAGCTCCTTACCAGCATTTCCCCGGCATGTAAAGGGAAAC
>CAZLYF010000006.1:0-6417 GCA_964563725.1 uncultured Oscillospiraceae bacterium
CCCCCACCAGAGTTGACGGCTGATGCACCAGTCGCGGATGTGCTCCATCCAGTTGAAATACGTCTTCGCGAAGCGTTCCGGGATGAACCTGGTATTTCCCTGGCGCACCGCTTCCATCGCCGGCTGGGCAAGCGGAGCCATCGACACGAACCACTGGCGGCTGATAAGAGGCTCCACCGTCGTCCCGCAGCGGTAACAGCCCCCCACGTTATGGGTGTAGTCTTCCGTTTTCACGAGCAGGCCCTTTGCGGTGAGCGCTTCGAGGACCCGTTCGCGGCACGCGGCCGCGGACAGGCCGCGGTAGTCTTCCCCCGCGTTTTCATTCATGAAGCCGTCGGGCCCGATCACGCAGAGGACCTCCAGCTGGTGTCTCCTGGCGACCTCGAAGTCGTTGGGATCGTGGGCCGGGGTCATTTTCACGGCGCCGGTGCCAAACTCCTTGTCGACGTAATCGTCCGCCACCACCGGGATCTCGCGGTTGGCCAGCGGGAGCACGACCTTTTTCCCGACAAGCCCGGCATAGCGCGGATCGCTGGGGTGTACGGCAACGCCCGTGTCTCCCAGCATCGTCTCAGGCCGGGTCGTGGCGACCACGACGCCCTCGCCCCCGTCGGCGCCGGGGTAGCGGATGTGCCAGAGTTTCGATGCTTTCTCCTCGTACTCCACTTCCGTGTCAGACAGGGCCGTCCTGCAGTCGCTGCACCAGTTGATGATCCGGTCGCCCCTGTAGATCAGCCCTTTGCGGTACAGCCGCACGAACACTTCCCGGACCGCGTCCGAGCAGCCCTCGTCCATGGTGAAGCGTTCCCTGGACCAGTCGCAGCTGGCGCCCAGGCGCCGCAGCTGCTCAGTGATCCTGCCTCCGTACTGTTCCTTCCACTGCCAGGCGCGCCTGAGAAACTCCTCCCGCCCGAGATCCTGCTTGGTCAGGCCCTCCTCGGCGAGCCGTTCCACGATCTTGAGTTCCGTGGCGATGGACGCGTGGTCGGTACCGGGCAGCCACAGCGTCGGCTCGCCCCGCATGCGGTGGTAACGCGCGAGGGAATCCTGCAGCACGCAGTCCAGGGCATGGCCCATGTGCAGCTGTCCGGTGATGTTCGGCGGAGGCATGACGATCGTGAAGGGTTTTTGCCCATGGACCCTTTTCGCTTCAAAAGCGCCGCTGCTTTCCCAGCCAAAGTAGATTCCCTGCTCGATGCCCGCGGGATTGTAGGTCTTTTCCATGCTGAACCCGGTTTCGCTCATATCTGCCTCCCCAAAAAGACGCTCCGTCCCTGAAGGACGGAGCTCGCCGTGGTACCACCTTGCTTCGCGGCGCGCGGGGCGCCGCCTCCTTGAGCTGTATCGGGCTGTCCCGGGCGGAGGATCTCCGCCTCCCTCGAAAGCGACCTTCTGCGGCCGGGGGCCTGGCGCTCTTTCAGCCTGGGGGAACGCCTCTCTTGAAGGGCTGGCCGCGTACTCCTCTTCGTCTTCGGGAATCGTTTTGTCCGGGCCTGGCGGAAGGGGAATCAGGCCTTTTTCTTCTCCTCGTCCATCACGACGACCTGCCTGCCGTTGTAATAGCCGCAATTGCCGCACACATGGTGCGACAGCTTCATCTGGTGGCAGTGCGGGCAGGCCGCGATGGCAGGCATGTCCAGTTTCCAGTGGGTCCGCCGCTTGCGCCCGCGCGCCCGGGAAATCTTGTATTTTGGAAGAGCCATGTCGATACCTCCAAAGGATCGTTGAAATATGCAGAGGGTCAGTAACTGCCCCGGTCAGAAGGCGGTCCCGCTGTGGGGCTTTTCGGCGCCCTCCCGTTCTTCGGGAAGGCCGCGGCATCCTTCGCCGCAGAGGAAGCGGATGGGCAGCTCGAGCACTGCGAGCGTCAGCGCCAGGCGCCCCATCTCCACAAGCGGGCCGTCGAACACGAACCCTTCCTCGCCGCCCGCTTCCCCGTCCTCCCCTTGCGCCGGCCGGTCAGCGGGGACGAACGCCTCGTCGAACGCGACGCTAACCGGATGCCGGACAGGATCGAGGCAACGCGCGCAGTGTGCGCTCGCCGTCACGTCCATGTGCCCCTTGAGGAACAGCTTGCCGCCCTTGACCAGACAGGTGCCGCTGAACAGGGCCGGCTCCGGAAACGCGACGGTCTCGCCCATGATCTCCTGGGGCGGGATCGGTTCGCGGTGCGTGAAGGCGACTTCCGTGCCCGGAGAAGCTGCAGCGCGCGACACATCAAGCAGCATAGACCCTCCCTCGCGCGAACGCCTGCGTATTATAGGGGCGCACCGGGCCTTTGTCAAGGTTTTCGGCGCTTTGCGCAAACCCGCGGCGGGCAGCTGACACGCGTCATTCGTCTGCGCTTCCGCCGTCCGCCGCGTCTTCGGCTTTCAGGGCCTTGTTCAGCGTGATCACGACGTGCCGGTTTGGCTCCTCGCCTTCCGAGTGCGTCGTGACCCCCGGGTGATTCTGCAGCGCGCTGTGCAGGATCCTCCGCTCGTAGGGGTTCATCGGCTCCATGGTCACCCTGCGGCCGGTCTTCTGCGCGCGGTTGGCCATGCGCGTCGCAAGGCGGACCAGCGCCTCCTCGCGCTTTGCCCGGTAGCCTTCGCTGTCGAGCGTCACGCGGGTGTAGTTTTCCCTGCCGCGATTGACGTACAGGCCCGTCAGATACTGCAGCGCGTCCAGCGTTTCGCCCCTGCGCCCGATCAGGACGCCCAGCGCGTCGCCGTCCATGCTGGCCTTGACGTTTCCTTCCTCGTCCGTGCTGACCGAGACGCTGACTGCGACCTCCATCAGGGCCGTGACTTCCTGAAGGAATTTTTGCGCGGCTCCGGCGGGGGTCTCGGGATCGGCCTGCGGCGCGGGGGCGGGGGCCTCTCCGCTCGGCTGCGGCCGCGGGGGCCGGGTCGGCCGGGCTTCGCGCTGCTTGGGTTTTTCTTCACCCCTGGCCTGGGCTCTTGCCGCGGGTGCGGCGGCGGGCCTGGGAACCGGGACTGGTTCCGCGGGTCTCGCGGCGGGCCTGGGCGCCGGGGCCGGGTCCGCGGGTTTCGCGGCGGGCCTGGGCGCCGGGGCCGGCGCTGCCGGCTTTGGTTCCTGGGGCTTTTTGGGCAGCCGATTTTCCGTTCTCTCGCGCTGCGCGGGCTCCGCCCTGTATTCGTTGAGGGAGTCGGCGAAGATGGAGCGCGTGTCCCGCTCGGGCTCTTCGTCCCTGACGGTCAGACGCACCTTTGCCTGACGGCTCCCGAACAGACCGAAGAGACCCTTGCTTCCTTCCTCGAGGATATCCACCGTCACCTCGCCGATACTCAGCCCAAGATGCTCAAGGCCGGCGGATATCGCTTCCTCAACCGTCCGTCCAGTCGACTCGAAGGATTTCATGTCAGCGACACCTCCCCTTTGGCTTCCGCCGCCAGCTTGTCCGCCCTGTCAAAATACCGGGTGATGAAAACGCTCTGCAGCGTAGCCACAAGGTTGCTGACCACCCAGTACATCGCAAAGCCCGCGTTGCTGGTCAGGCAGATGAATACGGAAAACAGCGGGAAGAAGTATTTCATAAACCCGCCCATGCCAGCCGCCTGTCCGGCAGACGCCTGGCCTCCCGCCGGCTGGCCCGTCGGAGACGCGGTCGGGTTCAGTTTCGTCATCAGCACCTGGGAAGCGCCGGCGAGGGCGGGCAGGATCAGGTAGCCGTTGTAGTGCTGGTACACCGTGATGCTGAACAGGAAGAAGTTCAGGTTCGCCCAGCCTTCCAAGGGCTGGAGCTTGGCCATGTAGAGGGGCATGCCCTGCATCACCGTGAGGATGTTGGGCAGCACCCCGTCCAGCGCCGCCTTCGAAATGAAGGACTCCTGGCTCAGGCCCGCGAATTCCGGCAGCTTTTCCATCATGTTCGCGGCGATGAGCCGGACCTTTTCGGGATCGAGACCCCGGAACACGTTCGCCCATACATCGGAGGTGATCATCTTGATTGTGTTGATGTCGGGCACCATCGTCGCGAACAGCGAGTCAGGCATCCAGATGTTGCTGACCCACAGCCACCTTTCGAAAGAAGGCTCGTGTCCCGCAAGGTAATCGAACACCTGCGCGACGATCTGGTCGTTGGCGATGCCGCGCATCGCCGCGAACATCGCGAAGAGGACGGGGAGTTGGATCAGCATGGGAAGGCAGCCCGACAGGGGGCTGTACCCTTCCTTTTTCATCAGTTCGCTTTGTTTCTGCTGCAGTTTCTGCTTGTCGTTGGCGTACTTTTTCTGCAGCGCGTTGATCTGCGGCTGGATCCTCTGCATCTTCCTCATGCCTTTTCGGCTTTTGATCTCCAGGGGCAGGAGAACAAATTTGACGAGGATGGTGAAGATCACGATGGACCAGCCGTAGTTCGCGACGATGGAATAGATGAAGTTCAGGACGCCCTTGAGCGCGTCATTGATCGCGGACAATTGTATCAGTCCCTCCTAATCACAGAATCCGGGGGTTCCGGAACGGGATCGTAGCCTCCCTCGTGGAACGGATGGCACCTGAGGATCCGCCGCGCCGCCATCGCGCTCCCACGAAGGGCCCCGTAGCGGCTGACGGCGACGCGCGCGTACTCGGAACAGCTGGGGACATACCTGCAGGAAGAAGGCAGATGCGGGCTGATCCCCTTCTGGTACCCGCGGATCAGGGCAATCAGCAGCCTTTTCAAGTCTGTTCCCTGTACAGTTTCATCCGCCTCAGCAGCGCGTCCATGTCACGTTCGAGCGCGCGGTAATCCGCCTGCGCGGCCGAGGGGCGCGCCGCGAAAATGTAGCGTCCCTCCTTGAGCGCGCCCATCTGCAGCCTGAAGCACTCGCGCATGCGCCGCTTGACGCGGTTGCGCACGACAGCCCCGCCCACCTTCCTGCTGACCGAGAAACCAACGAGCAGCCTGCTCCCCCGCAGGAAGGTCAGGGCAATATGCCCCGAGGCGGCGCTTTTGCCCCTTCTGTACACGTGCCTGAACTGGCTGTTTTTTCTGAGGCGGTTGGATCGCTGCATTCAGCGTTCACCGGAAAGCAACTGGCCGCACGCATGGAAAACCCGCCCCCTGTCAGTCAATACGCGGCAAGCAACGGGGCGGGCCAAGCCATACGCAGCAACCGGCGCGGAGGTCAAACAGTCAGCTGTTTGCGTCCGCGGCGTCGGCGCGCCGCAAGGACGCGCCGGCCGTTCTTGGTTGACATCCTCGAACGGAAACCGTGCACCTTGCTCCTCTGGCGCTTTTTGGGCTGGTAGGTACGCAACATACGGGCAACACTCCTTTGGCGGGCGCTTCAGCTGCCGCCCGGCATGACGGCAGCCAGCCTGAAGGCAACTGTTTTAGTATACACACGCGCAGGCTGGCTGTCAATATTTCCGGAGGACAGGAAATTTCCATGGGCTGCTGCGGCCGGGCAGGCAGCCGTCCCCGGCGGCGATGGGTGGATTTGCCAAAAATCGACTCTCGAGGGCGCATCCGGAATGACAAAGGCAGCGGTCACTTGATTGTTAACAAATTATTCACGCCGGCGTAAGAAATGCGGGGTACACTCGTCCTGCACGGATGAAGTGCAACAACAGGCCGCATGGCGGCGGAAAGGAAGAAAACCATGAAACATATGAAGAACCACTGGGTGCCTGTCCTGTCGGCGGCTTTGGCGCTCGTGATGATTGCCGGGCTGGCGGTATCCACCTCTGCGGAAAGCAAGCTCCCGGCCGCTGAGATATCGGCCATCATCAATACGACGACCGATCAGGCGCAGGTGACGAGCCCGCTGATCAGCGTGGCAAAGGCCGCCCGGGAAAGCGTCGTGGGCGTCAACAACTATCAGGTCGCGACCAGGAGCTTCTACGGCTACGGGTACGGTTTCGGCTTCGGCGAACCCTCGGGCGCCGAACAGCTGGCCGGTACGGGTTCCGGCGTGGTCGTGACGCCATACGGCCATGTGCTGACCAATTATCACGTGGTCGAGGATGCGGCCCGCGTCACGGTCACCAACGGCGACAGCGAGCACGAGGCGACCGTCGTGGGCACCGATTCAGACCTGGATATCGCCGTCCTGCTTGTCCCCGACCTTGACCTGCCGGCTGTCTCCCTTGGCGACAGCGATGCCATCCAGATCGGCGAATGGGCCATCGTGATCGGCAACCCGCTGGGCAAGGAGTTCGCGCGGACGGTCACCGTGGGCGTCGTATCGGCGCTGGACCGGGAAGTCACGGACAGGACTTTTGACCGCTACGGTCGCAGGACCACCGTTACCAACCAGATGATCCAGGTGGACGCCGCGATCAACCAGGGCAACTCCGGCGGCGGGCTGTTCAATATCCTCGGCCAGCTGCAGGGGATCCCCGCGCGCAAGTATTCCAGCAGCAACTTCTTCAGCGGGACGACCGTCGACAACATCGGCATGTGCATCCCCATCAACGTCGCGAAGCCCC
>CAZLYF010000006.1:6427-39075 GCA_964563725.1 uncultured Oscillospiraceae bacterium
CCCGGACACCGTCGCAACGGCAAAAAAGAGCCCCGACACCAAGGAAAGCCCCAAGCCGCGCATCGGCGTCACTGTTGCCACGCTGTCCTCAAGCTTTGGTCTTGTGCGTGACGGGACCATTCCCGTCGGCGCCTATGTCCAGGGCGTCGAGAAGAGCTCGCCCGCCGAGAATGCGGGGATCACCCCCGGCGACATCATCGTGGAAGTGGACGGGACCGTCATCCAGAATTCCACGATGCTGGTCAACAAGCTGCAGTCCTATTCCGAAGGCGACGTCGTCAAGATCAAGCTGTTCAGGATGGAAGGGCTTTTCGACCTGATCGAAAGCAACGGGACCGCCAGCAAACTGGGTGAAGGCGGATACATCGACGTGGAGGTGGAACTGGTGATCCTCGACGCGCTTGACATGTAGGCGCTGCCTCTCAAAGCAGCCGGGCCGGCTTCGCCGGCCCGGCTTTTCACTTGTCCCCTTCTGAAGCCCCCACAGGTGCCGCCTTTGTGAGCACATAGAAAAACTCATTCCTGAACGCGGCCTTCGCGACGATCCTGAGGGTCCCGGGCAGCCCTGCCTCGAAGGCGGCGGAATGGAATTGTTCCATGCCCTTGCGCCGGCCCGACAGGCTTCTTGACGAAAAGGAGACGAGCGCCAGGCCGAAATCGAGCTCTTCGAGAAGTTCGAAGGCCCGCCCTTCCCTTTGCCGCTCCAGCAGCGGAAAAAGCTTCAGCAGCAGCGCCGTGTCAAAATGGCCTGCGGGCGTTTTCCCGGCCGCGTCGAAGAGGGCGGCTCGGTATCCCTCCCATCCAGTCAAGCGGAAGTATTCGTTGAGCAGCGCCACCGTGTCCGCGCGGATCTCAAGCGCCAGATAGGACCCTGGCCGCTCTTGAAGCAGGGGGATCGAAAAGGGGTTGAAACCGCAGCCGATGTCAAGCACCGCGCTGTCCCGCCCGATATGGCGCCCGATGAAGGCGTAGATGTCCCCCGCCTCAGCGAGGCGTTCGCGCGTCGAGGCGTGCAGGCCCATTAGGGAGAGGGCAAGCGTTCTGTCGTTCCCTGGCGCGCCCGGAACAAGTCCGGCCAGCGCGCTTAGAGCCTGGGTATGGCTGTATTCTGTCAGGAAAGAAGCGTTGAAGGCGTGCAGCGCGCTGCGGACCGCCTTGACGGCGTCGGCTTCCTTCGCGTACCTCCCGGCCAGTTCCGCGCTGATGCGCCTGACGGTGCCAGGGTCAAACGCCCGGTATTTCCTGCCCTCCCGCGCGAGGGAGGCGATCCTGTCCGCGTCATTGCCCGCCGGCACTGTCAGCCTCCATCAGCCTCGCGTAGAACCTCAGATTGTGCAGGGTCGCCAAGCGGCAGGCGAGCGGATCCCCGGTTTTCTGCAGGTGATACAGATAGGCGCGCGTGTATCTGCGGCACAACAGGCAGTCGCAGTGTTCGGACACCGGGCGCCTGTCCCGGATATGCTCGTCATCCAGGATATAGTAATAGCTGTAGCCGGCCCCCTCCCCGTCGGATACATACAGCCTGTTGTGCCTGGCCTCGCGCGTGGGGATCACGCAGTCGAACAGGTCGTATCCCATTTTCCGGCAGGCCGCGATGCCTTCTGGCTTCCCGACCCCCATCGCGTACCTGGGCAGGCCCTCGGGCATGAGCTCCGCTGTATACCGGAGGATCTCTTCCACGAGCCCGCCGCCCGCGTCGGCCGGCCAGCCGCCGAAGCCGTAGCCGTCAAAACCGATCTCACGCAGCCCCCGCGCGCACCTTTCCCTGAGTTCGGGGAAACTGCCCCCCTGGATGATGGCAAACAGCAGCGGGCGTTCTTCAAGAGGGACCCTTCTTGCACGGATCTGTTTGTCGTATTCCCCCCTGCAGCGCTCAGCCCATGAGACGGTCATGTCCACGGACAGGGCGTTGGTGTCTCGGCTGTCTTCGGGATGCGTGCACCAGTCCAGGCACATCATGATATCAGAGCCGCAGGCGAACTGCGCCTGGATGCATTTCTCCGGCGTCAAGTGGAGTTTCTCGCCGTTTTCCCTGCGGAAGATCACGCCGTTTTTTCTGATTTCCCCGTTTGACGGATTTTCACGCACCAGGGAAAACACCTGAAAGCCCCCGGAATCGGTCAGGATCGGCCCGTCCCAGCCCGAGAAGGCATGCAGGCCGCCCGCGGCCCTGATCACGCCCAGCCCCGGCCTCGTCAGCAGGTGGAAGCTGTTCATCACGATGCCGGGTACGCCGCAGCTTTCGAGATCCGAGGCGTCTGCGCAGCGTACGGTCCCATAGGTCCCGTCGGGGAAAAACGCCGGCAGCGCCACCTTTCCGTGGGGCAGATGAAGTTCAGTCAGCATGTCATCTTTCTCCGGTTTCAGACAGCTTCGCCCCATCGCGTCGCAGACGCAAGCCGGAAATCAGGACGTCCCCGCTGCCCAGCCCGTTTTTCCCAAACGCGCCGTGATAGTCCGAGCCGCCTGTCACCATCAGTCCGCGACGCGCGCACAGCCGGAGGCACGGACGCGTCTGCTTCGGAATATGCTGAATGCAAGCAAAGACCGGCTAATTCCGGGATAGGCCAGTGGTCCTCCCTTTGCGAAGGGTTTTTTTCCTTCGGATGTATGGGTACCATTGCCCGGACACCTTCCCTCCGCGCAAACCGCCGCGGGAGGCCCAGGTCAGCCGGTCCGCGCGGCGGCCTCAAACATCGCGCGGATGTTTGGGGGCGGGACGTCCGGCAGCACGGCTTCGTGGCTGGGCGACAGGATCAGGCCGGTCGGAAACAGGCCGCGAAGGCGCCCGACCTCGTCGCGCACCTGGTCCGGGCTTCCCTTGACCATCAGGTCCTGGACATCGATGCCGCCGCAGAAGGAGACCCTTCCGCCGAATTTCGCCTTGAGCTCCGCGGCGCTCATCCCCGACGCGAGCGACTGGATGGGGTGGATGGCGTCCGCTCCCGCCGCGATCAGGTCGGGAATGACGTCGGCGATCGCGCCGCAGGAGTGGTAGATCACTTTGACGCCGTATTCGTGCGCCTGGCTGATGAGCATCCTGGAGCCCGGGATCACAAACCTCCGGATCAGGTCCGGCGAAAGCAGCAGCGCCCTCTGGCTCCCGAAGTCGTTGCCGATGAGCACGGCGTTGAGGCGGTGCTTCGTGTTTTCGTAGAACACCCGGTTCGCGCGCAGGTAGAAATCGACGATCCTGTCGTTGACGGCTTCATAGAGCGCTGGATTCACCAGCATGTTGACCAGGGCCGTTTCCATGCCGAAGGAGGCGCAGGCGTCCTGAAAATGCGCGGACCACAGCACCCCGAGCACGGCCTTGTCCTTCGGCGCCGCGTCCACGCGGCGCCGGCACTCCGCGGGATCGATGTATTTTTCCGGATCCGGCCAGTTGAAAAACGCCAGGTCACGAATGCCCTCGGCATCCTTGAAGCATCCGTCCGCATTGAGCGTACGGTGGCTGTCGTCCAGCGCGCCTTCGCCGTACCAGTTGAACGCCGAGTAGATCGCGTGGGCGTCCGGGGCTTCATAGGGAAGCTCGACCGCATAGAAATCGTCGCCCACTGCCAGCTTCAGGGCATGCAGGTCTCCTACGCTGTATTCCGCGAACAGGCCCGGCAGGGACCGCGCGTCCGGCATGCCAAGCCATACCGCGGGCCTGTCCACGGGACGCCGTTCGATCGTCGCGTAAAACCTTTCAAGGCTGTCCATCCTGTCCCCCACCCGGCCGCGGCGACGCGTCCGGCTCCCGCTGTCCGCGCGCCGCACGATGGCGGGCCCCGGCGGCCCGCTTGTCCTGTTGGCTGCATTGTAGCACCCTGAGCCGGCTTGTCAATCAAGCGCACGGCGTCAGGGGCGCGACGGTTCCCTTGCCGGAAGGGTCAAACGACGCGTTCGCCGCCCAGCGCGCGGTAGCCGAAGCAGTATTCGCAGTGATCGTTCACCATGCCCGCGGCCTGCATATGCGAATACAGCACGACCGGGCCCAGATAGCGGAAGCCGCGCTTCTTCATATCGGCGCTCATGCTCTCCGACAGGGCGGTCTTGGCGGGCATGACAGCCTGGTGGTCCGGGCAGAGCAGCGTTTTCCCTTCCGTGTAGGTCCAGAACCAGACGTCGAAAGCGCCGAATTCTTCGGCGAGCCGCAGGAAACTTTTCGCGTTGGCGATCATCCCCCGGATCTTTCCCGGCGAATGGATGATGCCCGGCGCTTCAAGAAGCGCGTCCGCTTTCTCCTGACCGTACGCGGCGATCTTCGCCGGGTCGAAGCCGTCAAAGGCCGCGCGCATCGCCTCGCGCTTGCGCAGCACCGTCATCCAGGACAGGCCGCACTGCATCGTTTCGAGCGTCAGGTATTCAAAATGCCTGCGGTCGTCATGCAGCTGCGCGACGCCCCACTCCTCGTCGTGGTAGCGCTTCATCAGCGCGTCGCCCTCGCACCAGGCGCAGCTGCGTTTGCCTGCGTCGTTCATGTTCGCTCCCGGTCCTTCATCTGCTTCTATACTGTCACCTCCGGCCGCGCAGCGGCCGCCGTCCCCCATTCTTCACGGCCGCATAGCGGCCACTTCACGCGAAGCGCTTCACGGCCGCGCAGCGGCCGCTTCCCGCGCCTTAGGCGCGTTTCAGAGGAAGTTCGCGTCGCTGGTCCTGCGCCTGCTCCAGCCCATTCCTTTCGCCCACTCCAGGCTTTCTTTCACCTCTTCGGCATCGGCGCCGGGGTCGCCGCGGATGCTGATCAGGAAGTCGAGATACCCGCTCAGGCCGCCCACGTCGTCCATGACGCCGTAGCCGTCCCGGCCGATGCACACGGGACGGATCTTGCCCCACGCCGTCAGGATCGCTTGGTCCAGCTCGTCCTGCGACAGCCTTCCCGCTTCGACAAGGTCGGCGCAGTTGCGGCTTCCGGTGATTTTCACCCACCAGTCGTCGCCGTAATCGTAATTGTAGTACAGCGCGTCCGTGACGGGCACGACTGCGGGCTGCCGGAACGGGATGTCCATATCGCTGTCCTGGTATGCCTTCAGCCCGTCCCGTATCTCGTCCATGAAGGCCTCGTAGCTGCCTGTAACGCGCTCCGTTTCCGGCATCGGGTGTTCCCTGTCGATCAGCTGTTTGCCGCCAAACGCCATCAGCTGCCGGACCGGCAGCCTTTCCAGCAGCATCCCGGGAGGGACCTCAAAGAGGAAGGGGAGCGCGGCCACGGGCACATCCTCAAACGGCAGGAGCTCGGTGCGACCCTTTCCCCTGCCGCGCCTGGCTTTCCCGGCCGGTTTCCCCTCGCTGTCAACGGCCGCGGCGGCGCTGCGGAGCGCCTCGCTGCCATCCGGGTCCGTCAGCCAGTTCACCCTGACCACCCGGTTCTGGGAGCGAATCTGCTCCATGTCCTCGCGGCATTGTCTGAAGGTTTCCCCCTCGCAAAAGGAAAGGTAATGCCCCCTGTACTTTCTGCGCATCCAGGCTTTCGGATCTCCGCCCTCGTAGTCGTCCGTCCAAAACCGGTCCTCGTCCTTCATCAGGGGAGACCGGAACAGAAGCCCCACCAGATCGCCCCAGTGGCCGGCGCAGTCCCCGACAAGGGCGCGGAAGCGTTCTTCCGGGAGCTGAAAGTGATGCAGATGGCTGTTGCGCCATCCGAAGGCGCGCTGGATCACGAAATGAAGGGCGAACAGGGGGATGGAGGCGGGCGCGACAATGTCGCGCGTGATCCGCGCGCCGTGCGCCACATCCCCATAGCGGCGCAGCACGTCCGCGTTCTCCCGCTGCCAAGGCGAAAGCATATCGTCAGGGGGGAGCTCTTCATCCACCTCCGCGGCGTCGATTAGCTCCAGGCGAAGACGCACCATGCCAAAGCGTTCTCCGCGGACGCCGGCCTTTTCCCTCTCCTCCCGGGAAAAGACGCGGTCCTGCAAAGCTCCGGGATATTTGAAGCTTTCCTGTTCGGGCAAGTCCTGCGTCCCATCGTTTTTCATCTCCAGCCTCCGCCTTTCTTCATTGTCATCCCGCGAGGGATCATCAGCTGATCCGGTCTTTCCACCAGGCGATCCCGTTCGCGTCGCACCATTCCCGCGCTTCCCTGCGGTAGGCGGCGTCGAGATATCTGTACCACCTGTCCAGCACGCCGAATTGCTCGGCGGCATCCTTGAAGCGCCGGAAAGCCCCCTTTCCGCGCGCCGTGCGCGCTATGGAGTCCCGGCAGGATACCGGGAGCTCCCCGATGAAGGCCTCCATCTGGTCGTATTCGTTCACACCCTCGTCCGGCAAGGCAAGGAAATCACTCCAGTGCTCCAGCACGAACAGGGCTTCCGCTACGTCCTCAGGGTCATGGCCGTCCGTTTCCCCGCCGTCCTCCAGCAGGCTCAGGAGCTCCTGCTCCACCTCTGCGATCCTTCCCGTCGGCTTGTGATAGAAGCGCAATACCTTGTTCAGGATGTCAAACTGGCACTCCTGCATGTGGTCCTTGACCGCCTCGATCAAGCTGAACATCGGCTTTTCGTCAAGCGCCTCCAGACTCGGCGCGAGGTAGGCAATCGGCGGCTGCGCCGCGCCGCCCGCGCCCGCTTCCCCATGATCCCACTTGGCTAGCGGCGTCGCGAGGGTCTCTCCCCCGTTGACGGCGTCCTGGTAGATGACCAGTTCCTCCCGGGTGTCTGTCTGCACCGCCAAGCCGATCACGCGGTACAATCCGCCCTCATGATGGAGGTAGATCCCCTCCCTGACCCCGCTCATCTCCTCCCTCTCCCTCGGCGTCCTCATTGTCCGTCTCTTTCCCGCGCCGCATGCGCGTCTCCATCCCCCACGCTCCACGGCGGCGCAGCCGCCTCTTCACGCGGAGCGCTTCACGGCCCGCAGCGGCCGTCTACAGCGCTTCAGGCGCCTGCCTCCCGCAGCAGTTCTTGTATTTCTTCCCGCTCCCGCAGGGACAGGGATCGTTGCGCCCAACCTTTTTGGAAGCGCGCCTCACCTCCTCTTCGTCCACGGAGAATTTCCCGCCAAATCCTCCGGACAGGAGCACCTTCTGCACGGTCCGCGGCAGGTCCGTCCCCTGCATCCCCGGGCCGAACCTGATCTTCAGGGGTTCCTTGACCGGCGGTATCGCCGCGAGCATCTCCAGCGGCGTATGGCCTTTGTTGCTGAACATGCGGCACTTTTCGCTGATGTCGTTCCAGAGAGACAGGTATTCCTCCGGCTCCGTCTCGCTGCGCAGGAGAATGCCATAGCGCTTCCCAAGCAACCCAATACCCATCGCGTCCCTGTAGTTTCTGCCCACCCTGACCGCCATGCCCCTGTACAGCGCGCGGGCGATTTCCTCCGCCGCGGAAGCGACGCTTTGATCGCCCGTGTCCGCGTATTCCCGGTCAAAGACCTCCAGGCCAGGCTCCTCGATGTTCCTCCTGATCGCGCGCGCGATCTCTTCCCTGTGCCCCCGGGCAAGCCAGTCCGCGAGCTTCCCAAGGCGTTCCAGCGCGGGCACGTCATCGTTGACCATGTCCAGCGTATATCCCATGAAGGCCGCGTATGTCCGGGGGTGGTAGCGCTGTTTCCCGGCCTGCTCGGCCATCAGGGATTCGATGCCGTGAAGATTCGCTTCCGACGCGCCGATCAGTTGGCAAGAGGCGACCAACAACGTTGTCTCGCTTCCGCTCCCTGCCGGCAGAACCTTGTACACGCTTTGCCACCATGATGCCGGGATCAGGCGCGATTTAAAGTCCTCAAGCGACAGTTTTCGCAGTTCCTGGGAGATCCTCCTGCGTATCTGCACATAGTGCTGGCGGATGTCCGCGAACCCTTCCTCCCCCGACTCCGCGATGAGCCGGTCGATCTCCGCGGCGTTCCCATAGCGCGCGCCTTCTCCCGCCGCCTCCGCTTCATAACGCTGAATAATCTGCTTGAGGTCTTCCGCCGTCACCGCGCCATACAGGTTGACGGACGCCGCCGCGTAGCAGTCGATCAGGTCCGTCTGGAGGCTTATGAAGAGCAGGACGTCGATCTGCTCCCGCACCATTTTGCGGACCTCAACGGGCATGAACAGGCCGTAGAACCAGAAGTCCTGCGACCTGTACAGGCGTTTCGGGCAGAGCAGACCGCTCAGGATCATCTCGCCGTACTGCTTCATGATGTCCGCGCTCGCGACTGGGCCGTCCTCCGCCCCCTCCTCCCTGTGGACGACGGCGACGAGCCTGGCGGCGGCGTCTTCGCTCAGCTTATGCAGGCTCATGATGCCGCTGGCCGGCTGCCGCATCGTCTGGAGGGGGAAAACGCGCCTGAACACCCCCGCCAGGTACGGGGCGAGCGCATTTTTTTTCATAGCCCGCAGCCTGGAGACGCCGGGCCAGCCGCCGGCTTCCCCGGAATTTTCTCCGATATTCCAGACCGGCAGGTTTTCCGCCGTATCCCGCAGGCAATGGGCAACAAAGATCATGTGGTCCACGGTCATCTGCCGGAAGAGTTCTTCGCACGTGTAGCTTTCTTTCAGCGCGTCTCCCATGCCCGCGATACTGACCGCCCATTTCCCGATCGCGAAATCCTCCAGCAGATTCGCCACGTCCTCGTCATCCGTACACGTTTCAAAGGGAATGGATACGCCCTTGTCCGACATGCTTCCTCCCTGGTTTCCCTTTCCGCCGCCGGCGCGCCGCTGCTTCTTCTGCCTCCTGACCGGCCGCGATGCAGGCTTTTCGTGATGGCTGACGGATTCATCGGCATCGAAGGGGCCGGAGCGGCCGGCATGGCGCCCGTCCCGCCGTCATTTGCTTTTTCCATGATACCGCATTCCGGCCGCGCTTCCAAGCGTTCACCCAGCGATTCATCCGGCTTCCGTTTTCGCCCAAAGAGGAAACGGGCGCGATCGCTATGGATCGCGCCCGTCTCTTCTTTGCCGTTCAGCCGGCGCGTGCCGGCGCCCGGTTCACAGCGGCGTCTTGTCCGTTTGCGCAGGGATCACTTGACCACGGTGATGCGCCCCTGCGGCTGCGCGTACTGCTGGCCGACCACGCCGCCCAGAACGGCGGCGACATAGTTGACCAGCGCGTCCTCCAGCGCCAGGCCAGTCTTGTAACCGCTGGTGGCGTTGGGGTAGCGGAAAGCGTAATAGGTGTCGCCGCCAGCCGCCGTGAAGTCGTTGGTGGCGATGGTATAGATGGCTTCAAGGTCGAAGGGCTGGCCTCCGACGGACTCGATGGTCACCCGGCTGCCGGGCTTGGCGGGGGCGAAGTAGGTGGAGTCGGGATACTGCGCGCCGTTCTCATACGGCACGGTCGTATCGATGGTGAACACGATCCCCGCGACCTGAGGGAAGGCGCCGATGGCTTTCGGGGTGCTGCAGGTGGCCGCTTCCAGGGCTTCCAGCAGTTCCGCGCCCGTCACATCCAGCACAGTTACCTGATTGCCGAAGGGGAACACGGTCTTCATGTCGTTCATGGTGATGTCGCCCACGGCGATGCTGGCGCGGATCCCGCCGCCGTTGGTCACAGCCGCGACCACCTGCTCACCCATTGCCTGCCGCGCCGCCCAGAGAAGGGCGTCGGCGGCGAAGTCGCCCAGATTGGTCTCCTCCGTGCGGTTGCCCGGGTCGCGCTCGCCGTTGAGGAGCACTTCCGTCCTGGCAAAGGCCTTGGACAACGCTTCCTTTATGGCTTTGTCGGCGCCGTTGATGAGCGTATTAACTTCGTCATCGAGCTTGGCGGTCAGCACCGCGCTGTACGTGGCGCCGTCGTGGCTGACCACGGCGCTTTTCTTGAGGCTGTTGAACAGGGAGGCCGTGAACTTCTCGCCGTCATAGCTGACGACGCCCAGGTTCGCGCCGTATTCGCCGGTGCTCACCAGCAGGGTGTCGCCCACCATCTGGCCTTTCTCGAAGACGGTGTGGCTGTGCCCGTCGATAAACAGGTCGATGCCCGTTACCTTGGGGATCAGGTCGGTGGAGCGGTTGGGCTCGCTTTCCGAATCCACGCCCAGGTGGCCCAGCAGGACCACGATGTCTGCCCCTGCGGCCTTCAGCTCATCCACCTGCGCCTGAGCCGCGGCGTACAGGGCGTCGCCCTGCAGGAAGTCGACGCCCCTGACCTTGTCAGGATGCGCCTTGGTCAGCGTTTCCGGGGTCGTCAGCCCGAAAACACCAACCTTCATGCCGTTGGGCATCTCGAAGATCTTGTTGGGCTGAAAGGTGAACGCGCCGCCGATGTGATCGAGGATGTTGGCGGACAGGAAGGGGAAGGAAGCGATGCCCGCCAGCTGTTTCGCGTTATCCAGGCCCCAGTCGAACTCGTGGTTGCCCACTGTCATCGCGTCGTAGCCGGCGGCGTTCATGAACGTGATGGCATTCCTGCCGTATTCCAGGTTGACCAGGGAAGTGCCCTGGGAGGCGTCGCCCGCGTCCAGCAGCAGCACAGAGTTCCCCGCCGCTTCAAGGTCTTTCTTGTACTGGGCGATCGCGGCGTAGCCCAGCACGCCGCCGGTGGGGTTCGCCACGGCGCGGCCATGCACATCGTTCGTATGCAGGATCACAAGCTTTCCGCCGGCGGGCGCCTGCGCGATGCCGGTGGCAGAGAGGCCGAGCAGCAGCGCCAGAGACAGAAGCAAGGCAACATAACGTCGCTTCATATGGTCATACCGCCTTTCATTTTAGGCCATTCGCGGACAGGGTTCGAAAACGGCCTTTCTTTTACTATTATACCCCTCTGCCGGATGCTGTAAACCCCGGGGCGTCATTGCGCCTTGCCTTGACTGTTTCCCCGTGATGACATATGGTACTTTCCGGGCGAAGGCAGCCGGAGCGTCCGGGCGATCGTTTTCAGCGTCATCTGCCGCTTCTGCGGCTACGGCGCGCCGCTGTGACGCCGCGGAACCTGGCGGTTTACCGTTCTTCGCCGGGAAGGCTGTCTGGCGCGGGGGCATTGCGCGGCCGCGGCATCCGGCCACAGCGGCTCCCGGTGTTTGGAGGGGTCCATGAAGCATGTGGTGTTTTTAGGGGACGGTATGGCCGACTGCCCGCTCGACGCGCTCGCGGGCCGCACGCCTCTGGATGCCGCGGAGCATCCCGCGATGGACGCGATCGCCCGGCGCGGCACGCTGGGCCTGGCCCGCACCGTCCCCGACGGGATGCCCGCCGGTAGCGACGTGGCCAATCTATCCGTGCTGGGCTACGATCCCGCCCTGTATTACTCGGGCCGTTCTCCTTTTGAAGCGCTCGCGATGGGGATCGGCCTCGCCCCTGAAGACGTGACCTACCGCTGCAACCTGGTCACGCTTTCCGAGAGCGCGGCGCTGGAAGACGCGCGGATGCTGGATTATTCCGCGGGGGAGATCGACACGGAAACCGCCCGGGAAAACATCCGTTTCCTTGCCGGCTCCCTTGCGCGCTCCGGCGTGGAACTGTATCCCGGCGTCAGCTATCGCCATTGCCTGGTGCTCCGGGCGGGGCAGACTGGCGCCGTGCTCACGCCCCCCCATGACATCACCGGGCAACCCCTGCGGGCTTACCTTCCTTCGGGAACCAACTGCGGGCTGCTCAACGGGATGATCCGCTTCGCCTACGAAAACCTGCCGAAGCTTGGGGTGAACCGCGCCCTGGCGGAAAGGGGCCGGCCCGCCCCGAATGCCGTCTGGTTCTGGGGAGAAGGCCGCAAGCCGTCTCTGCCATCGTTTTTTGAGCGCTACGGCTTGCGCGGTGCCATGATCTCCGCAGTGGACCTGCTGCATGGCATCGCGCGCTGCGCCGGGATGGAAAGCATCCCCGTCGAGGGCGCCACCGGCAATTTCCATACGGATTTCGCCGCGAAAGGAAAGGCCGCGATCCAGGCGTTCAGGGACGGTTTCGACCTCGTCTACATCCATGTGGAAGCGGCGGACGAGTGCGGACATCACGGGCAGATCAAGGAAAAGATCTATTCCATCGAGCAGATCGACCGGAAGGTCGTCGCGCCGGTGATGGCGTACCTGGAAGGCGCCGCCGAAGGCTACGCGGCGCTGCTGATGCCCGACCACCCGACCCCGATCGCCACCATGACCCATTCGGCGGATCCCGTCCCCTTCGCCATCGCGCGCCGCGGGGAAGCCCGGCGGCAGGCCGGGCGTTTCACCGAGCGGGAGGCCGAACGATCGGGGCTGCTGGTCCCCGAGGCCCACCGCCTGATGGGCATGCTGACAGGGAACCCCACATGTGCTGGAAGGCGGGAATGACCATGCGCTATTTATCCACAAAGGGCGGTGGATCCCTCCAGGCCGCGCAGGCGGTTGTGCAGGGGATCTCGCCCTCCGGCGGGCTGTACGTGCCGGAGTGCTTCCCCTCCCTTCCCGCGGGAGAGGTCCTGTCTCTCGCCGGGGATTACTGCTCCATCGCGAAAAAGGTCTTCGGCCTGTATCTCACGGATTTTACCGCCGATGAAATCGATTCGATCGTGGATGCCGCCTACGGCAGCCGCTTCGATACGCCCGCCGTCGCCCCATTGGTGAGCCTTTCCGCGCGGGAGAGCGTGCTGGAGCTTTGGCACGGTCCCACCCTGGCGTTCAAGGACATGGCGCTGCAGGCGTTTCCTTACCTGATGCGCGCCTCCGCGGCGAAAACGGGGGAAGGCAGGGAGATCCTCATCCTGGTCGCCACCTCCGGAGATACGGGAAAGGCCGCCCTGGAAGGTTTCCGCGATGTGCCCGGCACCCGGGTGCTGGTCTTCTACCCCCACGGCGGGGTCAGCGCGGCGCAGCGGCTGCAGATGGTCACCCAGGAAGGCGCCAATATGCACGTCTGCGCCGTGCGCGGCAATTTTGACGACGTGCAGACGCGCGTCAAGCGGATCTTCGCGGACACCGGGCTGGCGCGGGAGCTGGCGGGGCGGGGCGCGAGGCTTTCCTCGGCCAACTCCATCAACGTCGGCCGCCTGCTGCCGCAAATTGTGTACTACTATTCCGCCTACGCGGGCGCGGTCGGCTCCGGCCGGGTGAAGCCGGGGGAACCCGTCAACTTCTGCGTGCCCACAGGGAACTTCGGCAACATCCTGGCCGGCTACTACGCCATGCGCATGGGGCTGCCCGTCAGCCGGCTCCTGTGCGCGTCCAACCGCAACAATGTGCTGACGGACTTTTTCAGGCAGGGCAGGTACGACGCCAACAGGCCTTTTTACAAAAGCATGTCCTGCTCGATCGACATCCTTGTGTCCTCCAATCTCGAACGCCTTCTTTACGAGATCTCCGGCCGCGACAGCGAGCGGGTGCGCGGCTGGATGGAGGCGCTCAAAACTTCGGGCTCCTACGATACCGGGGAAAGCGCGCGGACGGAACTCGCGAAGCTGTTCCACGCGGATTTCTGCACGGAGGAAGACACGCTCGCGACCATCCGGCGCGTGTTCGATGCCCGGCGCTATCTGATGGATCCCCACACGGCCGTCGCGCAGACCATCTATGAACGCTATCGAAGCGCCACGGAAGACGCGGCGCACACCATCCTGCTGTCCACCGCAAACCCCTTCAAGTTCAGCACCGCGACCCTGGGCGCGTTTGAAAAGGCCGGCCGCGACGATTTCGCCAACGCGCGGCGGCTTTCCACCCTGACAGGGTTCCCGGTGCCGGCGCAGATCTCGGCGCTGCCGGGAAAGCCGGAACTGCATGCCGGGGTCGTGGACCTGGACGAAATGCCGGCCAGGGTGCGATGGGCCGTGACGGATGGCAAACGCGAATGGCTGCCGCACGCTTGACGCGCGGCAGGATAGGGAGGACATCATGGAACAGGCCATCGGATATCTCAGGAGTTTCTTTACGCAGGCGACGGCGGACACGGCGCTGAAGATCCTCGGCGCCCTCGTGATGCTGGTCACGGGCTTTTTCGTGATCAAGCGCCTGGTGTCGCTGCTGGCGAAGTCCCTGGAAAAGAGCAAGCTGGACAGGGGCGTCCTGAGCTTCACCACCAGCCTCGCCTCCATTTCGCTCAAGGCGGTGCTGGTCATCAGCATCGCCGTATATCTCGGCGTCCCCAGCGCCTCCTTCATCGCCATCCTCTCGTCCGTCGGCCTGGCCGTAGGCCTCGCGCTGCAGGGGAGCCTGAGCAACTTCGCGGGCGGGCTGATGCTTTTGATGTTCCATCCCTTCAAGGCGGGGGACTATATCAAGGCGGGGGACGCGGAAGGCACGGTGATGAATATCGGCGTCATGTACACGACGCTCAAAACCTTCGACGGCAAAAAGGTGGTGCTGCCCAACAGCACCCTGTCCAACGGGGTCGTCACGGATTTTTCCTGGTATGACACCAGGCGCATGGACATCAGCGTCAGCGTGACCTACGACACGGACATCCCCCGCGTCAACGCGCTGATGCGCGGGATCGCCGACGGGCACCCGCTGGCGCTCAGGGACCCCGCGCCGGACGCGCGGCTCAACGAGGTCAGGGACGGCGCGCTGGTGTTCACCCTGCGCGTCTGGTGCAGGACCCCGGACTACTGGACCCTCATCTACGACCTGAAAGAACAGGTCAAGGCCGCGCTGGACCGGGAAGGCATCCGGGAATTCTACCCGCAGCTCAAGCTCCGCCGCGAGGAAGCCGCAGGCGCTTGATCAGCGGGATATCAAAACCACCAGCTCTGCTGGTGGTTTCTTCTGATAAAAACCATATCCATTAGCGCGAAGCGCGTCTTCATCAGCGGCCACGCCGCGACTTCATTAGCAGCCGCGCTGCGACTTCATTAGCAGCCACGCTGCGTCTTCATTCGCGGCACACAGTGCCGCGCGCCGCGTCATACGATCTCGCCGTAGACCTCGCCCGCGGCCGCGGCGGCGGCGTTGGACTCGTCGGTGTCGATGTGCATCGCCAGGGCGAACTTGTCGCTGACCCGGACCACCGTATCCCCAAAGATCAGGGAACGGCCGTCCCGGTCCACCCGCACCATCACCACATCCTTGTCCTTCACGCCCAGCGCCTCTGCATCCTTCGGCGTCGCGTGGATGTGCCGCTTGGCGACGATCACGCCTTCCTTCAGCTGCACCTCTCCCCTGGGCCCGACCAGCCTGCAGCCCATGGAGCCCGCGGTGTCCCCGCTTTCACGCACGGGCGGGTTCAGTCCCAGCGCCCGCGCATCGGTCAGGGACACTTCCACCTGCGTCGCCTTGCGCACGGGGCCCAGGATGGTCATCTTGATCTCGCTCTTGGGGCCGACGACCGTGACCTTTTCTTCCGCGGCGTACTGCCCCGGCTGGGACAGGTCCTTTTTCCGGGTCAGCGTGGCGCCCTTGCCAAACAGGGTCTCCAGGTCTTCCTGGGACACGTGCAGGTGCCGCGCGGAGGTTTCAACGAGAATCTTCATTCATTGTGTCTCCTTTGCTTCATTTTTTTGATTATAGCGCCCGGAAAGCGGGCGGGCAAGAGCGAGGCATTGGCGGTAAAACAATTGTAAAACGATTGTGAAACGGTGGTAAAACGATTGGAGAACGATCGTAAAACGATGGTGAAACAATGGTGAAACAATGGTGAAACTATTGTGAAGCGATTGGGGAACGATGGCAAAACGGTTGTGAAACGATTGGGGAACAATCGTAAAACGATGGTGAAACAATGGTGAAACGGTGGTAAAGCGATTGTGGAACAATAGTGAAACGATGGTGAAACGATCGTGAAACAATAGGAGAACGTTAGGGGGTGGCCGGGGTACGTCCGTTCTTTTTTATGGCGGATGCCTCCAGTTTGAGCAGCGCCTTCTTTTTGTCGAGGCCCCCGCCGTAGCCGACCAGGCTGCCGTCCGCCCCGATGACGCGGTGGCAGGGGACGACGATGGAGACGGGGTTTTTGTGGTTCGCCCCCCCGACCGCCCGGCAGGCCTTCGGGCACCCGACGGCCGCTGCGACCTGTCCGTATCTGCGAGTTTCCCCGAAGGGGATGTCCCGGAGCGCCTGCCAGACTCGTTTCTGGAATGGGGTGCCGCACAGCGAGAGCGGGAGGGTGAAACGGATCCGTTCGCCCGCGAAATACTCCGCGAGCTGCCTTCTGGCTTCGAGCAACAGGGGCGTTTCCGCCTCCGCGCAGCCTTCCGGCAGCGCGCCGCCGAATTCGATCAGGCAGATTCCCTCCCCATCTTCCGCGACATACAGGGGGCCCAGGAGCGTGTCAAAGCGCAGTCCGGTCATTTTTCGAGACCTCCCTTTTGATCGCGCGCGCTTTCTTCAGACGTGCCTTGGTCCTGCTGTACCAGGCCAGGGCATTCAGAAACGGTGGCCGCAGGGGGAACAGCAGCCGCCACAGCAGGAATAGCAGCCGCCAACCCCGGGAGCCGCAGGCGATGACGCGCGTCCCTCGGTATACGGTTTCCACCCGCCCGACGACCCTGCTGATGTTGAAAGCGCAGTCGAAGGCGACCCAAGCGTCCCCCGCGGTGACCAGCGAGTCCCCCTCCACACGCATCACCCGGTGCAGCCGGTAACGGAAGGGATCCTCCCCGACCCGCGCGAGCACGATATCCCCGGGCCGGACGGGCGCTTCGGCCTTTGCAAGCAGCACGGAATCCACGTTGTGCCGGATCAGGGGCCACATGCTGTTCCCGGACACGGTGAAGCGGACCCTGAGACCCTCCGCCAGCAGCTCCGCGACCGCTGAGAACAGCTCCTCGTTGGGCAGGACGAGCCTGCGCACCCGGACTCCCTGCATGCCGCCCCTCCCCTGATCAGTAATGTTCGACGCTTCCATGATAGCAGGGCAGGGCAGGGCAGGCAAACCATACGCTATCCCAGCGTCCTTGAAGGATTCACCGCGTTCAGCTAGAATGAGGCGCGGCTCAAGCATCCACACGACGATGCAGGATCGAACACCGCGGAAACGCGGCTGGAAGGCTGATGGGCAAAAAAATCTGTTTTATTGTGTCTGTCCCTTTGGCCGTTGACCTTTTCCTGCGGCCCCTGTTCGCTGCCCTCCACGCGAAAGGCTTCGAGCTGGCCCTCGCCTGCCGCATGGATGAGCGTTTCATCGCCAGCCTCCCTCCCTACGTGCGCGCGCATCGCCTCAACCTCCATCGCGGCATGGATCTCGCGGGCCTGCTCCCGACCATCGTTCGCCTGACGGGGATCTTCCGAAGGGAGCAATTCGACCTGATCCAGTACTCCACCCCGGGCACCGCGTTCTGCGCCGCCGTAGCCGGACACCTGGCCAGCGTCCCGGCGCGCCTCTACTGCCAGTGGGGTCTTGCCTTCCAGCTTTATTCTGGCGTGACCAGGGTGGCGCTGGAAGCAGCCGAGCGGCTCACCTGCGCCCTTTCCACGGAGGTGCAGCCGGACAGCGAGGGCAATCTGAAGCTTTGCCGGAAACGGGGCTTTTATGGTGAGGCAAAGAGCCGCGTCATCGGCTATGGCAGCGCGAGTGGCATCGACCTTGGGCGCTTCAACGTCCGCAGGCGCGAAGAATGGCGCGGGGAGATCCGGGCCCTGTACGGGATCGGGGAGGACGACATCGTGCTCGGCTTCGTCGGCAGGCTCACCGTCGCCAAGGGTTTCAACGAGCTGCTGGATGCCTTCAGAGAGCTGAAGAAGGGCTTTCCGTGCCTGAAGCTGCTTGTTGCCGGGCCGATGGAAAGGCCGCGGACGGTCAGGAAGGACCTGCTTGATTTTTTCGTCAGCTGCGGTGATATCTCCTATTCCGGCGGATGGGTGCTCGACCATGAGAAATACCTCGCCGCGATGGACGTCTTCATGTATCCCAGCCACATGGAAGGCTTCGGGAACATCGTCGCCGAGGCGCAGGCCATGGGCGTGCCTGTGGTCGTCAGCGACATCCCCGGGCCGCAGAATGGCATGCTGGACGGGGTGACGGGGTACAAGGTCCCCGTCGGAGAAGTCGGCGGTTTCGTGTCTCACGCGGGCGTGCTGCTGGGAGACGGGGCCCTGCGCGCTTCCATGGGGGAAGCAGGCGTGAAGTTTGTCCGGTCGCGCTTTGACAGCCGCTACGTGGTCGGTGAGATCGTCGAAAACCGCATGGCCCTGCTGGAGCGCGCGGAAGGCCGGAAAAAGTGAGGGGGCATGATACGGCGCCGAACTTGGGCAAGGGCGAAAGCGCCCGTGCCCCGATGAGCCCGTACGAGCCCCTGGTGTCCATCGTGATCCCGGTGTACAACGGTGCGGACTACCTGACGGAGGCGATCGAGAGTGCGCTTAACCAGACTTATCAGAAGACTGAAGTCCTCGTAGTCGATGACGGTTCTGACGACGGCGGAGCAACGCGCCGGGCCGTGGATCCCTATCTCCCCCGCATCTGGTATCTGAGCAAGGAAAACGGGGGCGTGTCGTCCGCGCTGAACCTGGCGGTCCGGGAGATGCGTGGGGAGTGGCTGTCCTGGCTCTCGCACGACGACCTCTACCGTCCGGGAAAAGTGGCGCAGCAGGTCCGGCTGCTTGACGGGATACCAGCGCCAGAGCGCAGTCGCTGCGCGGTGTTCTGCGATGAGGAACCCGTCGGAGCGGATGGGAAGCCGCTGCGCTTCCCGACCCGAAGCGCACTGCGGCAGGGCATGAACGCCCGGGAACTGGTCCTCGCCAACATGAAGCGCTTCAGCTTCAACGCCTGCGCCTTCCTGATCCCAAAGGCAGCCTTTCAGGAACTCGGAGGCTTCAGGGAAGACCTCCGGGCGGTGCAGGACATGGAGTTCCTGTTTCGGTTGCTGTTCGCCGGATATGCGTTCCATCATCTCCCCGAGGCGTTGGTAAGCAAGCGCGTGCTGGCTGCGAGCTTCGCGCGCAGGGGCTCCGGGGAGTATCTTACGGAGCTGGGGTTCTTTTTCGGTTGGGTCACGGAGGAATGCGCCCAGCGCGGGGAGTTCGCGGACCCGGATTTCTTCCTCCGCCTGGGGCTCTGCATGGAGAGTCGGGGCTTCTGTGACCTGGCCGGGGCCGCTTTCACGCGGGCGGAACGCCTGCGAGGCACACAACCCGCCGCCCTGCTGCTCCCCCTGCGCAGGGTGGAAGCCCGCGCTTGGGGCAGGTGCCGGGCCTGCCTGAGGCGGCTCTATATACGATACCTGGCGGCCCGCCGGTGAAGCGGGTCCCTTCACGCCCCGGCCGTGACGGACCCGGGGAACCCGCCTCTGGCGAGGGGAGGGCCATGGAGAAGCACGAGGAAGCCCTGCTGGAGCTGCTGGCGCGCGGCCTCTTTGGGAGTAGCCGCGGATTTGAATTCCAAGGAACGGACTGGGCGCGCGTGTTCCTGGACAGCGGGTTGCACGCGGTCACCGCTCTGGCGCTCGACGGGGCGGAAGGCCTGCACGATCTGATACCGCCGCCTGTCCTCGAGACCTGGAAGGAGGCCGCCATCGGCACGCTCGCGCGCAACGCCCGGGTCGGCGACCGGCAGCGGGAACTTGTCCGGCTCCTTGAGCGGGAAGGGATCCCCTTCATGGTGATCAAGGGCGAAGCTGCCGCCTGCTGGTACCGCAGGCCGGAGCTGCGAACGCTGGGGGACGTGGATTTCCTGATCCGCTGGGAAGACGTGGAACGGACGGAAACGCTGCTCGAGTCAAACGGCTACGAGCGCCTCAGGCAGGAGTTTTCCTGGCACCGCGTGTACCTGAAGGATGGCACGTCCCTTGAGGCGCACGTACGCCCCTCCGGGGTCCCCGAGGGCGGCGTCGGGGAGGCGATCGGCCTCTGTTTCAGCCGGGCGCTCGAAAACCCGGAATGGGTGACAGCCGACGGCGCCGCCTTCCCCGTTCTCTCCGCCCCTTTCCACGGCCTTGTCCTGCTTCTTCACGTGCAGCACCACCTGAAGGCGGAAGGCGTCGGCCTCCGACACCTGTGCGACTGGGCTGCCTTTATGGGAAAGCTTGACGGGGAGACCTGGGAAATGGAACTGGAGCCGGCGCTTAAGCTCTTTGGCCTGAAGCGCTTTGCGGATGTGCTGACCGGCATCTGCAAGCGTTACCTCGGGCTAAAGGGCGAGGAAGCGCAAGGGTCTGCAGACCCCCAACTTGGCGATGCAGTTTTGGCGGCGATCCTGAAGGGCGGGAACTTTGGCGTGAAGGACCGGGAACAGACCAGGCTCGCCTCCGGCCTCCTCAGCCATGGCGGAACACCCGGGAAACGCATGCTGTCCGCCCACGCCTTCCTGGCCCTCAGGCAACACGCGCGTACCGCCTGGCCCGGCTGCGCGCGGAACCCTTTGCTGCGGGCCTGGGCCTTCGTCTACCTGCCCCTGCGCTACCTGGCCCGCGCCGCAGCGGGCAAGCGCGGCACGCCGCGCCTGCTTCTCACGGTCCGGCAAGCGTCCCGAAGGAAGAAACTGTATGAGGAACTCAGGCTGTTCGAGCCCTGAGCACCGTTGTCACTTTTTCTTCACGGTGACCTGGCAGCCGGCGGAGGCGCCGCCGGTGGCAGTCGCGGTCACGGTAGCCGTCCCAACACTGCGCCCCGTCACCTTGCCGTCCGGGCCGACCGTCGCGACGGCGGGGTTGGAGCTTGTCCAAACGACGGTCTGGACGCTGCCTTTGGGCAGCACCGTCGCGCTCAGCCGGACCGTTTTCCCCACGGCGACACTGACCGCGTACTTGTTCAGGGTCACTGTCAGCACGGGTTCCGGATTGGGAGCGACCGTCTGCTCGCGGCTCATCATCCCCACGGTCTCCAGCCCCGCGTTCACCTCGCAGTAGATCTTGTATACGCCCGGGTCGGGGATCTCCCTGACGTTGTTGTTGTAGATGTACGTGTCCGACGCAATCCAGCCGCTCATGTGTTCCACCGCGCCGTCATGGTACACCGTGTAGCGGTAGGTCTTCGTCCCTTCGCCGCCCGTGGCGTATACCTGCACGAAGAAGTCGTACCAGGTGTTGATGCCGCCTTCCACGTAGACGTCGAAGAAAATGAACGTGATGGTCAGGCTTTCGGCCAGGACAGGGAGGCTGCCAAGCAGCAGCGCCAGGGCAACCAGGAGAGAAGCGGTCCTTTTCATGGCGGCATCCTCACTTTTCTGCATGATGATGCATTTTACTGCATAGGAGGGATTGAATCAACCGGCTTCAGCCGCAGGACAAGAAAATATTGCGAAGAATATGGCGCATGCGCGGCGGTTTCCCGGCTTGACTCCCGCGTAAAATCTGTCTTCATGACGGTGTCTGCGGTCAAACGGCGTTTTGACACTTGTTTTCCGGCATGATACATTTTGTGCATCGTGTTCAGGGATGGCATGCGGCGGTTTTGTTTCGGTGGTCCGGCAGAGGGAATGAACGGCCGTAAGCCGAGGGCGGGAAGTGAAGCATGCGGTTTTCCATTATCATTCCGGCGCACAACAGCGCGGAAAGGATCTGCAAAGCGCTGGACAGCGTCAAGTCGCAGACCTTCACGGACTACGAGCTCATCGTGGCCTGCGACAGCTGTTCGGACAATACACAGGAGGTGGCGGCAGCGTACGGCGCGGTCACGGTAGCCTGTTCCCATCACCACGACGGCCTGACGCGCAACGAGGGGTTTGTGCTGGCTTCCGGTGAGTATATCCTGTTCATGGACGATGACGATTGGTGGGCCGGGCCCGATGTGCTGCAAAAGATCAACGACGCGTTGGCTGCGGACCCGTCCATCGATGTCCTGGCCTGCGGATTCTTCCTGGGAACTCTGGGATACCAGGGGCCGCTTGACAAAAGTGGGCGTCTGTTATCCAGTGTATGGAGCAAGGCTTGGAAACGATCGAGGATCGAAGGCACGCGGTTTCGTGGCATGTTTTCCGTTTCGGATTCCTATTTCTGCAGGGATATGCTGTCCAAGCCCGGCATCAAGATCGGGTGCCTCAACGAACCGGTCTACTGCAACAATTTTCTCCGCGAAGGCTCCATCACGTTCCATCGCATAAAGGATACTCTTTCCAAACGCATCGACATGATCATTCCAGCGTTCAACGCGCGGGAGACGCTGTTTCGGGCGCTGTCCAGCGTCGCCTCGCAAAGCGTCGCTCCGGAGATCGACGTCACGGTCGTGGACGACTGCTCCACGGGCGGCGGATATGAGGAGATCCTCGCGGCGTTCCAGCCTTTCCTGTCTGTCCGCGTGCTGCGTCTGGAGGAAAACGTCGGCCCGGGTTTTGCGCGGCAGCATGGGATCGACCATACGAACAACCCCCTGATCGCCTTTCTTGACGCCGACGACGCGCTGGGAGATGCGTTGTCCCTGAAAAAACTGCGGGAAGCGCTGCTCGTCGGCCCCCTGTGCGTCATGGTGTCCGGAGCAGTCCAGCGCGTTGGGCCCGGAGGCAGCCGGTTTGGGAGCAGAGGCGCGGAGCATCTGCCGGGCTCGGTCTGCGGCAAGCTCTACCGGCGGGATTTTCTCGAGGAGTTCGATATCCGGTTTCTGACCTCAAGAAGCTGCGAGGACGACGGCTTCAACCTGCTTATCTCGTTGTGCGCCGGCGAAAGGGCATGGCAGGCGAAAATCGAGGATACGGTTTATTTCGCGTTCGCTCGCCTGGACGATGGTCCTCAAGACAGAGGCCCCGTTCTTCTCCCCGGCGCAGCGCTCGAGGGCTTTATCGAAAGCAGGACGCGCGCGATTTGGGAGGCTTCACGGCGTGGCGTCCCCGCAGCGGCGGTCCACCGCGAGGCTGTCCGGTCCATGTATATGCTGTATATCTCCTACCAGCAGCGCTTGAAGCGGGAACCGGAGCGGGCCGAAAAGGACCTCTCGCTGTGCGGACGCTTCTTTCGCGACGTCTTTCTTCCCGCGAATGACCAACTGCAGGAGGAGGAGCACGCGCAGCTGTTCACGCAGGTCATGTCGGAAGCCTGCGATTCCGGCTGGATGACCGGGATCATCCCGAAACAATCCCTCCAGGATTTCATTCATGCCCTCAGCGAAGGGGATCCCCGCTGATCAGGCGCATTATACCCGGCTTTTTCTGTCCAGGCCAGGTGAAGCGGCGAAATCCCAAACAGGATGACCGGGAGGGGCAAGCCCAAAGGACTCAATCAGCAATGAATCAGGAGGCCTCATGCGCATCGACGTAATTATCCCCGCCTACAACGCGCGGGGGACTTTGTTCAGGGCGCTGTGCAGCGTCGGCATGCAGAGTATCGCCCCGGAGACCGACGTCACCGTCGTGGACGATGCTTCCACGGATGGGGGCTATGAGGAGATCGTCTCGGCGTTCGAGGCATTCCTGTCCGTCCGCCTCCTGCGCCTCGCGGAAAACCGGGGGCCGGGTTTCGCCCGGCAGTACGGCATCGATCATACGGAGAACCCCTTGATCGCCTTTCTCGACGCCGACGATACCTTTTTCGAGTCCTTTTCCCTCGAAAGGATGCGGCAGGTCCTGGAAGCGAACGCCAACAGCTGTGGCGTTTCCGGCGGCCTGGTAGTGATGGGGCCCGGAAAAGAGAGCTTGCAGCACTTTACGGGGAACGACCCCGGAGGTTCCGTCGTCGGGAGGATCTACAGGCGGGCCTTTCTTCAGAGGCAGGGGATCAGCTTCCCCGATTCCAGAGCGAACGAGGACGCGGGTTTCAGCATCCTCGTCCGTTTATGCGCCGCGCCGAATGAAGCGGCAATGAAAATCAGGGATGTCGTCTATTGCGCGCACTACAGCCCAGGCGGGCTGTTCCATGGCGGTAAAAAACCTTTTCGTTTCGACGAGGGGTTTGCCGGCTGCGCCGAGAACATGAGCTACGCCATCCGGGAATCCATGAAGCGCAGCGTGCCCGTGGCGCCGGTTTTCGAACTGGCGGTCCGGACCATGTATTCGCTGTACCTGCTTTTGATGAAATGCCTGACGCGGGAACCGGAGCTCGTGGAACAGAACTGGCGGCACTGCAGGAGGTTTTGGGAGGAAGTCTACCATCCCATCGAGGACCTTGTCCCAAGGGAAACGCACGAAAGGCTGTACGCCGAAGTGACGACGCAGGAATTTGGCCTGGGCCCGGCGGAGGCCTTCATCCCGGCCATGAGCCTCCAGTCCTTTCTTGACCGGCTGGCAGACGGGTGACGGAGGGACCCATGCGCATTGACGTGATCATTCCCGCCTACAACGCGCGCAGCACCCTGTTCCGGGCGCTGTGCAGCATTGGCGCGCAGAGCGTCGCGGAGGAAGTGGACGTCACCGTCGTGGACGACTGCTCCACGGACGGCGGCTATACGGACGTAATCGCCACCTTTCAAGGCTTCCTCAGTATACGGCTGCTACGTCTCCCGGAGAACCGCGGGCCAGGATATGCCCGCCAGGCCGGGATCGACCGCGCAGTCAACCCCCTCATCGCCTTCGTCGACGCGGACGACACGCTGTTCGAGTCCTACTCTCTTGAAAGGCTGCGGCGGGCGCTGGCGGATGACGGGAATATCTTCCGCGTCTCCGGAGCCGTGATGGTCATGGGTACTGGAAAGGAAACGCTGAGATCCGAGGTCCGCGGCGATCCGGAAGGCTCCGTCTATGGGAGGCTCTACAGGCGTTCTTTTCTGGACAGGCACGGGATCCGTTTCCCCGATTCCAGGGCGAACGAGGACGCGGGCTTCAATTTTCTGGTCAACATGTGCGGATACGGGAACGGCAGGTCCGTGAACCTGAAGGAAATCGTGTACTGCGTACACTCCAATCTCGCTGGCCTGAGCCACGCGGGCAAGGCGCCCTTTCCGCTGGACAGGGGTTTCGAGGGCTACGCGGAGAACATGACATATGCCGTCGGCGAAGCCATGAAGCGCGACGTCCCGATGACCGCAGTCCTCTATTACGCCGCGAGGACGATGTACCGCCTGTACCTGCTGTACATGAAGTGCCTGGCATGGGATCCAGGCCTGGCGGAGAAGAACTTGCCGCATTGCAGGAAGTATGATCAGGAGGTCTTCCAGCCGCTCGAAAGCCTGGTTTCAGGGGAAACCCACGCCAGCCTGTATTCCCAGGTGATGGCCGAGGAATACTGCCGGAACCTGCCCGAACCCTTCATCCCCCCCATGAGCGTCCGGGACTTCCTCGCAAGCCTGAGGGGAAGCCTTTAGGCATGAAGGTCCCCCTGTCAAGCGCAAGTCCCGTGCCCCACGCAAGGAGGACGGCAAGCCACATGGAGCGTCTATTGCGCATCGATCTGATCGTCCCAGCCTTTAACGCGCGCAAGACGCTGTTCAGGGCGCTGTGCAGCGTCGCAGCGCAAAGCGTCGCGGGCGAGGTCGACGTCATCGTGGTCGACGACGCTTCCACGGAAGGGGACCTTGCGGACATCGTCAGGCGCTTTGAAGGAGCCCTCAGCGTCCGCCTGCTCCGCCTTCCGGAGAACGTGGGCCCCGGCTTTGCCCGTCAGCGCGGCATCGGCTATACAGGCAACCCCCTGGTCGCCTTTCTTGACGCCGATGATACCATGGGCGGCGCAATGTCCCTGTGGAGCCTGCGTGAATCCCTGCTCACCGAAGGGCATGAAATGGCATCCGGGGAAATTCTGATCGTGCGCCCCGATGGGACCTTGCCGGGCGGGAAGAGCTCCGCGCGCTTCGCGGGCTCGGTCTGCGGCAAGCTGTACCGGCGCTCCTTCCTCAACGCATTCGATATCCGTTTCCTGAGCTCCAGGGCCAACGAGGACGCGGGGTTCAACATGCTGGCTTCCCTCTGCGCGGGCGACAGGGACTGGCAGGCGAGAATAGGCGAAACGGTCTACTGCGCGTTCTTCCGGCCGGACAGTCTTACGCACGGGGGAGAACATATCTTCCTGTACGAAGAAGGCTTTGCGGGATACGTCGACAACAGGATCCGCGTGCTCGGGGCGGCCTTGCAGCGGGGGGTCTCCGCCGCGTCAGTCCGCCGCCTGGCGGTCCGCTCCATGTACACGCTGTACGCGTTTTACTCGCAGTGCCGGGCGCGCAAACCGGCGCTGGCAGAAAAAAACCTCGCGCTGTGCAGGCACTACTGGCGCGAGGCCTTCGTTCCCGCGAAGGACATGCTCCCGCAAGAGGAACACGCCCGCCTGTTCACACAGGCGATGCGGGAGGAGTATGGCGTGGGATGGATGACGGGAGTCCTCCCGGAACTGTCGCTGCAGGGCTTCCTGGATGCCCTCGGGCAAAACGGACCTGGTTGATACGCCACTCCGCCCAAGTGGCCGTCAGCCTCCGGCTGCCAGCGCCGTGTCGAGTGTGTCCCTGAGCAGCTTCACCGCCTGCCTGTCCGGACGGCAGCGCAGCAGGAGGATCGGAACCCCGGCGATCAGCTCCTCCATGCGATCCAGCATGCGCCCGTACAGCGCAGGCTCCCAGGAAGGGGCGAACACGTTGGGCAGCACTCGCGCCAAAGCCTCGGCGGGCTTGAGTCGCCTCGCTTCGTTTTCCGTGTGCTGCTCCAGCGCCACCACCGCCCCGAGGGGGACGCTGCGGTTCTCGCATTCGCCGGAACTGCCGCACCAGGGCAGCCCGAACGCGTGCCAGCTGCTATCGATTTTCCGGCACAGGGCCCTGTCCCCGTTGATGACGGAGGCAAGCCCGGCGTCCCGCCACAGGCGCGCGTGCGTCGTCTTGCCCGTGCCGGATGGGGCGGCAAGCACGAATCCGCGTCCGTCCCGCTCCATCAGGACGCCATGCAGGACCAGCCCTCCCAGCCTGAGCGCCGCTCCGGCGAAGAGTCGCGTGGCGCATTCAAAAGCCCAAGCACCGGCCGTCCCCGTGCTGTCCCACAGCAACGCGACGCGGCGCCAGTCCCCGTCAATGCAAAACACCAGCGATGAAAACGGGTGGTCCCCGAAGACCCAAAGATAACTGCCCCCTTCTCCCTGGTAGACACGCTGGCGCAGGAAGCCGCGGTCATCCCGATGGAGTGGCTCGTCGTCCGGAAGGGGCAGCGTTTCTTTGAGCCCTGGGTCGGGTGTGAAGGAGAGGGTCAGCTCCGGCGCGTTGCCGGGGGATGACAGGAACCCGGCGAAATTTTGAAAGCATCCGGCCATCCCGTCCCACAGGCCGGCCTGTTCATATCGCATGGGCCAGCCGCCGATGCGGACGTCCATGGCGTATCCCGGCATCGATTGTCTTACCAGGTGGGCGTATACGGCGGATTGGTCGTGATGGAGTCTCCGGAACCCTTGAAGGGTTCCGAGGAGTTGCCGCCCAGTGCCGCCAGCGCAACGGTGATCTCATTCAACGTATCGTAGGCGGGTTCGTTGTACCCGGAACTCCACGAGGTGCCGACAACGACCGCCTGATCGATTCCGTTGTCGCAATTCAGGCCTTTATTCAGATAGAAGGCCAGGAAGCCGTGCCCGGGGAAGTTCCAGTACAGGGTCTCCATGGCGTGCCCCGCGCCGTATGCCCAGCAGATGTCCGCTATGCGCTCGCGCAGCTGCAGGCTCCTAAAACGGACACTCGGGCTTGTATAGCTCTTCTTCATCGTTCTCCCCCTCCTGTATCACCAGTCGTTTCGCCATTTCAGTCACATTATCGCATACGTAGGGCGGTTTCCCGCCGGGATTGCCGGTCTCTGCCCAGCGGGTGGCGGGGCAGGATAGGCACAGCCCCTTTTGCGCGCACTCCAGGCATTCCTCGTCATATTTGACGGCGCTGGTCACCTCCGGGTACCTGTCCCAGGCTCTTTGGAAGCCCTCCCGGAAGGGCTCCGTATGGAAGGCGCTGAGCACCTGGCAGCCAAGCATCTTCCCGTCCCAGGTGATCGCGTAGCCCTGCATCCCCGCGTCGCAGCCAAAAAGCGTCAGCCGCTTCGTCGCGCCTGCCTGCGGCGTTTTCTTCTTGCGGAGGAACCTGATCTTTTCCGCGTCAAAGTGCTCCGGACCCATCGCCCTTTCCGCCAGCCTGAAGTGGCGCCTGAAATACAGCTTCGCGTTGTCTTCCGGACCAAGCCTACAGGCTTCCGCCTCCGAGACCGCGCCCCGCACGGGCTTCATCACCAGCTTCGTGTGCGTGAGCACGCGGTCCGCCCCGAAATTCTCCCGGACCCACTCCTCCATCGCGTCCATGTCCTGAAGGTTGTCCCGGATGATCGTCGTCCTGAAGTCGAGCAGGGAAGGCAGGGTGCCCAGCTGCCTGATGCCCTCGATGGCCCGCTGATACGCCGCCCCGCTCCCGGTGACTTTCTGGTAGCTCTCCTCCGAAGCTCCGTAGAGCGACACCCCGATGCGGTTCGGGGGGTACTTCCCGAAAAGCGCCATGATCTCGGGCGTCACCAGCGTCGCGTTGGTGTAGAGCTCCGTCTGGAAGCCGATGCGGCAGATGCCCTCCCAGACTTTGGGAAAGGCGCTCAGAAACAGCGGCTCGCCGCCCGTGATGAGGAGGTTCAGCGTCCCGGCGTCCGCTGCCTGCCGGGCCATATCAATCCATTCGTCCGCCGTCTTCTCCCGGGCGAGGATGTCCGCATTTTCTTCGTCTGGGTGGCGGAACATGCACATACGACAATGGAGGTTGCAGCGCACCGTCAGCTCGAAGGTGCCGTTCAGGGGAATCCGGAACTTCCGCAGGTCTGGCTCAGTCATCCAGGAGGACCTTGTGTTCGCTGAGCGTCCTGAGGAACTCATCGACGTCCTTCCCGGCCAGTTCCCGGTCCACCTCGTATTCCTGCAGCAGTGCCTCCACCAAGTCCTCCCGCGTGAAGGGGGACTGGATCTTCACCCACAGGAAAGCGGCCGTCTCATTGAGTGAGATGATACCGTTGAAGTCCGCGATGTTGTTGCCGGTGGGGATCACCACATGTTCCCCGGCAATGGTCCGATAGATGAACCCTTCCTTCAGCTTCACCCGGTCACCCCGCTCCCCTGCGACTGTCATATATGCGCACACTTCACCGGCTTTGATACTATCCCATACACGGGGTTCTGTCAATACGCAGGTTCTATGCGCGTTGAACGGTCAAGCGGGGCTTTCCCCCGCCGGGATGACCTGTTTCCCTGACACCCTGTAGGCCCGGTTGCAGGTTTCGAAGACGCTCGGACGGTGCGTGGCGAGGATCACAGTCTTCCGCCTGTCCCGGGCCCGGATGTTCTCAAGCACTTTCCGCTCAGCATCCGCGTCCAGGGCGGAGGTCGCCTCGTCCAGCAGCAGCACCGGGGCGTCGCCGAGCAGCGCGCGGGCGATGGAGATCCGCTGCGCCTGCCCCTCAGAAAAACCGTGGCCGCGCTCTCCCACAGGGCTGTCAAGGCCCTGCGGGAGGCTCAGCACCTCTTCGTCGACGCAGGCGTCGCGCAGCGCCGAGAGGAGCTCCGCGTCGGAGGCCTCCGGCTTGACCATCCGTAGGTTCTCCGCGACCGTGCCAGAAAACAGCATGTTGCCCTGCGGCACATAGGAAAACAGGCGCCGCGTGCCGGGCCCCACGGGCAGCGCGGAAGCGGAGTCCCCTGCCAGGTAGGCCTCGGCGGTCCCCTCCCGGAGGCTGACCAGCCCGAGCAGCACCCGAAGCAGCGTCGTCTTCCCCTCACCGGACGGGCCCACAAGCGCGACGGTTTCGCCGGGGCTGGCGGTCAGGTCGACGTCACAAAACACCTCGTGCCCGTTTCGGTAGGCGAAGGAGGCGCGCTTCAGAGAAACCGCCACGCCCTTTCCGGAAGCCTCTTTCCTCATCTCCTCCGCACGGGTTTCCGCCCCGCTGTTTTCGCCGGGCATTTCCACGATGTCCATCACGCGGCGCGCGGAGGTGCCCGCCGACACCATCGTGGGCACGATGCCTACGAGGGCGTGGAAGGAGGCGGACAGGCCGCCCGCCAGCTGCAGGAAGAGGGTCATGGTGCCAAAGCTGATGTCCCCCGTCCACAGCCGGTACACGCTCCAGCCGAATACGGTGAAGGACACCGCCCTGCCCACCAGCGACAGCGCCGAGGAGGTAGCGATGGAAAACAGGTTGTGGCGCATCACATAGTCATAGCTCTTGCGCTGCAGCGCGCGCATCCTTTCGGAAAACCGGTCTGTCAGGTTAAAGGCCTTGATGAACTGCACGTTCTGGAAGGCCTCCGCGTTGAAGGCGGTGATCTCGCTGGAGATCCTGCGGGCTTCCAGGCCGAACTCGCGCATCCTGCGCATGAGGTACTTGGAGGAGAGCGCGAGCACGGGCGCACCGGCCAGGGCGATAAGCGCCATGACCGGGTCGTAATAGAGGATGATGGCGAGCGAGCCCAGGAACTGCACGCCGCCGGTGATGAAGCCGGGGAAGAAGCCCAGCACCGCACCCGCCACGCGGTCCGTGTCCCCGCCCGCCCGGTTGAGGAGGTCGCCCGAATGGAATTCCGCGACGGCCTCCCAGTCCGTCGCGAGCACGCGGTCGAAGACGTCCGCGCGCATCTGCTGGTGCACGCGGGTCTGGATCTTCACGTTGAGGCGGCTGGTCAGCGCCCCGAGGGCGATACCGAACAGCCCGAAACCGACGTACAGGGCCGCGATGAGCCCGATGGCGCCGCTGTCGCGGCCGGTCACGGCATCGATGAGGTGCTTCGAAAGCACGCTGCCCGCGAGCCCCAGCGCCGTGCCGAACACGCCCAAGAGGATATAAAAAAGGATCTGTCCCTGATAGCGCCGCATGTACCGGGCGATCCATTTCCACTCTTCCAGCAGTTTCCCAAGCGTCCCGTCCCGGGCTTTTTGGATCACTTTTGCAATAAAACTCAAGGCTGTTCCGCTTCCTCCACGGCCTGCTTGTCCTTTTTGCTCTCGCCGTAGCTGCCGTATTTTCCGTAGGAGTAGTTGTAGCCGTAGCCGTAGGAGTAGCGGTAGCCGTAACCGTAGCCATAGCCATAGCCGTAGCCCGCGAAGCCCGCGACGGCATCGTTGAGGACGCAGCCGAGGATCCGGATGCCGCTGTAGCTGAGGCCCTGCAGCGCCTCGATGATCTGCCCTTTCTTGGCGGTGTCCTGACGGATCACGAACAGCACGCCGTCGCAGAGCCTGGCCAGGGCCGAGGCGTCCGCGAGCATCCCGCTGGGCGGCGTATCCAGGATCACATAGTCCATCTCCCCGCGCAGCATGCCGACGACCTCGGCGAAACCCGGGGAGCGGAGGACCTCCACGGAACGCTTCGCATCGCTGCCGCAGGGATAGAAATTGAAGCCCTTGGCGAGGAGCTCGTAGCGCGCCTGGGACAGCGCCGCCTCGCCGCGCATCACGTCCAGCAGCGTGAAGGGCGGGTCCTTCAGGTCCAGCAGCCCATGGATGTTCTGGTGCCTGAGGTCCGCGTCCACCAGCGCCACACGGGCGCCCTTCTGGGCGATGGATAGCGCCAGGTTCAGCGCCACGGCGCTTTTCCCCTCGCTGGGGAGCGCGCTGGTCACCATGAGCACCTTGACCTTCTCCTCGTCCATCAGCTTGGCGACGCGCGTGCGCAGCGCGCGGATGGATTCCATGAAGGCCTTGCTGACCAGCTTGTTGGTGATGATGAGGCGCTGCTGCGTTTTCAGGCTGCGGCGCTTAAAGACGACGCGCGGGAGCACGCCAAGGCTGCGCTGGTTGAGCATCTTCTCGATGTCCCCCACCTTGCGCACCGTCCTGCGCGCCAGCGCGTACAGCAGCACCAGCGCGCAGCCCAGGAAAGCCCCGGTCAGAAAGCCCCTCAGCAGCGTGCGCCGATAGGACACCGTCTGTACCGGGGCGGCCGACATGCTGGGCTCGGAGAGCATATTGAGCTTCGTGTCCCCGATGATAAATTCCGCTACCCTGGGATAGTTCCGGATCGCGGACAGGAGGATGTCGTAGGCTTCCTGTCGGTTGGGGCCCGTGACCGTCAGCACGAAGAGGTTGGTGTCCTCCAGGCCCTTCGCGCTGATGTTCCCGCTGAGATGATCGACGCCCAGATCCTCCTGGATGATCTGCTGGAGGATGTCGCTCCCGAGGATGTAGGGGAAGGTGTCCGCCATCTGCGTCACCGCGCCATAGCTGTACGACGGGCTGTATTCGTCGCTGCCGTAGGCGCTGGCGGTGCGGGTGGCGACGGTGAAGGTCGCCTCCGCGCGGTAGGTGGGCACGTAGGTATCCACGGTCCGCAACAGCGTCGAACCCGCAAAGGCGAGGCCCAGCGCGAGCACCAGCCACCAGAACTTCCTGAACCCCTTGTAGAGGTCGATCAGGAGCACGGTGAAGTCGATGCCGGCGGTCAGCTCCTCGCTGTCGAGCTCTTCCTTGCCGGCAGGGCGCCCCAAGTCGTCCACGCGTGGATCCTCCGCTGGCCCCGACGCCGCAGGTCAGGCCGATTTATAGTAGTTGCCGTACTTCCTGTCATAGCCCCTGACAGTCGGCACGTTGATGGCGTCGTTGAAGACGCAGCCGAGCAGTTCAGTCGTTGCCTTCAGCTTGTCGATGCTGTCATTGAGCGTCTGCACGTAGCTGTGGTCCTGCCTGACCACCAGCAGCGACGCGTCGCAGTAGGCAGCCAGCGCCTCCGTATCCGATGTCAGGACCAGGGGGGAGGAATCGACGACGACGAAATCCATCCGCTCGCGGCAGAGGGCCACCAGCTGTTTCATGCGGGGCGAGGAGATCAGGTCGGCGGAGTTTTTGTAGCTGTGCTTGTTGATCAGCATGTACAGTCCGCTCCTGGGCTCCTGGGCGAGCACCTCGTCAAATTCCGCCCGGCCTTTCAGATATTTCTGGAAATCGAGCACCGGCGACTGGCGCATGTCCAGCAGCTTGAACTGGTTGGGCCGTTTGAGGTCCGCGTCCAGCAGAAGCACCCGGAACCCGCGCGTGGCGAGCCCGAGCGCGAGGTTGGCTGCGATGGTGGACTTCCCCTCGTGCTCGCTGGAGCTGGTCACCAGGAAGACCTTGTGGCCCCGGAG
>CAZLYF010000007.1:0-3262 GCA_964563725.1 uncultured Oscillospiraceae bacterium
GGTGAGGGTGGGATAGACGGAACGGATCCGGTCCACGCGCGCTGTCCGTGGCCATATCCTTGAAAAAATGGGAAGCCTTTTGAGGATCTCCAGGTCTTCGTATACCAGGGCGTCCTCCGAGATCACGACCACATGCCTGCTCACGTCAGCCCTCCCGCTCAATGGCGCGCGTATCTGTTCAGCGATGCAGTCCGCGCCCGCGGAGGTAGTCCAGCGTCCCGGCGGGGTCGTTGGTGGTGATGAGCTTCGCGCCGTATTCGATCGCAAGGCGGAAGGAGTCCCTGGAGTCGTCCGGGTAGTACACCCAAGGCTGAACGCCCCTGGTTGCGGCGAGGTCGAAAGCGGCCTTCTCGGCGACCGGCGCTTCCTTCGTCCCGAACAGGCAGATGCAGTAGAGGTAGCTGTAGGGATCCCGCGTGAGCTTCGACCCCATCAGTTCCAGGGGATAGTACCCGTGCAGGCGGTAGCGGTGATCATATTCCGCGTCGATGTATTCCAGAAGTTCGCCGCTCCAGCTGTTGATGGTGCTGCGCGGGGTGATGCCGTACTCGTCCATCAGGCTGAAGATCCTGCGGGTGGACTCGTAGGCCCATTCGGCCCCGTCCCTGGGATAGTCCTTGAGTTCAACGTTGAAGGTCATCTCAGGGAAGGCCTTGACAAGCTCCAGGAATTCCCTGAAGGTCGGCACGCGTGTCCCGGCGAACCGGGGGTCCTTCCAGGCGCCGGCGTCCAGCCTGCGGATCTCGGCAAGGGTATGGGCGCGGATCAGCCCCGACCCGTCTGTCGTGCGGTCCAGGCAGTGGTCGTGCATGACTATGATTTCCCGGTCCCTGGTCATGTGCAGGTCAAATTCCAGGTTGTCGATGGGCAGGCGGAGGGCGGACTCAAAGGCAGGCAGCGTGTTTTCCGGGAACGCGGCGGAATTCCCGCGGTGGGCGGCGACTCTGACTGTACGCATGGAAGATGATACGCTCCGTTCCGGATTGCCGCGGCTGCGGCTTATTTGACGCCCTTGTAGGCGAAGGCGGCGATGATCTTCTGGCTGGCAAACAGGAAAATGACGATCACGGGCAGCACCAGGATCGCGTTGCCGGCCATGATGTTGTTCCAGATCAGACCCTGTTCGGCGTCCCGCAGGCGTTCGATCGCCATGGTCAGCGGCCGGACCGAATCGCTCATCGTCATGACCAGGGGCCAGAAATAGGCGTTCCAGTGGGCGATGAAGGAGAACATGGCGATGGTGATCATCGACGCCTTGCTCATGGGCAGCATGATGCGAGTCATGATCTGCAACTCCGTGGCGCTGTCGAGCCGCGCGCACTCCACGATCTCGTCGGGGATCTGCTTGAAGCCCTGGCGCAGCATGAAGATGCCAAACGCGTTGGCGCCGAAGGGAAGGATCTGCGGCCAGAGGGTGCTGATCAGCTTGAGCCTGGACATCATGAGGAACACGGAGATGTAGGTGATCTGCTCGGGGATCATGAAAGCGATGAGCACGATGCCGAACAGCGCCCCCATCAGGGGGAACTTCCGTTTGGCGAACGCGTACGCGGCCGGGATCATGACCACGATCTGGATGGCGATGATCGACAGGGTGACAACGATCGAATTGAATGCGTACCTCCAGAGGCCGAGGCCCAGCCCGCTGATGGTCCTGAAGCTTTCAAAGGTGAACGTTTTCGGCCAGAGCGTCGGGGGCGACTGGATGACCTCCCCGTAGGGCTTGAACGCCGTGATCAGCATCCAGTAAAAGGGAAAGGCGAATACCAGCAGGACGGCGATTTTGAAGAGGTCGCCGGGCAGCCTGGGGAGGTAGTTGCGCGCCCTCCGTTTCCACTGGCCGTGTTCGAATGTGTTCTTCATCATTGCACTTGTCCCCGACCTACTGATAATGGACCCGCTTTTCCAGGCCCTTGAAGTCGATGAGCGTCACGATGATCAGGATGGCCATCAGCACAACGCCGGCGGCGGAACCGACGCCCAGCGTGTTGTTGCGCTGGAAGGCGTAATCGTAAATGTACAGGGATAGCACCTGGGTGGAAGTCCCCGGGCCCCCGCCGGTCATCAGGCGGACGGAGTCGAAGACCTTGAAGGAGCCGATGGTGATGGTGATCAGCAGGAAGAACAGCTGCGGCGAAAGCATCGGGAGGGTGATCTTCAGGAAAGTCTTTGACCTGGACGCGTTGTCCAGGCGCGCCGCCTCGTAGATTTCCGGGGGAATGGCCTTGAGCGCCGAGAGGATGATCAGCGCGTAGTAGCCGATGGCTTTCCACACGTTCATGACGATGATGCAGAACATGGCTGTCCCGGTGTCGCCGAGCCAGTTTCGGGCCGGCGCCCCGAATACCTTCAGGATCGTATTGAATATGCCGTAGGAGTCGGAACTGAACAGCCAGCTCCAGATGAAGGCGCAGGAGACCGAGGCCACCAGATGGGGCGTGAAGAAGGCGGTCTGGGCGACCTTGTTGATCTTCCGGTCCTCAAACATCCACAGGGCGAACAGGAGCGCGAGGAGGATCAGCGCCCCAACGATGATCCCGGTGTATACAGCGGTATTTTTCAGCGCCACAAGAAAGTCGCGCTTGACGAAAAAGATATCCCGGAAGTTCTCCAGACCCATGAAGCTCTTGTAGGGATTGGTGGCGTTCCCCCTGTAGAGGCTCAGCTCGATGATATGGAACATGGGATAAATCACAAAAGCAAGCAAAAAGGCGATCGCGGGGGTCACCAGCGCATAGGAGAAGAGGTGCCCGCGCCACTGTTTCAAGCGCCGCATAACGGGCGTGGGTTCAGGCTTTGACATCGTTCAGCCCCTCCGCCATTCCCCGGGCCCGCTCATACGCGGCGCCGTCAGAGCTCCGGATGCGAAGCCCGTCTTCCCGGAAAAAATACAGGTGCTCCGGAGCCACGCGGACGATCACGTCGTCTCCAACCGCATAGCTGTCCCCGAGACTTTTAATCATCGTTGAAAACGGTTCCATCACGACCTTGTAAATCGTTTCGGAGCCCAGCATCTCCCTGGTGGAGATCCTTCCGCTGCGCATGAAACCGCCGTCCACGCTTGCCCTGGACATCAGCGCCTTTTCAGGCCGGAACCCCAGCTTCATGCCATCCTTCATTTCAAGGATGTTCATGGCCGGCGAGCCGATGAACTGAGCGATGAACACGCTGTTGGGATCGTTGTAGATCTCGCCCGAGGAGGCTTCCTGCAGGATCTTCCCTTTATCCATCAGGACGATCACGTCCGCCATGGACATGGCTT
>CAZLYF010000007.1:3272-37864 GCA_964563725.1 uncultured Oscillospiraceae bacterium
TTTCGTGCAGTTCGATGAGCTCCACGCGCATCGCAACCCGCAGCTTCGCGTCAAGGTTGGAGAGCGGCTCGTCCATCAGGAAGACCTTCGGCTTTTTGACCATGGCGCGGGCCAGGGCCACGCGCTGGCGCTGCCCGCCCGACAGCGTGCCCGGCCTTCGGTCCAGATATTCTGCGAGGCCCACTGACTCGGTCACCTCGCTGATCAGGCGCTCCCGCTCCTCCCTGGGCACCCTGTTGTTTTTCAGGCCGAACTCGATATTCTCCCGAACGGTCATCGTGGGGTAGATCGCGTAATTCTGGAATACCATGGCGACATCCCGCTTGCCGGGCGCAAGGTCGGTGATGTCCTGCCCATCCATCAGCACCTGACCGGAACTCGCCGGGCCGATCCCGGCGATCATGCGCAGCAGCGTGGTCTTTCCGCATCCGGACGGGCCGACCAGAACGGTAAATTTCCCGTCCTGCAGCGTGAGATTCAGGTTTTCGATGATCTTGTTGCTCCCGAACGACTTGCTGACGTTTCTGAACTCGATGCCAGCCATGACAAGCGCCCTCCGATGCATACCGCCGGAATTTCGGGGATCAAATGTTCGATGGCACGCCGTCCGCGGTCCCGCCGCATGACAGAAACACCCGCGGATCGGGTCAAGCTGCGGACGAAGAAAGACCAGGCCGTTTCCGAACAACCGGCGCTTACCGCGCCTCGCGCGCGGGAAGGGCCGGCAAAACCGGAGTGGGCTTTGCCGGCCCGGACTCACGCGCCAATATGGCCGGAGCGTCCCGGCCGGGGGATCAGAAGAGGTTGGCGGTATTCGTCTTGATGTACTCGACCGCCTCTTCGGCGTTCAGGCTCTTGTCCTGTATGAGCAGCGAGGTGGCATCCCAGCAGACGATCGTGTAATCCTGCAGGAAGGGGACATAGGGGAACTCCTGCGGGATGGCCGTGCCCAGCTGGTCATAGGCGACCTTTGCCATCGGGTTGGTCTGCCAGTATTCAAGCAGTCTCGGATAGCTGGCGACGGACTTGGTGACCGGTACGTAACCGGTAGTGATGGAGGTGTTGGCGACAAGTTCATCGGACATCAGGAACTTGATGAATTCCCAGGACGCGGCGATCTGTTCCTCGGAGTTGCCTGTCCCGATGATGCCGACATTTCCGCCGCCGATCTCGCTGATGGGTTTTTCCAGGTCATAGGTGGTGAAGGTCGTGACGCCCAGCTCGATGCCGGCGTCCGCGCAGCCTTTCATTACGTTGCGCAGTCCGCCTGTCGACATCCAGAAGCTCGCCATCTTGCCCTGAAAGAAGAGCTCCGTCAGTTTTGCGCTCTGATCCGTGGAGTCAAAGGGGCGGCACCAACCCTCATCCACCCAGCGGCGCCAGTCGGACAGGACCTTGAGCATGGCTCCGTCTTCCAGGCAGGGAGAGGAGGTCCCGTCTTCGGTGAACATCGCGGAGCCAAGCTGCCAGAGGTTCGCGGCGTTGTAGTAGCCGAAGTCCTTCATGCACTCGAAGCCCCAGACCTGTACCTCGCCCTTTTCGTCCACCTTGTAGAGCGCTTTCGCGAACGCTTCCAGCTCCGCCATGGTTTTCGGCGGGGTCAAGCCGGCGGCATCCGCCATGCCCTTGTTGTAGTAAAGGATGGGGGTGGAACGGAAGAAGGGGACGGAATGCAGCTGGCCGTCGCGGTTGCCCATGGTGAGCATGAAGGGGTCCATGATGTTGGACACGTCGAAGCCGTCGGCCTTGGCGTAGGGCATCATGTCCGCCAGCACGCCGTCTTCCATGAACCAGCCGACCATGGTATTCGCCAGGATGGCGACCTGCGGCTGTTCGCCCGCCTGGACGGACAGCTGGATCTTGGCGGTGAGCGGGTCGTACCCGCCGATGTAGGTCTCGACGACCTGGATGTTTTTCTCCGCGCCGATCGTCTCGTTGAAGGTGTTGGTCGCAAACTGCACAGCTTCCTGGAGCGCGCCGGAGCCGCCCGTATGCCAGAAATTGATCACCAGGGGCTCGGCCAGAGCCGGGATCGCGGCTGCCAGCGACAGCGTCAGGACAGAGGTCAGCACCAGGGCAAGCAGTTTCTTCATTGAAAAGCCTCCTTTGATATGGTTCTTTATAAAACGGCTACCGCCATTTCATACCCTGCATCTCGCTTGGATTGTATCCTCCGGGCAGCGCCATGTCAAGGGACGGATGGCAGGTTTTTCACATGCGTTTTTCCGGCTCCGTTTGAAAGCCCGCGGCGAGAACTCACGGACGCATGCGCTCAGAGAGGGTAATCGCGCAGGTAATCGTCCAGCAGGCCGCACTCGTCGATGAGTTTGAACAGGGTATACCGTGAGCGGTAGTCTTTCGCGCAGCGCATGGACAGGTTGAGAAGCTGCCTGTCGATACCGATCTCCTCCGCCGAGGCCGGGAGCCCCAGGGCCCCGAGGGCTTCCTTTACCCTGGAGAAGGGCGGGAGGCCGTTGAGGACCTCCCTGATCTCCCCAAACCTTTCCCGGGCCATGAGGATGCGCCGCTCCTGTTCCTCCCAGCTCAGGAAGTCATCCGGGTTTTCGGCGATGATCGCGTTCCCGGCCTCCTGCTCAAAGGCGCGCAGCACCCAGGCCGTCCTCTCTTCCCGGCCCATCCTCCTGCGTTTGATGTCCTGCAGGTCAAGTTTGGACAGGTCTTCATCGGCGAAGCGGGTGAACAGGGGCCAGACCAGCTGGGTCGCGACGCCCACGGAGGTCCCGTGCGCAGGCGGCCTCTTGCCGTGCAGAAGCTGCATCATTTCCCAATAATGGGCGACGTTGTGCTCCACCGACGCCACCGCGCGGGTATGCCCGACGATCATGATGGTGACGCCGGCGAGGAGCAGCGCTTCGATCAGGCATTGGATGCCTTCCGGCGATTTCTGTTTGATCTCATGAACGTTGTCGAGCAATCGGTCCACCGCGTCAATGACGATGCGGCCGCAGACGGGGCAGTAGGGCTCGCCGTTGATGATATTGCCGATGAGCCAGTCCGCGTGGGCGATATACTTGCCCAGCACGTCGCCGACGCCGGAAACCACCATCGGAAGAGGCGCCGTGCCCAGCACGCCGAGATCGCACACGATGATCTGCGGGCAGACGCCCGCGCGGTGGATCTTGACGCCGCGCAGGATCAGCGGGGCGATGACGGAGGTGTAGCCGTCCATGGACGGCGCCGTGCCCACGCAGACGAAGGGAAGACCCGTGCGCTTGGCGTTGACGCGGGCGACGTCCGTGATGGAGCCGGAACCGACGCTGAGCAGAAACTGCGTGTCGGGACGGATGGAGAGGAGCAGCTCGCCGCAGGCCCGCTCATCGGGCTCCATTTCCCGCTCTCTCCTGATCACGCAGAGGGTCACCTGAAAACCGGCTGAGCGCAGGATATCGTGGACTGCCTGCCCTGCGACCCCATAGGTGACCGTGTCCGCCACCAGGACGCAGTGTTCGCCCAGCCCCCTCGAGCGGATGTATCGAGGAAGGTTTTTCAACAGGCCGCTGCCGACGTAGATGTCCTGGTCGGGCGTCCGGTGCTCGCAGGGGCAGCCGCAGTCGAGGCCGGAGATGGTCAGCCTGCGGTCGCTGCTGTATGTGACGGATACGGGCATACGTTTTCCTCCTGTCGTTTTTTCTTGCATACATCGTACCAGAGTGCAGGCAAAGCGCCAAGCGGAAGGCGGACGGGGCAGGCGCGCCGCCGCCGGAATTACGTTGGACAGCGGCGGCGCCGTATGGTACCATCGGGCGCGGAAGATATCCGATTCTGACCACGCATTGCGGGAGTGGACGGGGCATTGAACGCTTTTTCGGCAGTCGGCGCGCGGCCCGGGCCGGGCCTTCCGGCCCGCGGCGGCTTCGCCGGGAAGGCGAAGCCCTATCTGTTCCTGCTGCCGATGCTCGCGTTCGCGGTCGGTTTCATCTACTATCCCTTTGTCAAGACCTTCCTGTACAGCTTCAGCACGGTCAATTTCAAGGGGGAAATCACCGGGCACGCCGGCTTCGACAACTTCATCTACCTGTTTTCCAGGCGGGACTTCCGGACGGCGCTGATCAACTCGCTGAAACTGACGGCGATCAACGTGCCGGCAACGCTTGTGATCACGGTGTCCCTGGCGATGCTCGCAAACAGGAAACGGGCGCTGAGCCCTGTTTACGAGACGATGTTCACCCTGCCCATGGCCATATCGATGTCCGCGGCCGCGATGATCTTCAAGGTCCTGCTCAACCCGACGGTCGGTTACCTCAACCACGCGCTGGGGCTCAGCCTTGGCTGGTACGAAAGCCGGGAATACGCGCTCTACGGCGTGCTGCTGCTGACGGTGTGGATGGGGATCGGTTTTGACTTCCTGCTCTTCCTCGCCGCGTTCAGGGCGGTCCCCGACGAGCTCATCGAGGCGTCCACGCTGGACGGCGCCGGGCTGCTCAGCCGCCTTGTCAAGGTCCAGCTTCCCCTGATCTCGCCGACGGTCCTGTACGTCGCCTGCACGAACATGGTGCTGGCCATGATGACCTCAGGGCCGATGATCATCATCACGCAGGGAGGGCCGGCCCGCTCGACGACGACGCTGATTTACATGATGTACTCCTCCGGGTACGGCTCGTCCAACTACAGCCTTTCCGCCTGCCTGAGCATCGTCGCTTTCGCGCTGACCTTTTCCCTGACCCTGATGGCCTTCCTGCTTGAGCGCAGGGCGGTGCACTACCTATGACGGGCAGGCGGAGGAAGAAGGCGGCAAGCCTGTTCGTCCAGGCGGCGGCGACCGCAGCAGGCCTGGCGATCGTCTTTCCCGTGCTGTACGGGATCGCCGGCGCCTTCAAGTCCCCGGCGGAGTTTTCTTCCTTTCCGCCGACCTTCCTGCCTGAGAGCTTCGCGTATCTAGACAATTTCAGGGACGCGCTTGAAAAGGTCCCGTTCATGCGCTACGCGCTCAATTCCCTTGTCGTCGCGACGCTGGGCACGACGCTCAGGCTGTGTTTTGCCGTGCTTGCCGCCTACGCGTGCGCGTTCTACGAATTCCGCTTCAAAAAGACGCTGTTCTTTTCCCTTCTGGGAACGATGATGCTGCCGGCGGATACGCTGCTGATCACCAACTACCTGACGGTCACGCGACTGGGCCTGCTGGACAGCTATCTGGGCATGGCCATCACGTCCTTCGTCGGCGCCTCGCAGATGTTCATGCTCAGGCAGAATTTTATGACGCTTCCGAGGTCTCTGCGCGAGGCGGGCGAAATGGACGGCTGCGGGGACCTGCGCTTCCTGCTTTCCATTCTCCTGCCGATCTCAAAGCCGGTGCTGGTCACGCTGTACGTTCAGAGCTTCGTCACCCTGTGGAACGCCTACCTGTGGCCGCTGCTGGTCACCAACCGGAACAGCATGCGCACCATCCAGGTGGGCGTCACGATGATCACCTCCTTTGAGGAGACTAACTATTACCTCGTGCTCGCCGGCGTCGCGCTGACGCTTGTTCCATCCTTTGCGCTGTTTGTCATCCTGCGCCGCAACATCACGCGGAGCATGACGGCGGGCGCGCTGGTCGGCTGAAGCGCCGGCCCCCCTGGGATCCTCGGGAAGCCCCGGCTTCCCTGGAAATACAGCACAAGAAAGAAGGAGGAACCTATGTTCAGAAAATCGCTCTCCCTGCTGCTGGCGGTCCTCTTGGCGGCCTGCGTGACTGCCGCTGCCGCGGAACCGGGCAAAAACCCGGTGACGATCACATTCTGGCACTCCATGTCGGACAAAGCCGGGACGCTGGTGGACAAATTCGTGGACGGTTTCAACAATGGCGCCGGCAAAGACCTCGGGATCACCGTCGAGGCGGTGTTTCAGGGGCAGTACTCCGATGCGACCACAAAACTCAACAGCATCCTCTCCGCCCAGAGCACCAGGGACCTCCCGGACGTGATGAACCTGGACGCCACCGGCAAGGTCGCCTACCACGGGTCAGGCGCCGCATTCACCCTGGACGACGCGCTCGCCGCGGATCCGGGCTACGGGATCGGCCAGATCCTCGGCATCACGCTCGATAACTGGAAATTTGCCGGGATCAGGCTGGGGATGCCTTTCGCCGCGTCGACAACGGTTTTGTTCTACAACAAGACGCTGCTCGACTCGGTCGGCGCGAAGGCGCCCGGGACCTTTGCGGACATCGCCGCCCTCGACGGCCTGCTGCCTGACTTGACGGCCGACGGCAGCGAACTGCATACCTTCGCGGTCGTCCCCAACACGCCGTCGCTGGCAAACTGGCTCGGTCAAATCGGGAGCGACGTCGTCAACAACGCAAACGGTACGGAGGCGATGGCCACGGAGCTGGCCTGCGTCGACAATGGGGCGCTGGCTGCCTTCCTGACGGAGTGGAAGAAGCTGTACGAAGCCGGCGCGCTGCTGAACACCCAGGGCAGCTCGGATATGTTTGTGGCCGGCCAGCTGGCGCTGCTGCCGGCGTCCTCGTCCAACATCGCTTCGCTGCTTTCCAAAATCGGCGGGAACTTTGAGCTAGGCGTCGCCTACTACCCGAAGATCAATGAAGAAGCGGCGTTCGGCGCGACGGTTTCCGGCAGCTGCGTGGTGATGTTCGACAAGGGGGACGCGCTGAAGAAGGCTGCTGCCTGGGAATTTGTCAAGTATCTCGCCTCGGCGGACGTCCAGGCGGAATTCGCCGCGGGCACCGGATATACGCCGGTCAACGCGGGAGCGTCCGCGGTGCCGCTTTACCAGGATCTGCTGAAGCAGTTCCCGCAGTATGCCGTGCCCATCGAACAGCTTGCCGTCACGCCGTCCCGGATGAAGAGCGTGACGGTGGGCCCTGCCAAGGATTTCTACTACGCCATCCAGGACAATGTGTCGGCGATGCTGGAGGAAGGCTGGGCGGTGGAGGATGCGGTCGCCATCGTCGCAGAGGAGCTCAACGGACTGCTGTACCAGTACAGCCAGGCCAACAAATGAACTGACCGATCCGGGTCCAGGAAAGCCCGGACAGACGGAGGGCCGTCTGTCCGGGCGGACCGCAGGGGAAAGGACGCTGTTTTGATCGTATCGACCTCCACCAATATTTGCGCGTTTCAACGGGGAGAAGAGAAAAATCCGATCGAGTACTGTATGGAGCAGTGCGCGAAAGCAGGCTATACCGTGCTCGACGTCAATCTTTGCGAGGCGATGAATCCCGCTTCGGAACTGAGGACGGACAGGTGGGAGGCCTATGTCGGACACATCGCCAGGGCCGCGAGCGCCATGGGCATCGCGCTCACCCAATCGCACCTGCCCTACTACAGCGTGTACGGCGCTGGCGCCGGGGGGAAAAGGGAACTGATGGAGGAGCTGATCAGGCGCTCGATCCTCGCCTCGGGCATGCTGGGCGTCCGCTGGGCGGTGACGCACCCCGCCACCGTCTATGCGGCGGGGAACGACCTGTCCGTTTCGCTGGAAGCGAACCTGGGCTACTACGGGCCTCATGTGGCGCTGGCAGGGTCCGCCGGCGTGGGGATCGCGCTGGAGAACGATTTTGAATACCGGTCGGAGCCGTACCAGCGGGTGTTCGGCGCATCGGTCCATGAACTCAACGCCCTTGCCGACGCCTTCGGCGACCCCGTGCGCGTGGGGGTCTGCTACGATTTCGGGCACGCCAACCTGACGGGCGGCTTCCACCGCAAGGACCTCAACGCCATCGGGAAACGCCTGAAGGCGACGCACGTGCAGGATAACCACGGCGCGGCGGACGAGCACCTGATGCCTTTGTACGGCACCACGGACTGGGAGGACGCGATGGCCGGGCTCGCGGACATCGGCTACGAAGGGGACCTGACCTTCGAGATCCAGGAATTCGGGCGCTTTTTTCCCAACGAGCACAAACATCTCGTCATCGAACAGTCCCTTCGGGTCGGCCAGATCCTGACGGACTATTTTGAACAGGCGAAACGGCGGAAAACGGCTGGTGGGACAGACGCGGGCGCGGAAGCGGCCCTGCGGCGGAGGAGGGGACCTTGAAACGGAGAATGCACAACCTTTTTCAAGGCGACGGCAGGGCTTTCATCCTGGCGATCGACCACGCGGCGATGATGCCGTCGCCGGACCTGAAGGACCCGGAGCGCCTCATCCGCGAGGCGGCCGCAGGCGGCGCCGACGCCTTTCTCGCGTCCTACGGGACGGTCAAGAATTTTCAGCCGGCCTTTGGCGCAAAAGGGATCATCCTGCGCGCGGACGGCGGCATCTCCGCCATCAGAAAACCCCTGGGGCCCCTGGGCTGCCTCTACGGCGCCGAGGACGCGGTGCGCGCGGGGGCGGACGCCATGCTGTCGATGGGCTATCCGGGCAGCGAGCACAACGAGCACAGCCTCGCCTACCTCGCCCGCCTGGCCGCGGACTGCGACAGGCTGAACCTGCCCCTGGGGGCGGAAATGCTGCCCTATGGGTTTGAAAAGCACGACGGGATCGACACGCGTTCGGTCGAAAACCTCGCCTTCGCCTGCAGGCAGGGCGCGGAGCTTGGCGCCGACTTCATCAAGACGGAGTTCGCGGGCGGCGAGCGCTTCCGGGAAGTGGTGGACCATTGCCCCGTTCCCGTGCTCGTGCTCGGCGGGGCGAGGGCCGTCTCCGACGAGGAGATGTTCCTTTCCATCCTGCAGGCGCTGCGCTGCGGAGCGCGGGGCGTCATCATGGGCCGCAGCATCGTCAGGCACAGGGACGTCGCCGCCGTCTGCCGCGCCGTGCGGGCGCTCGTCCATGAGGGGGCGGAGGCAGGCGACGCGCTGGCGATGCTCAAACAGTAAGCGGAAAGGAAGAGACCGATGTCCATAAAAATCAGGGCAGTTGTGGTCGCCGGGCCCAGACAGGTGAAAACGGTCACGATCGAAACGCCGGGCCTGCGCGCGGGGGAAGCCCTCGTCCTGGTGCGCGCCGTTGCGCTTTGCACGCTCGAGCAGCGCGTATTCTCCGGCGGCATGAAGGTTCCCCTGCCCTTTCTGGGCGGGCACGAGCTGTCCGGGGAGATCGAGGCCCTCGGCGAGGGGACAGACCGGAAGCTCTGGCGCGAAGGGGCGCGCGTGGCCGTTCGTTTGCTGTACAACTGCGGGGAGTGCTACTACTGCCGCAGCGGGCGGACGAACCTGTGCGTGCTCGCGCAGAAAAAGCCTGTGCGGGAAGGTTTCCCGCCGGGGCCGGGGGGCCTGTGCGACCGCATCATCGTCAGCACCAACGCGCTTTTTGCGATCCCGGAACCCCTCTCCTTCGGCGAAGCCGCGCTGACGGAGCCGCTGGCGTGCTGCGTACACAGCGTTGAGCGCGCCGACATCCAGCTTGCCGAGGACGTGGTGGTCGTCGGCGGGGGCGTCATGGGCCAGTTCCACGCCATGCTCGCGAAACTCAAAGGCGCCCGCGTGATCATGAGCGAAGTGGATGAGGGCAGACGGGAGCTCGCGAAGAGGTTCGGCGCGGACATCGCGTTCGATCCCGGCGAATGGGACCCGGTCGGATACGTGAGAAGCCTGACGGACGGCAGGGGCGCGGACGTTGTGTTCAACACCACCGCGATCTCGGCGGTTTTCGAACAGTCCTACGCGATGGTCGGGAAGGGCGGGCGCATGATCCAGTACAGCTCCATGCACCCGGATGTCCCGTCGGAAGTCAGCCCGCAGAAGATCCACAACAGCGAGATCATCCTGACCGGCTCCATCAGCCCGAGCGTCAGGGACTTTTCGACAGCCAACCGACTGCTGGGCTCGGGCCTGGTCAGCTGCGGAGACATGATCTCCGCGTCGTTCCCCTTCGCCCAGGCGCAGGAAGCCTTCGAGGCAGCCGCCATCCCGGGGACCCTGCGGGTGCTGGTGACCTGCTGAACATGGCGGCATAGGTATTCAAACCCATCCTGACGAAAAGGTTGCTGATCAGACCGATATCTCCCTCCGGCATGGAGGGATTTTTTCGATTACCGCTCCCCGTCGCAGGGCCGCTTCCAGGTCCATGGCGGGGTTTTTGCGCCTTTTTCCGCGGTCCTCGTCGGCAATGATTTTTCGAAATTTATAATTATACAGTTGACAGTATGAATATGTGATGCTATGATCGGCATAAATTTTGCTAAGGAGGGATCGGTCATGAAGAAGCGGATGGTGGCCGTTCTGGCGCTGTGCATGGTCCTGCAAATGACGGCCTCTGCTTTCGCCTGCACGGCGATTGTGGTAGGCAAGGGCGCCAGCGAGGACGGGAGCTGGATCATGGGGCGGACCGAAGACATCGGGGGCGCCTACAACAAGACCTTCCTGGTCAATCCCAAATGGGACGCGGGGGAAGAGGTGGCGTTTGAGGACCCCTACAACGGCTTCAAGATCAGGCTGCCGGCGGAAAGCTGCAAGTGGAGCATGGTCAACGACGTGCCCGAGCATGACGACGGGCAGTATGCCGAGGCCACGATGAACGAATTCGGCGTGTCCCTCTCGGCGACGGTATCCACCTCGTACAACGAAAGCGCGGAGGCGGCGGACCCGCTGATGGAAAACGGCATCCGCGAGGCATACATCCCCTTTGTGGTGATTCCCTACGTCACCACCGCCAGGGAGGCCGTGGAGCGCCTGGGCGCCATCGTGGAGGAACTGGGCAGCGCGGAATGCAGCATCGTGCTGATGGCGGACCACCAGGAGATCTGGTACATGGAGATCGTATCCGGCCACCAGTGGGCCGCCGCCAAGGTACCGGACAATGCCTACGCCGTGATCCCCAACTGCATGCTGCTGGGTTTTGTGGACGTGAACGACAAGGACAATTACCTTTGCTCCGAAACGCTGTTTTCCATGCCGCAGGAAAAGGGCTTCCTCGCCACCCATGACGGTCTGCCGCACGTGGCGCTGACTTACGGGAGCGAACTCGCGGACGGCAACCGCGTCCGCGCATGGGGCGGGCGTCATTTCTTTTCGCCCTCGCAGCAGGTTCCCTACGACAGCGGGCTGTTCGAGCTTTTCATGGAGCCGGACGAGCCCATCAGCCTTCAGGACTGCATGGCGCTGATGGGGTACCGCTACGAAGGCACGGAACACGACGCGAACCTGGACCTGAAGAAGCGGGCCATCGGTACGGAACGCACCGCAGAAGCGCATCTGTTCTGGTACCGGGATCACAAGCCGCTGGTACAATGGCTGTGCATGGGCAATCCGGAATTCGGATTCTTCCTGCCGGTCTACGAAAGCATCAGCGGGACGCCGGCCGCTTTCCAGGTGGAGGGAGAGGAATACAGCCAGGATTCCGCCTACTGGACCTTCCGCACCCTGGCAGGCCTGGCCCAGCTGGACCGCGTCAATTACGGGGCGCCGCTGAAGGAATACCTGAAGGCGTACAATGAAATGCTTCTGGCGGGGATCCCCGAATGGGACGGGGCCATCGCCGGCATGGACGCAGGATCGGCTGCGGAGTACGCCGGAAGCCTGTTTGACGAACTGTCCTCAATGGCGATGGAAAAAGCGAAACAGATCTCCACGGAACTGCTGGTTTCGGTGCTTTCGCGGGGGAACATTGCAGCTGAACTGCGCAGGCCCTTCGAGATCAAGACGAGCCTGCCGGACTGACCGCCTTCACGGTTTCGGATCCGGGACGCCATCGGCCCCCGCGCCGCGGGGGCCGATGGTGTTCCGGTATGCCGGGAAAGCGTGGCAGGCGCACGCGCGCGCGCCGGGGCCCACCTACAGGTGCCTGATCCTCGGAAAGTATTCCTCCTCAAGGGCGCGGTTTTTTTCGTCGCCACCGGGAAGGTTCGCGCTCATCCACAGCGGCGGGTCGATCCCCATCTCCCTGAGCTCTTTCACCGCCGAAAGCATCAGCAGGTTGATCGCGAACACGTTGCACAGCGTGGAGGTGGGGGCGACCTTCTGCGGGACGCCTTCGATCTCGACCACCGCGTCCCCGTAGGGCATGAAGTTGTTGATGAACCAGTCCACTTCCTGGTAGAGGTTTTTGCCTGACGCATGCCTCGCGGGGTGGTCTTTGGGGACCTTGTCGGCAAAGCCGGTGGAACTGATCCCGATGGTGACCATGCCGCGCTTCTTCGCTTCAAGGACCGTGTCGATGGTCATGGTGTTGATGCCGTATGCGTTGGCGATCACGATCACCTCGCCGGGGGTCCTGCCCAGCCTGTAGCTGTCAAAGACCCTCGCGGCGTATCCTGGCGCCCGCTCGATGATGTTTGAACGCTTCGCGCCGTGGATCAGGTTCGTTCCGGCGTCAAGAATCGCGTTGACGGGCGCCAGGCCGCCGGCCCGCCAGATCACCTCCTCGGCCGCCATGTTGGAGTGTCCGCCCGTACCGATCACGTGGACGAGGCCTCCCGCAGCGACGCGCACGGCAACCGCCCGGGCGGCGCCATTGAGCTGCGGGTTCTCGTGGACGATCCTGCGGTAGATGCCGGTGACCGTTTCAAGAAAATGATTGATTTCGCTTGTCATGGAGGCTTTCCTTTCAAGGGGTCTTCGTGACGGAGGCTTTCCGGCGAGCCGCGGTCCCCGCCCTGCAAGGGCCCGGAGAGTCTTCCGTACCGGATCAGGCTGAAAAGGTGATCGAAGGTGAAGAGGATCATCACCAGGGCACAGACGGGCACGGAGAGGTACAGGTAGCCGGTGGGGACTGCCTTGTCCGTTTCAAAGGGGATGGACATCCGGACCATGCTGATGTTGAATCCGTACACGGCCATGACCGCGAGCAGGGTCAGGCTCAACGCCAGAAACAGGAACCCGGACGCCCTTTCGGTTCTCTTGGAGAAGCGCCTGCTGAAAAAGTCCATTTTGAGGTGGTCGAGGTTGTGGTACGCCGCCGACGCGCCGATGAATACCATCCAGACGAACATCATCTTCAGCAGCGTGGCGGCGGAGAGCCAGGAGACGAAAAGCACATTCCTCAGAATGATGTTGACGGCCGAGACTGCGAGCACGCCCGTGAAGAGCAGCCCGGCGATGACTGAGAGCAGGGCAGAGAGTTTTTTGCACGCGGCATGGTACATGTTTCTCTCCTCCCTATCTGAAGAAGAGGTTCGGCAGGAAGGTCACGAAACCCGGCACGTAGGTGATGAGCAGCAGGACCCCGAGCAGGACCGCGATATGCGGCCAGATCTCCTTCAAGAGGACGGTGACGTCAATTTTCGCGATCTTGGTCTCAATGAACAGCAGGGCGCCGACCGGCGGCGTGATCAGGCCGATCATCAGGTTGAGAACCGTGATGACACCGAAATGCACCGGGTCCACGCCCAGCTGGATCGCGACGGGCAGCAGCACCGGAAAAAAATCAGGATCACGGGGACCGCATCCAGGATGCAGCCCATGAACAGGAAAAATACCGTGCAGAACAAAAGGAAGGCGGCGGAGGACAGGTCAAGGCGCAGGATCAGTTCCATCAGCTGCCGCCCCAGCTGTTCGGAGGACACGATATACTGGAACAGGCCGACCGCCGCGAAGATCATCATGATCGTGCAGGAAAAGACCGCGGTCGACCGGACCGTTTCAAAGAAATTTTTCAGATGGATGGACCTGTACACAAATACGGAGATGAGCAGGATGTACAGGTTCGCCAGCACCGCGACCTCGGTGATGGTGACGACGCCGCTGACCACCCCGGCGATGATGACGGCGGGCGCCAGCAGCGCGAGCCAGGTGTCTTTCAGCAGGCTGAAAAAAATCGTCCAGGAGCGTTCCACATGGGCCATGGGGTAGTTGCGCTTCCGGGCCACCACGGTGACCAGAATCCACAAGCCCAGCGCCATCAGAAAGCCCGGGAAGTAGCCGCCCAGGAACATCTTGCCGATGGAGATCCCGCTGATCACCCCGATATTGACCATGGGGATGCTGGGCGGAATGATCGGCCCGATGACCGCGGAACTCGCGTTGATGGAGGCGCCGTAAGCGTCGTCGTACCCCCGTTCCTTCATGATGGGGTGCAGGACCGACGAGGTGGAACTGGCGTCGGACACCGCGGAGCCGGAAACGCCCGCCATGAAGACGCTGGTGACGATGGAAACGTACGCCAGCCCGGCCCGGTACCTTCCCACGAAGAAGTTCGAGAAGCGCAGGAGCTTGGCGGTGATGCCCGAAGCGCCCATCAGGTTGCCCGCAAGGATGAAGAACGGGATGGCCAGCAGGGTGTCCGCGGACACACCGCTGACCAGCTGGGAAGCGACGAGCCTCAAGGAAACGTCGCCCCGGACAAGCAGATACACCAGACCGCTGAATCCCATCGAGACCCAGATGCTGGCGCCGAAAGCGATCAGGGGGAACATGACCGCGAAGAGGAGCAAGATCATCAGCCGTCACCCAATGCGTCTTCCGGCCGGAGCCTCCCGGCCGGAAGACGGGTCAAAGCGGGTTATTTGTTCTTGAAGACGTCCAGCATCCCCGCCGGCCAGCGGACGCCGTCCCAGTCGCCGAACAGGCCGTCGAGCTCCTGACGGATGAGGTCCAGCCTGAGCTCCGGCTCCGTAACGACGGTCATGTGCCTGGCAAGCTCCTCGTAGACCGTCGCGAGCAGGGCATTGGTCAGGTCTGTGACAAGGGCGCCTGCTTCCTCGGACGCCTGATAGAAGATCTCGCGGTCCGCATCGGAAAGCTTGTCATAGAGGGCCGGGGACAGGTAGAAACACTCGATATCCTTGATGTAGTCGGTCTTCATGTAGTGCGTCTGGACTTCGTAGAAGCTGTTGTTGTTCACCGTGATCGCCCCGTTTTCCTGCGCATCGACGACGTTGGTCTTCAGCGCCATCCACAGGTCCGCAAGGGGGATCTGCTGGGGGAGCGCGCCGAGCTTCTGCATGGTGCGGATGACCGTGTCGCTGGCTGCGGTCCGGATCTTGAGGCCTTTGAAATCCTCGGGGCTGGTGATTTTTCTGTTTGCCGTCAGGCCCCGGGGCGCCGTGTCGCCCGCGATGTTGAGGATCTTCAGCCCTGTCCCTTCCTCGGCCTGCCTGAGGGCGGGGGCGAATTCCTCAGACAGGAGGCAGGCGCGCATGTGCCCGTAATCCCGGAAGAGGAAGGGGATCGCTGTGATCTCCAGCGCTTCGCCGCCCGTGATGAAGGCGAGGGTGTTGATCCCCCCGTACACCATGTCGATGTCACCGGTCTTGATCTGGGCGAACATTTCCTGGATCCCGCCCAGCTGGCTGTTGGGATACACGCTGATCCTGATCCGGCCGTCCGTGCGTTCCTCAATCAGGCTGGCAAACAGTTCCGCGCCCTTGTGGGTGGGGTGCTCGAGGTCCCGGATGTGCCCGAGCTTGAGCGTCATCGCCGGGCCCGCCTGGCTTGCCTGCGCTGACAGGCAGCAAACCAGGAGCGCCGCGGCCAGCAGCGCAACGAAGGTTCTTTTCATAGACGACTCCTTTCTTTGTCGAAGAGGTTCTATCCGGAGCACTCGCGTGCTTGATACTGTGTATGTGAAATCTGGGACAAGGATAGCACAACCGGATGAAATGTCAAGCGGCGCCGTCCGATTCCGTCGGTAATCCGGCGCGAGCGGTCCCCGGCAGGGGTTCTTTTTCAGCCCTTGACGCTGCCCGCGGTCATGCCCGCGATGAAGGACTTCTGGTTCAGAAGAAAAATCACCATGATGGGGAGCACGCTCATCACGGCGCCGCTGAGCAGCAGGTCGTAGTTGTTGCCGTAGGGAGTCAGGAGGGACTGGAGCCCGATGGGCAGGGTCTGCATCTCCGAGGTGCGCAGGACGATCATCGGCCAGACCATGGCGTTCCAGCTGCCCATGGCCAGCAGGATCGTCATCGCGCCGAAAGCAGGCAGCATAAGCGGCAGCATGATTTTGAAGTAGATGCCGTATTCCGTGCAGCCGTCCAGGCGGCCGGACTCCATCAGTTCCACCGGCAGCCCCAGCGTGTACTGGCGGAAAAAGAATACGCCGGTAGCCGGCACCATGAAAGGGAGAATGACCCCGAAATAGCTGTTGATCAGCCGGAACGCATCCATCTGCTTGTACAGGGGGAGGATCAGGATCTCCACCGGGATCATCATCACGATCAGCACCAGGATGAACAGCAGGCTCCTGCCCCTGAACCTGTACTTGCCCAGGGCATATCCCACCAGGGAGGAGAAGAAAAGCCCGCTGACCACCTGCAGCGCGAGGATGATGAAGCTGTTGAGGTACCACCTCAGGTAGAGGCCGTCGCGTTCCACAGGGAGGAGTTTATAGTTGACCAGGCTGTAGTTCTGAAAATCGAACCTGAATTGCAGGCCGTTTCGGATCATTTCCTTCCCGGGTTTGAAGGATGAGATCAGCAGGAAGAAAAAGGGCATCAGCGCCCACAGCGCGAACAGCGCGATGATCAGCGTGGCGATGACAGAAGAGATCCTTTTCGACGAGGTCTGCGACAGCTTGCGGCTTTCTTCCAATCCGGTCACACCTCCCTGAAGGACTTGGTCAAGGAGAGCTGGATGACGTTGATGAGCAGCACGATCAACAGCAGCACGATGCCCGCGGCCGAGGCCAGGCCGAAGTTGTTGCGGTTGAAGCCCTGTGAATAAATATAGCTGACGACGGTGGCGCCGATGTCGCCGGGAGTCCGCGCGCTGTTGAAGAGCGTGTAGCTCTCCGCGAACATGGAAAAACCCCCGTAGATGCTGATCGTCAGGACATAGATGATCGTGTTTCTGACGGAAGGCACCGTGATATGGACAAACTGCCGGTAGGCGCTGGCGCCGTCGATTTTTGCCGATTCGTAAAGGTCCGCCGGCACGCTCTGCAGAGCGGAAAAGTAGTAGATGACGTTGACTCCCATCCACTTCCAGCAGCAGAAGACCACCAGCACCAGCATCGTGGTCCCCTGCTTTGCCAGCCAGTCCTGCTGCGGCAGCCCGAAGGCGCGCAGAACGGCGTTGAAGATCGCGTCAGGGTTGGCCGAAAAGGCATAACGGAAAAACAGGCCCGCCATCACGACCGAGGTCAGCGCCGGGATGAACAGCGCGGACTTCATCATGTTGGGCTTCCTGACGCTGCCTGAATTGAGCATGTTCGCGAAGATCAGCGGCAGGGGGATGAGGATGAGGCAGGTCCAGAAGGTATACTGGGCTGAGATCTTGCAGGCAGTCAGAAAATAGTCGTTGTTGAGCTGCGCATAGTTGTAAAATCCAGAGAACTGCGGCGGCGCGAAGCCTCTTTGGCTGTAGAGGCTCATCTGTCCGGTGTAGAGGATGGGGTAGAGGAAAAACAGCAGGAAAAAAAGGATGAACGGGCTCGCAAACACATAGGGCACGACGCCTTTGGAATTGAGCAGTCTGCGCAGGGAACGTTTCGCAGGCGCCTTTTCTCTTTCGGCCAGCTTCGCCATGGGTATCCCTCCGGTGTTGCGGTTTAAGGACGATCCCGTCCCCGGCCGGCAGAAGGCCACGGCCTCTGGGGCGGACGGATCGGAAGACGGCGCGGCCGTGAACGGCCGCGCCGTCTCCCTTATGCGGCAGGGTGACGTGCGGCGCCAATCCGGCCGCCGGTCACCACTGCTTGGAGCGCAGCACCTCAGCCGCGTCGTGCAGGGATTCGGCCGGGGTCTTGCTCTTTTCGGAAAGCACTTCGAACATCACGGTCTTCTGTACCAATGTGAGCGCTTCGGGGAAGAGCGGGTTGGAAGTCGACAGCGAACTGATGGAGGCGGCCGTCTCGTCCATGACGCGGTACACGTCGTTGCCGAAGTAGTCGGTGAAGCGGTTTGGCGCCGTCATCATCGGGTCTTCGTAGATATCGGTGCGGATGGGGTCGAAGCCGAGTTCCGTCCAGGTCCGGATGGCCCCTTCTTTGGAGATTTTTGCGAAGTAGAGGAATTCCTTCACGAACTCGATGTTCTGGCACTGGTTGGTGATGGACGTGCCCGTGCCGCCAAGGCCCGCGGAGTTCGCGCCGCCCTCCACCCAAACGGGCATCGCGGCGACGGCCATTTTCTGGTCAAGGTCCGGCATGTAGTCGGTGAAGCGGTTGAGATACCACAGCGGCATCGCAATGGTCGCCACGTTGCCCGCGTTCATGTAGCCGTACCATTCCTCGCTGTGGCAGAAACCTCCGGGCATTTCCACGAAGATCCCCTCGTTGACGCCGTCCAGCAGCCACTGGAGCGTTGCGACGTTGATCTCGTTGTCCAGAATGACTTCGCCGGTCTCCTTGTTGAAGAAATCGCTCCCCTGCTGGGTGATCAGGGGGTAGTAGGTCCAGTGCTCCGTGGTCTCGCAGGCCATCATGTACTTGCCTGTCTTCTCCTTGATGGTACGGCCTGCTTCCTTGAAGTCGTCCCACGTCACGATGCCGGCGATGTCCACGCCGGCCGCGGCGAAGAGCTCCTTGTTGTACATCAGCGCCGCGGCGCCCACGTGATAATCGACGCCATAGTAGTTGCCGTAGTTTGCGTAGTTGTCAAAGCGGCCCATGATCAGGACGTCTTTTTCCGGCTCCACGATATCGTTGAGCGGAACAAGCGGGATGTACTGTTCCTCGCCGGTAATGAAGTTCGCGTACATGGAGATTTCGATGTCCACCATGTCCGGCGCGCCGGTGCCTGTCTGCAGGGAGATCAGGAGGTTGTTGTGCAGGTCGTCGTAGCCCAGGGTCTCCGGCTTGAAGTCGATGGGCTTTTCAGGATAGGCTTCGTTCCAGCGCGCGGCCGCGTTTTCCAGGAATTTCTGATGAGACGCCTGGAAGGTCCAGAAGGTGACGGGCGTCGCTTCCGCGGCGAAGGCGGTGAAGGCCGCCATTCCCACCAACAGCGCGGAAACAAGCAGGACGGAAAGGAACTTTTTCATGGACTCTCCTCCTTTGGGTGTTTTATATGAAACGCATTCGCGTCCCAATCCTTTGCAGCGAGCAACATTAACGTTAATGTTGCTCCCAAGCCAAAAAGCACTTCCCCCTGTCCCTGCACGCGAACCTGCGGAGTATCCCAGCAACTGAGGAAATCGTATCAGGAGATGTCGGCTTTGTCAAGCCTTTATTCGAATTGACGGGGAATTTTGCGGATGCTATACTTTCCGCGTCATATTTCTCAGAGGGACTGGCATGGATACGAAACCGCCGGAAGGCCGGGTCACGCTCAGGGATATCGCCAGGACGACCGGATACACCGTCAACACCGTATCGCGGGCGCTGAAGGACAAGCCGGACATCTCCCGTGAGACCTGTCTGAAGATCCAGGAAGCAGCGCGCCGGGCGGGCTATATCCGCAACTGGATCGCGGGCTCGCTCAGGACCGGCCGGTCCTATACCATCGCCGTGATCGTCTGCGACCTGTCCAACCCGTTTTTCGCCCTGATGGTCGGGGACATCGAGGCGGCCGCGGGCCAGTACCAGTACACGGTGATCGTGCTGTGCACCCATGAGGACCAGGGGAAGGAGGATACGGCGATCCGCGTAGCCATCGGCAGCCAGGTGGACGGCATCCTCCTGTGCCCCTGCCAGAAAAGCGACCGCTCCCTTCGCGCGCTGCGGGAATCGGGCCTCCCGTTCGTGTTGCTTGCCAGGCACTTCGGGGATCAAAGCGCCGACGCGCTCGTTTGCGACGAAGAACAGGGAGGCTTTCTGGCGGGAGAACACCTCATCCTGCGCGGGCACCGAAAACTGGTGTATCTTTCCAGCTTCGAGCAAGTCAGCGGTATCGAGGAACGCAGGCAGGGCTTCCTGCGGGCGGCGGCACGGTACGGCCTCCCTGAGGAGGACCGTCTGATATACAGCCACGAAGACGGGGAGAAGACGGCCTCCTTTCTCAAGGGCAAGCTCGCGGAAGGCTTTACCGGCGTATTCGCCTACTGCGACATGGAAGCGTGGAAGGTGATCACCAGCCTGAGGCAGGCGGGCGTGCGCGTGCCGGAGGACATTGCCTTCACCGGGTATGACAACATCCAGGGCAGGCTGGGCTTTCCCTTCCCGCTGTGCTCCGTGGAGGGTTCGCTCCGTGAGATCTGCAGCGTTTCGGTGAAGCTGCTCCACGACAGGATCGCCGGGGACAGGTCCCGGCCGGGCAAGGTCGTGTTCCCCGTGAAACTCATCTGCCGCTGCAGCTGCAGGACCGGAAACAAGCCGGATGACCGGGATGCGCCTGCCTGTCAAGCATATTGAAGCGTCAAGGAGATGGACTGCCATGAAAAAAGCCGGGATGATACTGGACAGGGACTTCGCCATCGGCCGGGTAGACAAGCGGATCTTCGGCTCCTTCATCGAACACCTCGGCCGCGCCGTGTACGGCGGCATCTACGAACCCGGACACCCGACGGCGGACGCGAACGGTTTCAGGCGTGATGTGATCGGACTGGTCAGGGAGCTCGACGTGCCCATCGTCCGATACCCGGGCGGGAATTTCGTGTCCGGCTTCAACTGGGAGGATTCCGTCGGCCCCCGGGAACAGCGGCCGCGCCGCCTGGATCTGGCCTGGCAGACGACGGAGACGAACGAAGTCGGGCTGCATGAATTTGCCCAGTGGGCGAAGGACGCCGGCACGGAGCTCATGTACGCGGTGAACCTCGGAACGCGGGGCCCTGACGAGGCGCGCGCCGTTGTGGAGTACGCCAACCACAGGGGAGGGACCCGCCTGAGCGACATGAGACGGGAAAACGGGGCGGAAGAACCCTTCGGCATCAGGCTCTGGTGTCTTGGCAACGAAATGGACGGCCCTTGGCAGATGTGCCACAGGACGGCCCGTGAATACGGCCGGGTCGCGGCGGAGGCGGCCAAATTGATGAAGTGGGTCGATCCCTCCATCGAGCTGGTCGCCTGCGGGTCCTCCGGCTACGACATGCCCACCTTCGGGTCATGGGAGTATGAGATGCTCGAGGAGTGCTATGAACATGTGGATTATGTGTCCATCCACCGCTATTACGGCAACCCCACCGGCGATACCCCCGGTTTCCTTGCGCGCAGCATGGACATGGACGATTTCATCAAATCGGTCGCCGCCATCTGCGACGCCGTGGCCGGCAGGAAGCACAGCAAAAAGAAGCTCCATCTCTCCTTTGACGAGTGGAACGTATGGTACCACTCCAGGCAGCAGGACAAGGAGATCCAGAGGCGCGAGAAATGGGGACGGGCGCTGCCGCTGCTGGAGGACGTCTACAATTTCGAGGACGCCCTGCTGGCGGGCAGCATGCTCATCACGCTGCTGCGCAACGCGGACCGCGTCAGGGTGGCCTGCCTGGCGCAGCTGGTCAACGTGATCGCGCCCATCATGACCAGAGACGGCGGCGGCGCCTGGGCGCAGACGATCTATTGGCCGCTGCTGCACGCCAGCAGGTATGGCCGCGGCACGTCCCTGCGCCCCGTGCTCACGACGCCCGCCTATGACTGCCGGGACTACGCGGGCGTCCCGCTGCTGGACGCAGCCGCGGTCCTTGGGGAAGACGGGTCTGTGACGGTGTTCGCGGTCAACCGCGACCTGAAGGAGGCGATGGAGCTCACCTGCGACCTGCGCGCCTTCGGTACGCTGCGCCCCACGGGGCATATCGTGCTGCACCATGACGACGTCAAGGCCGTGAACACGGAAAAAGCCCCCCGGCGCGTCGTCCCCACGGAAGGCGACGCGGGCAGCGTGGAGGGGGGAAGGCTCACCGTCCTGCTCCCCACGCTGAGCTGGAACGTGATCAGGCTGTCCGGGGTGACGTGAACCGCCGCATAAAGCCGGCCGGAGCCTGGCCTGGAAGGCCTTTCATCCGAAAAAACGCCTGCCCAGCCTAACGCCGCAGGATTCACGCACGACCAGCGCGGCGTCGCGCACCAGGGTATACACCTTGCCTTCCCTTGCCGGAGCGCCGAGCAGTTCCCGGACGGCGCTCTGCGCGTGCTCGCGGGGCCGCAGGTCGATGGTGGTCAGCGGCGGGTCCGTGAAGGCGGAAAAGAACTGGTTGTCGCAGCCGACCACCGCGATGTCCGCGGGGACGGACAGGCCCATGCGCTTCAGCTGCCGCAGCGCGCCAAGCGCAACGAGGTCGTTGATGGCGATGAGCGCAGTGGGCCGGTCCTCCGGGGGGAGACCGTCCAGCAGTTTCAGCGCCGCGAGCTCGCCGTCCTCGGGCGTGAAGCCGGCTTCGTGGCGGTAGCGCGGGTCGTTTTTGAGGCCGAGGTTTTCGAGTTCCGACAGGAATGCCCGGCCGCGCGCGCCTGAATCCCCGATGGCGCCAGGCCCGCCGAGAAACGTGATGCGCTCGTGTCCCAGGGCGTGAAGGTGGCGGACCGCCTGCCGGGTGGCGCCGGCCAGGTCGTTGTACAGGCAGATGCACTTGAGCTCCGGGCTCAGGGGGCTGATGGCGACGACGGGGATCGATCTGTGCATCCTGCTCAGGCCCTTCTCCAGCGCCGCGTCTTCCCTGCCATGCGGGCCGTCGACGTAGAGAACGCCCTCGAACCGCAGCTCACGGAGCTGCTCCATCATGCGCGCGATGAGCTCCCTTTCCCGCCTGATCACCATCGGCACGAGAAAATACCCGCTGCGCGCCGCCTCGCGGTGGGCAGCGTGGTGCAGTTCGCTGAAATAGGGATGCGCGAGATCCGGGAGCAGGATGGCAAGCAGGCGCGTATGTCCCTGGTTGAGGCCCCTTGCCGCCGCGCTGGGCCTGAATCCGTGCCTTTCCGCCGCCGCCGTCACCTTGTTGAGGGTCTTTGGGCTGACATGCTTTCCGCCGGACAGGGCTCGGGAAACCGTGGCGGGGGAGACCCCCGTCTCTTCCGCGATATCGTAGATGGTGATCGGCCTGCCGTCGCTGCGCATCGTCCGCTTCCTTTCCCCGTCATCTTACCATAAAATGGAACCGATTGCAATGCCTGGCGCCCTGCCTCCCGGCGGACGCAGGGCATGCCATGAAAGGCAAATGTCGGAAATAACGCTTGACAAACCATATTATGCATCCATATAATCAAATCAGCCAAGACGGCGGCCGCTGCCCGGGAACTACATGAAACCGATTACAAACCCCGGGAACGCCGCCGCCCGAACGAAAGAGGAGGAACTGAACATGAGGAAGACCATGGCACTGCTGCTTGCCCTGACCCTGGCCGCGGCGCTGCTTCCTTCCGTGATGGCCGAGGGGACGAAAACCCTGACCATCATCGTGTGGGATGCCACGACCACCAAGTACCTCGCCGCCCAGGAAGCCGCCTATGAAGCGCTCAATCCGGGCATCGACATCGTCTACAAGGACGTCGCATCCCAGAACTACTCCGATGACGTGGCCGTGATGCTTTCCGCAGGGGATACCTCCGACCTCGTCTGCATCAAGGACATGCCTGGGCTCAACAACCAGATCCTGCAGGGTTTCCTGGAGCCGCTTGACAGCTATCTCGCGGCTTCTCCCTACGACCTGTCCGGCTTTGTCGGCATGGACGAGAACCTCAAGGGCGCCGACGGGCTGCGCTACGGCCTGCCCTTCCGCAGCGACTTCTGGGTGCTCTTCTACAACAAGACCCTGTTTGACCAGGCGGGCGTCGCGTATCCCATGGGCGACCTGACCTGGGAAGCGTACGCCAAACTGGCCAAACAGATGGCCTCCGGCGAGGGCATCGACAAAATCTACGGTTCCCACTACCACACCTGGCTGTCGGCCGCGGTGGACTGGGCGGAGGCCGGAGGCGGCTGGACGCTGGTGGACGGCCATTACGAACCGCTGGCCTACTTCTACAAGCTCCTGCAGGATCTGGAGGATGCCGGAGCCGTGATGGAATACAGCGAGATCAAGGCGGCCGGCCTGCATTACAAGGGCGCCTTCGAAGGCGGCAGGATCGCGATGCTGCCCATGGGCTACTGGTTCGTTTCCACCCTGATCAACGACAAGGCCGCGGGCGCCTTCAATTTCGACTGGTCCTTCACCTCGGTCCCGCACAGGGAAGGCGTGGCGCCGGGCTCCTCCTTCGGAAACCTCACGGCTTATGCCATCAACGCCAAGAGCGCGCAGAAGGACCTCGCCTGGGATTACCTCGCCTGGATCTGCGGGGCGGAAGGCGCCGCCGTCACGGCGGGCACCGGCACCCGGCCCGCGTGGGTCAGCGGGGATGTGGCGGGCGTCATGTCCGCAGTGGAAGGTTTTCCGCAGGATGAAGGCGCGCTCGCGGCGCTCGTGCCCGCGTCGGTCGTCATCGAGTTCCCGATGCACCCCAAGGCAAAGGCCATCGAGACCATCCTCAACGAGGAGCACACCTCGATCCTCACCCGTGACATCTCCATCGACGAGGGCATCGCCAACATGAACGAACGCGTGCAGGCGCTGCTGGCGCAGTAGGCGTCCCCATCAGGCGCCGGGGCGAAGGCTCCGGCGCCCCTTTTCCCTGCCTGCCGCAAACCCGCTTGGACCCGCCGGAGGGCCTCCTTTGTGAAAACGACCAGAATGGAAAGGCGCAGCGCGCTCATCGCCTACTCGTTCATCGCGCCCAATTTTCTGGGGTTCCTGGTCATCACCCTGTGCCCCGTGCTGTTTTCCGTGGCGCTGTCCTTCCTGAACTGGAACGGGGGCGACCTGTCCCGCATCAGCTGGGCGGGACTTGGCAATTATGCCGACCTGTTCAGGAACTTCAGCTTCGACAAGAGCAATATGGGCATCTCCCTGAGGAACACGGTCGTATACACCCTGGTGACCGTGCCCCTGACGATGCTCTGCTCCCTTCTGCTGGCGCTGGTCCTCAACCGCGCGGCCAAAGGGGTCCGCTTTTTCCGCGCCGCGCTGTTTTTTCCCTACGTCGCTTCGCTTGTGGCGGTGTGCGTGTGCTGGAATTTCATCCTGATGAAATACGGGCCGGTGAACCGTGCCTTATCGTTCTTCGGGATCCATTTGGGCAAGACCTGGACGCAGACGAAGGACCTCGCGCTGTGGTCCATCGTGATTGTCAGCGTCTGGCGCAATGCCGGCTACTACATGGTGATGTACCTGGCCGGGCTGCAGGGCGTACCCAGGGAACTGTACGAGGCCGCCACGATGGACGGGGCCACGGGCCTGCAGCGCTTCCGCTACGTGACGCTTCCGATGCTCACGCCCACCACGTTCTTCGTGTCGATCATGATGACCATCTACTGCTTCAAGATATACGACGTGGTGGAGATCATGACGGAGGCCGGCCCGGGCAGGGCCACCAAGATGCTGGTCACCTACATCTATGAGCTCAGTTTTGACGAGATCCGCTACGGCGCCGCAAGCGCCGTGTCCATGGTGCTGTTCGCGATCGTGCTGGGGGTGACGCTGGTGCAGTTCAGGGCCGAGAAAAAATGGGTCAATTACATGTGAGGGGGGAGCGACATCACCGCATTTCCTGACGCCGTAAAGGCCCCAAACGGCAGGCGGTACGGCAGGGCAGCGATTTTCGCTGGCCTGCTCCTGCTGACCTTTGTGGCGCTGCTGCCGTTCGCGTGGATGATCTCCTCGTCGCTGAAGACATCCAATGACGTGTTCCGCTACCCGATGGTCTGGGTCCCTGCAGCGCCCCAGTGGTCCAATTTCATCAAGATCTGGGAACAGGTGCCGCTCCTGACCTATTTCAGGAACACCGCCGTGATTGCGCTGAGCGTGACAGGCCTGCAGCTGCTCACCTCATCGTTCGCCGCCTACGCATTCGCCAAGCTCCGCTTCCGCGGTCGGGACCTGCTGTTCCTGTGCTACATCGGTACCATCGCCATTCCCTGGCAGGCCTACATGCTGCCCCAGTTCATCATGATGCGTTCCATCGGCCTCTACGACAAACTGCACGCGATGATCATCCTGCAGTCCTTTTCCGCCTTCGGCGTTTTCCTGATGCGCCAGTTTTTCATGGGCATCCCCGGCGAACTCAACGAGGCGGCGCGCATCGACGGGCTGTCGGAGTACGGCATCTGGGCGCGGATCATGCTGCCGCTGTCCAAACCCGCCGTCGCCACGCTCATCATTTTCGCCTTCGTCAACACCTGGAACGATTTCCTGGGCCCCAAGATCTATCTGACCAGCGACAGCGTCAAGACCATTCAGGTGGGCCTGAGGCGTTTCATCCAGATGTATACGGCAGACTACCAGCTGATCATGGCGGCGTCCCTGTGTTCGCTGGTGCCCGTCGCCGTCATGTTCTTCCTGCTGCAGCGCTATTTTATCGAGGGCATCGCCACCACCGGCATCAAGGGGTAGGGCATGTTTCAGGAGTTTCTGGACAGCCACCTGCTCAAAACGCTGTTTGTCCCCGCGCGGGAGCGCGCCCCCTTTCCGCGCTGCGCCGACCGGGCGGCCTGGGAAGGGATCCCCGGCGAAATGAGGGCGCAGATCCTTCTGGACGCCGGGAAACGCCAGGCGGAGCCCTATCCTGCCTTGCCCGCGGCCAGGTATATGGCCTTTGTCCGCGCCGGCGACCGGCAGGACTTTGAAACGCCTTATTTCGACAGGAGAAAAAAACTGCTGGCCTGCGCGCTCGCCTGCTGTGTGGCGCCGGCCCCGGGGCTCCTTGAGGACGTTTCGGACGGGATCTGGCTCCTGTGCGAGGAGTGCGCCTGGAACATCAGCGCCCACAGCTGCGCGGAGCACTGGCGAGGCCAGCACGTGGCACTGCCGGACCCCGCGGACCCCTTCGTGGACCTGTTCGCGGCGCAGACGGCGGCGCTGCTGAACCTCACGGTGTATCTTCTGGGGGATGTCCTGGACGGCGTCTCGACGATGCTGCGCAGGCGTGTCCTGGATGAAACGGAACGCCGGGTGATCGGGCCTTTCTTCGGGCACGACGATTTCTGGTGGATGGGCTTTGTCCGCAGCGACCTGTGCAACTGGACGCCATGGATCGTCAGCAATATCCTGCTGTGCCTGCTGCTCAGCGAAACGGATGAAGACAGGCTCGAGGCGGGCTTTGTCCGCGGGCTCAAGATGCTGGACCGCTGGCTCGCCTGCATACCCGAAGACGGCGGCAGCGAGGAGGGCGCGGCCTACTGGAACATGGCGGGGGGCGCGCTGCTGGACTGCCTGGAAACGCTGCGGCTGCTGACGGGTGGCCGTGCGGATTTCTATGGCGATCCGCTGGTCAGGGACATCGGGCTGTTCCCGCTGCGGGCGCACGCGGCCGGGCCCTGGTTCATCAATTTCGCCGACTGTGACGCCAGGCCCGCGCTGGACGGCGAGCGTGTATACCTTTACGGGCGGCGCATCGGATGCGCTCGCCTCATGGCGCTTGGCTCGCAGATCCAAAGGCAGGCGGCCGGTTCGCCGACGCCGGACACGCCGGAGTTCTCCCGCGTGCTCAACAGGCTGTTTGACCGCGTGCCGGAACTGCCCGCGCCTGAAAAGGAGGCGGTGTTCCTGCCAAAGCTGCAGCTCTGGGCTGATCACAGGGGCAGGCTGACCGCCGCGGCCAAGGGGGGCGTGAATGCGGGCAGCCACAGCCACAACGACGCCGGGTCCTTCTTCCTGTACGCGGACGGGAAGCCCGAGGTCGTGGACCTTGGCAATATGACCTATACCGCTAAAACCTTTGGGCCGGAGCGTCTCTCCCTGCCGCAGGTCCGCTCCGGCAACCACAACCTCCCCCTGATCGGGGGAGTGGAGCAGGGGAGCGGTGAGCGCTTCGGCGCGTCGGCTTTCCGGCCCTGTGAAGGCGGCGTGGAGATGGAGCTGGCGGGCGCCTGGCCGGGTGAGGCGGGCCTGCGCGCTTTTTCCCGGAAGCTGTGTTGGAAAGGCGGGGCGCTGGCGCTTGAGGACGCCATCCATACGGTGCTTCCCCGAACGGCGCAATGGGTGTTCATGCTGCGCAACAGGCCCGCGGTCGGGACGGGGGAGGCGCTGTTTGGCAGGCTCAGGCTGCGCTTCGACCCGGCGCTGCGGGCGGCCTGCGTGGAATTCCCCGTCACTGACCCGCGCATGGCCCGCTCTTTCCCAGGTTCCCTCTGGCGTCTGACCCTCAGCGCCGGCGAGGCGCTGGAACAGCGGCAGAGCTTCCTGATGGAGATTGCGGGGGAAAGGGCGGATGAACATGGCGCCGATTGAGTTTTTACCCCTGACGACCAGAGCGGACCTCGCGCGCGCTGCCGCCGGGATGACCTCCGCCCTCACCGGCCGCCTGAGCCCCTGCCGGGCGGAGCTCAGGCTTCGCGGGGCGGGCGCGGCGTACCCGGAGAGGACGTCCTGGATGGAAGGCTTTTCGCGCGTCCTCTGGGCGCTGGTCCCCATGCTGAAGGGAGGCTGCCCCGAGGCGGAGGAGCCATGGGCGCTGTGGCGGCAGGGCATCGGCGCCGGCACGGATCCCGGGAGCCCGGAATACTGGGGCGACATTGGCCCATATGACCAGCGGATGGTGGAGATGGCGGTCATGGGCCTGGGGATGGGGATGGCGCCGGACAGGTTTTTTTTCGCGCTTGGAGAGCGCGAAAGCGAACAAATGCGCAAGTGGCTGGACCAGATCAACCGTTTCGACATGCCCGCGAACAACTGGCGATTTTTCCGTGTGCTGGTCAACTGCGGGTTCAGGCTCTGCGGGCTTCCCTGCGACCGGGAGCGCCTGGACGAGGACCTCCGCCTGATCGACAGCCATTATGAAGGCGGCGGCTGGTACTGGGATTACCCGTCGCAGCGCGACTACTACGTCTCCTGGGCCTTTCATTTCTACGGGCTCATCTATTCCGTCCTGATGCGGGACCTGGAACCCGGGCGCTGCGCGGAATACAGGCGCCGCGCCCGGGCTTTCGCGCCGAAATTCGCCTGCTGGTTCGCTGCCGATGGCGCCGGGATCCCCTTCGGACGCTCGCTCACCTACCGCTTCGCCCAGGGCGCCTTCTTCGCTGCCATGGCATTCGCGGGCGAAACGGCGCCAGGCCTTGGAATGGGGGAAATGAAGGCGCTGCTGCTGGGCAACCTGCGCGGATGGCTGGACAAGCCGATCTTCCTTGGGGACGGGACGCTCTCCGTCGGCTATGATTATCCCAATCTGCACATGGCGGAAGGCTACAACGCCCCAGGCTCCCCCTACTGGGCCTTCAAGAGCTTTCTTCCCCTGGCGCTGCCGGAAGGGCATCCTTTCTGGCAGGCGGAGGAGAAGTCTTTCGAAGCGCCGCCCCTGTTTAGGGACCCTTCGGCAAGGATGCTCATCGCGAGGGATCCATCCGGGCGCCACGTTCAGGCTTTTCCCGTCGGGCAGCACGCGCCGGAACACAAGCACGGAGCGGCGAAATACGAGAAGTTCGCTTATTCCACCCTCTTTGGCTTCAGCGTGCCGGTGGATACTGTGGGGCTCGCGCGCTTCGCGCCGGACAGCATGCTGGCTTTTTCTGAAGACGGCCTGCGCTGGTCCGCGCGTTTTGGCCAGGAAGCCTTTTCCCTCAGCGACGAGGCGGTCGAGTCCGTGTGGAAGCCGTATCCCGGCGTGACGGTGCGCACGCGGATCCGCCCCGTCGGGGAGTGGCAGCTGCGCGCGCATGAGATCACGTCGGACCGGGAGCTGCAGATCGCTGAAGGCGCTTATGCCCTGCCCAGGGACGGGACGGCGTCGCTGGCGGGGCAGGGGACAGCCTGGGCGGAGGCACCGGCGGGGTTTTCCGGCATCGCCGCCCTTGAAGGCTATGAGGGCGCAGAGATCCTCCTTCCCGAACCCAATACCAGCCTTGTTTTTCCGCGCACCGTTCTCCCCCTCCTGAGGGGGAGGATCGGGACAGGGAGGACGCTCCTGCGCTGCGCCGTGCTCGGGACGGGAAGAGACGGGCCACGCAAATGGAAGCTGATGCCCAAGGAGGCGGACGGGCATGACATGGGCTGAACGGACGATGCAGAAGTTCATCCGCAAATACCGCTTCGGCGCGCTGCGCGCGAAGGAGCAGGACCTCATCCCGTATTCCGGCCGGGGACCGGTATGGCAGGGCCCGCCGCACGAGGGGGACGCGTGGTGGACCAATGGTTTCTGGGCGGCCCTCATGTGGCAGCTGCACGATGAAACGAAAGAGGAGCTTTTTCTCACGGAAGCCCGGCGGGTGGAAGAACGGCTGGTTCGGCAGCTGGACCTGTTCACGGGCCTTCACCACGACGTGGGGTTCCTGTACCTTCTTTCCTGCGGCGCGGACGCCTTCCTGACCGGCAATCAGCAGATGCGCCTTCCTACCCTGCGCGCAGCCAATGTGCTCGCGGCGCGCTTCAATCCCAAAGGCTTCCTGCGTGCCTGGAACGGAGAGGGACGCGAAGGCTGGGCGATCATCGACAGCCTGATGAACCTGCCCCTGCTGTCCTGGGCGTCCCGGCTCACGGGCGACCCGAGGTTCAGCCACGTCGCCCGCATCCACGCGGACAGCTGCATCAGGGATTTTCAGCGGGAAGACGGCTCCTGCGACCATATCGTCGTCTACGACGCGGCGACCGGCGCGGTACTGGACAGGCCAGCCGGCCAAGGCTGCTGCCCGGGGTCCAGCTGGAGCCGCGGGCAGGCCTGGGCGCTGTATGGCTTCACGCTGGCCTGGCTGAACCTCGGTGACGCGCGGTACCTGCAGGCCGCCCTCCGCGCCGCGGACTACTTTGTCGCTCACATCCGCCCCGACGGGCTGACGGACTGCGATTTCGCCCAGCCCCGGAACATTGAAAAAATCGACAACATCGCCGGCGCCTGCGCCGCCAGCGCGCTCCTGACCCTGTGCGGGGCGGGGAGAGACCCGCGGTGCGCGGCCTGGCGCGAAGCGGCTGTGCGGATGCTGCGCGCGATGGGCAGCCTCTGCGCGGACTGGAAGGAAACGCACTGCGGCGCCCTCACCCGATGCACCGCCGCGTATCATGACGAGGGCGCGGGCACGCACGTCAACATCGTGTACGGCGACTACTTCTTCCTGGAATCGCTTCGGAAGCTGCGCGGAAACTGCGCGTCTTTCTGGACGGAGGGGCCGGACCCTTAGTCCATCAGGAAGCCGCCGTTGACGTTCAGCGTTTCGCCTGTGATGAAGCCCGCCTCCTCCGAAAGCAGGAACAGCACCGCGTGGGCGACTTCCGACGCCGTGCCCATCCGCTTGAGCGGGATGGCTTCGATAACCGCCCTGCGCTTCTCCTGCGACCACTGTGCGCTCATGTCCGTTTCGATGGCGTGGGGCGCCACCGCGTTCACCGTGACGCCGTATTCAGCCATTTGGCGGGCAAGCGAGCGGGTGAGGGTGTTGACGGCTCCCTTGGAGGTCCCGTAAGCCGGGGAAGCGGTAACGTCGCCGATCTTCCCGGCGACCGAGGTCACGTTGACGATCCGCCCGCCGCGCCTGGCCACCATGTCGGGCAGGAAAGCCCTGCACAGATAGAACGTCCCGTTGAGATTGACGTCCATCACCCGCAGCCACTTGTCGATCGGCAGGTCGAGGATCCCTTCCCGGGTAATGATTCCGGCGTTGTTGACCAGGATGTCGACGGGTCCCTTCCAGGCGTGGACCCGCTCTTTGAGGCTGCCGGCCTGGGCGGCGTCGGAGACGTCCATGGCGACGGCCAGCGCCTGCGCTCCGAGCGCAGCCACGGCCGCCTGCGTTTCGTCAGGCGGGCTGAGGTCCGCGAGGACCAGCGCGGCGCCTTCCCGCGCGCAGGCGAGGGCGATCTCCCTCCCGATCCCCCTTGCAGCGCCGGTGACGACGGCCAGTTTTCCATTCAGCTTCAAGACAAGACCTCCCTGGTAAGCTGCGCAGCGTTTCGGCGATTCCGGTCAGCCAAACAGCAGGTTGGGCAGGAACAGCACGAAGTCCGGAAAGAAGACGAGGAGGGAAACCATCACGAGGACGGTCAGCAGCCACGGCCACATCTCGCGGATGTATTCGGACATGGGGACTTCCATGATCGAACAGACCGTGTACATCGCCATGCCCACCGGCGGCGTCATGTTGCCCATCGTGATCACCGTGCAGAACAGGATCCCGAAATGGACGGGGTCCCAGCCCACCTTGAGCGCCATGGGCAGGAAGATGGGGGTGAACAGGAGGATAATGACCGAGCCGTCCATGAACATCCCGAGGAAGACCATGACCAGCATCATGATGCCCATTACGGCGTACCGGTTGGTGGTCAGTCCGAGGATGGCCGCCTGTACGGCGTCCGGGATCCGCTCAAAGGGGATGCCGTAGCCGAATATGCCCGAAAGGGCGATGATGAACATCACCCCGCCCATGTCCATGACCGCGTTGCCCATGGTCTCCGCCAGGCTGCGCAGGTTCAGTTCGCGGTAGGCGAACAGGCCGACCAGCAGGGAATACACGCAGGCGAAGGCGCCGACTTCGCTGGCGGTGAAGACGCCCGTGCGCAGCCCGCCCAGGAGGATGAGCGGGAACAGCAGCGCCCATACGTTTTTCACCAGCGAGGATCCGACCTCCCTTGCGCCGGCCCGCGTTTCCCTTTCAGGCCGGTACTTCCTGCGCCTGGAGATGATCCACACATTGAGCATATAGGCCGCCATGAGCACGACGCCGACGAACATTCCCGCCGTGAAGAGCCGCCCGATGGAGACCTCGCCGGTGGTGCCAAACAGGATGATCCCCACGCCCGGCGGGATCGTGGCCGTGACCAGGCCCGTCCAGGCGGTGCAGTTGGCGGTGAAGCCCCTTGAGTAGCCCTGCTTCACCATGGCGGGGGCGAGGATGCGCGCCTCCATGGCCGCGTCGGCGATGGCCGAGCCGGAGACCCCGCCCATGAGCGTCGAAAGCAGCACATTCACCTGAGCGAGCCCGCCCCGCATATGCCCCACCAGCACCGAGGAGAGCCTGAGCAGCCGCCGGGTGATGCCGGAGGTGTTCATCAGGTTGCCCGCGAGGATGAACAGCGGTACGGCCAGCAGGGTGTAGTTCTGGGTCTGGGACACAGGGAGCTGCACGATCATCGTGAGGGGCAGCTCGGGGTGCTGCAGGAAAAAAGCCACGCCCGATATGCCGACTGCGAAGGCGACCGGCATCCCGAACGTGAGCAGCAAAAGGAACAAAATGACGGTGATGAGCATGTCAGGCCTCGCGTTTCGGGCCGGCCTGCCTCAGCTGCGCGGCCAGGCTCTTGAGTTTCAGGATCGTCGTGGCCCCGATGAGAAGGCTGCCGACAGGGAGGCTCAGGGTGACCCAGCCATAGCTGAAACCGGGGATGCCCTGGAACGCCCGGCGCCAGGAGAAGGCGCTCAGCTTGAAGCCCAGCCAGGCGAGCGCACCCAGAAAAACCAGGATGATCAGGTAGTTTGCCGCTTCAACGATCTTCTGCGCCTTTGGGGAGAAGCGGCTGACCAGAAGGTCGATCCTGACCAGCTTGCCGGCGCGCAGGGCGGCGTCGGCGCTGAAAAACACGCTCCAGGCGAAGAGGAAGAGGGAAATGTCCTGGGCCCAGTTGAAGGGCCGCTTCAGGGTCCTGGCGATGGCGGAGGCAAAGATGATGAGGCACGAAACGCCAAACGAGGTGCCCGCCAGCACGACTTCCACCCTGCAGATCTTTTCGTACAGTTTTCGCATGCGTTTCTCCTGGACGCCGGTCAAACCGGGTACGGCTGCGGCAAGCAACGGACAGGGCGCCCCCTTTCAAGGAAGCGCGCATGTCCGGACGCATAAGAACCGGAGGGCCGGAAACGGCCCCCCGGCGGTCAGAATCCTATTTTGATTTTCCGAGTTCCGCGTAGATCTGGTCCCTGGCAGCCTGGAGATTGAGCTTCACGTAAGCCGCTTCCCCGGCTTCCCTGAATGCCGCCATGTCGATCTCGGAGGCCGGGACAAAGGTCATGCCCCTTTCCTTGAGCGCTTCGAGATTGGCCGGGTCGATCTCCTCAAGATACCTGCGGGAGACCTCGAGCCCCGCCTTGTTGCATTCCTCCTCGAGGATCGCCTGGTATTCCGCGGGAAGCGCGTTGAACCACTTGCTGCTGATGACCTCGAAGTTGACCAGCAGGATGTGCCTGGTCTCGCTGACATAGGAGGTCACCTCGTCGAACTTGCCCGTCGCCGTTGCGGTGAAGGAAAGCTCCAGCCCGTCGATGGCCTTCGTCTGCAGCCCAGAGTACATGTCGCCGTAGTTCATTGCCACGGGGACCGCGCCGATGGCCCGGACGGATTCCTGCCAGATCGGCGCGCCGGGGGTCCGGATGCGAAGGTCGGCCAGGTCCGAGGGGTGCCTGACGGGCTTGTTGGTGACCATCTGGCGGAAACCCTGCACCCAGAAGAAGGAGAGCACTTTGAAGCCCTGGGTCCGCTCCAGTTCCGCTTTCCAGGCCTGGACGGTGGGCAGGGTGTTGAGTTTCTCCACTTCCTCGAGGGTCTCGACGAAGTAGGGGGCGTTCATCACGGCCATGTCGGGCACATACATGCCAAGCCTGGCCGCGTCGGTATTCTGCCCGATGTTGGCTCCCTGTCGGATCTGCTCCAGGATGTCTTCCTCGACGCCAAGCTGCGCGCTGGGGAAGACTTCGATGGTCAGCCCGCCATTGGTCCGTTCCCTGACCGCCTCCGCCCATTTGAGGAAGGCTTCCTGGTAGGGATCCTGCGGGGTCAGGACATGGTTGAACTTAAGCACGTACTTCTGCTCGGCGAGCGCTCCCGCGGCGGGAAGCAGGACCGAAGCGGCCAGAACCAGAAACAGCAGCAGGGCAACAGTCTTTTTCATGATGGACCTCCTTCAATTATGAAGTTTTTCAGCCGTATGGTACATGAAGGTCGGAACGCTTGTCAAGCCTGCGCGGCCAGATTTCTTTTGCGGGGCGGGAAC